>JBGTBX010000095.1:0-3664 GCA_041749115.1 Gemmatimonadaceae bacterium
GAGTTGTAGAAGAACTGCTGCCACTGGCGAACCATCCCGAGGAAGCCATTGTTAAGGATGGCGATCTTGACGTTCGCGCGTTCCTGCACCAGGGTCGCAAACTCGAACGAGGTCATCTGGACGCCACCGTCACCGACGATGGCCCAGACCTCGGCATCAGGCCGCGCCTTCGCTGCGCCAAGCGCGGCCGGCACCCCGAAGCCCATCGTGCCAAGTCCCCCGGATGAGATCCAGTGATTGGGCTTGTCAGTCTTGTAAAACTGTGCGGCCCACATCTGGTGCTGACCGACGTCTGTCGTGACGATTGCCTCGCCATTGGTGAGGTCGAAGAGGCGCTCCAGCACCGTTTGGGCCAAAAGGCCGCGCTCGGCCGACGGCGCAACATAAGGCGGCCGTCTGCGCCATTCAGCAACTTCGCCACGCCACTCGGAGTGGTCCTGCGGCTCGATTGCCTCGGTCAGCATGCGCAGCGCTGCTTTTGCATCGCTGACTACTGGGACGGTAGCCGGCACATTCTTGCCGATCTCGGCGGGATCGATATCGATATGCATGACCCGCGCGTTCGGCGCGAACTCATCGAGGTTGCCGGTCACGCGATCATCAAAGCGCATGCCGACCGCGATCAGCAGATCGGCCTCGTTTATCGCACGGTTGCAGTGTGTGAAGCCGTGCATCCCGATCATGCCGAGACCGAGCGGGTGCGATTGCGGGAATGCGCCGATCCCGAGCAGGGTCAATCCCACCGGGACGTCAGCCTTCTCGGCAAACGCCATCAGGTCCGTTTCGGCCCCCGAAAGCAGGACGCCGTGGCCGGCCAGGATCAGCGGCTTCGAAGCCTGATTGATCTCCTCGACCGCCAGGCGGATCTGTCTTCTGTTGGGTGTGTAGGTTGGGCGGTAACCTGGGAGATCGATCACGATTGGTTCGCCTAGCTCGCCCTGAGCCAGAAGGACATCTTTAGGAATGTCCACCAGCACCGGACCGGGACGGCCGGTCTGGGCCAGGTGGAACGCCTTCTGGATCGTTAGACCAAGATCCTTGACATCGCGCACGAGGAAATTGTGCTTCGTGATCGGGATGGTGACGCCCATGATATCGGTTTCCTGGAAGGCGTCGGTGCCGATGACCGGCTGGGAGACCTGGCCGGTGATCGCGACCATTGGAATCGAGTCGAGCTTCGCGGTGGCAATCGCGGTAACCAGGTTCGTTGCGCCGGGGCCGGACGTGGCGAGGCAGACGCCTGCCTTGCCGGTGACGCGGGCGTAACCGTCGGCTGCGTGTCCCGCTCCCTGTTCGTGGCGCACGAGGACGTGCTTGAGATCAGGATACTCGGGGAACACGTCATACAGTGGGATGATGACCCCACCCGGGTAGCCGAAGATGACTTCGACACCCTCGCGGATTAGCGCTTCACAGAGAATGCGCGCCCCGTTTGTTGGGCGGTGCTGCTTTCTCTGTTCCTCCTCGGGAGGAGTCACCAGCTCCTGCGCAACGACAACCATTTCTGCCACACCCTTCCCCGCGTCCCTGTCAGGAACCCACGATAATTCGACAAACATCAAACGAGCCTCCCGACTTCGGGAGGCTCGCGGTTTTCGTATCTCTGTCGTCCGGTCTCGCGCGCGCTCCCTATGTAGATCCCGTAATAAGAAGTACTACGAGTACAAGCAGGCTAAGAAGGAGGATTATGCTGCGCAGGTCGACGCTGGCCTTCGTGAAAGCCATCTCGGCAACCTTCACATTGTCCCGCCGATACGTCATGTGCGCGATACTCCTTGATAGCCCTCGCGTGCGCAAGGCTGCTAGTGATCATCATACGCAGGTGTCTTTAGAAGTGTCAAGCTGATAGAGCAGCCAATTCGTCCGACATTCCGGCGCAACCGGGCAGTTTGGACGGCATTGGCGGACGCGGGTCCGTATGCTACCATCTACATTCGCCTTTGCGATGGAATCGCAGGGGATTTCTGCGCCCGTAGCTCAGTGGATAGAGCGCTTGGTTGCGGACCAAGAGGCCGGAGGTTCGAATCCTCCCGGGCGTACTTTTCCCCATATGTACGCGGTAAACGGCAGCTTCGGCTGTCGTTTTCGCTTGAAACTAGACGTTTGGTTTTCCCGTTTCGGAATTCGCCTCACGCGAGATGGGAAACCACACCATGCACCTCGACGAGCTGTTCGAAGAATACCGCCTGTACGCACGCGCCATGGGCCGCAGCCCCAACACCGTGACGTCCATGCGGTATCACGTCCGTCGCCTCGTCTTGTTCCTCGACGCGGCAGGTTACCCAGTCGACACCGACGAGCTGACGCTACGCCTGCTGCGGGAATTCATCACCGACGCCAGCACGTGGTACTCGCCGAAGACGGTCGCCAACAACGTCCGGGCGATCAAGACACTGTTCAACTTCGCCGTGTCCGACGGGCTCGTCGACAGCAACCCATCTGAAAAGCTCGGCATTCCCAAGATTCCCAGCCGCGACTTCGACATCTTCCAACCTCGGGACATTGAGAAGCTACTCGCCGCCTGCAACACTCGTCGACTCACCGGGCTGCGAGACTCCGCCATAGTAACGGTGCTGTACGACACCGGGCTGCGGGCTTCGGAGCTGACCGGATTGCGCGACGAAGACATCGACTGGGAGCTGGGGCTGCTGCGGGTTATCGGCAAAGGTGATAAGCAACGGCTTGTGCCAGTGTCGCCCCGGACATTGCGCGTCGTGCGGCGGTATATCAAACAACGCGACAAGACCTTGGAGCGCAATGTGCCAGTCGTGTTCTGTAGCCAGACCCAATCGAGTCAGGACTTCCGCTAGCTCTCGTGCAGCGGCTTCCGAGGCTGCATCCACTGTTACGATTGAGTGACGGTGTCGATGAACTGTCACGCGCACGCCAACTCGCGTCGCACCAATGACCACCTCAAGCGGGATATGGGCAATGAGTTTCCCGGCCCCAAAGGCGCGATCAGTAATCTCAAGTCGGGTAGCGGTTACGCGGAAGCCGCCTCCGGCTGCGAGCGTACCAACCAGGTGAATGTCGTGATCGATGCTATCCACCATGCACCCTTTTCATGGAGTTCGTAACTACGTGGCGCAGGGTCACCTTACCTAACAGCCCCGAAGTTGAATAGCAATGTGACAGCCTGACCAGACGATTTGTCATTCCAGGAGACTTCCTTGCCAGTGTCTCCATCGGGACCTCACCTGTTCCGGTATACCTTTGCCATGACCTATGTCCGCAACGGGGGCGACTCGCGTAGCCTCCAACGGATTCTCGGCCATACATCGCTCGAAACTGCGAGGCACTATGCACGATAAGCTATCGCCGACGTGCGAAAACTGTATCAGGCATACCCGCTTTCTGGTAAATTATGGTTGTGCTAGCGTTTGTGAGTTCCTGTTCGGAGTACCGAGAGGGGCTGCACAGAATGCGCCTACTCTAGTTACGAGCCGAGCTCGCTTCCGTACGCTCGAAAGAAAGATCGACCTTACCCAGGCGAATCAGCAGCACAGCCCTATGGGTTGTCTGCATCGACGGCATTTCAAACCATAAGCAACTGGAACTGGCGTAGGTTCATCATAACCAATACAGAAGCACGATGCGGGTCATGAATGGCTTGTCGTTGGCGTATTGTGCCATAGCGAAAAGTTCACGCGGTTGCTAAGATGCT
>JBGTBX010000096.1:0-78420 GCA_041749115.1 Gemmatimonadaceae bacterium
CGCCGACCGTCCATCTCCCGCACCACAAACGTGGCACCGCCGCCAGTCGCCCGGTCACCGACCAACGGCAGCCGACCCAATGCACCAAACACGTAGCCTCCGATGGTCGTGTAGTCGTCATCGGGTACCGTCATTTCGAAGTTTTCGTTGACGTCATTGATGTGCATCTCGCCCGGAATCAGCGTTTCACCCGAGACGCTCGTCGACGTCGCAGGCTCCGGGTCATCATACTCGTCGAGGATCTCGCCAACGATTTCTTCGAGCAGGTCTTCCATCGTCACTAGGCCCGCCGTCCCACCGAACTCGTCGATGACCACCGCGAGGTGTACCTTGTGCCGTTTAAAGTCCGACAGCACTTCTTCGACCTCGCGCGATCCTGGAACGAAGAGCACGTCCCGCTTAATGGTTGCCACGGTCCATCCGGGCGCGGCTCGTCGCACCTCGCGCAGCAGATCCTTGACGAGCACCAGACCCACGACGTTGTCGAGGCTGTCCTCATATACCGGGAAACGAGAGAAGTGGCTTTCCTCAGCGATGGCGCAGGCTTCATCAAGAGTCGCTTCGACTGGAATGGCGACGATACCCGTGCGCGGTGTCATGACCTCGCGTGCATTTTTCTCGGAAAACTCAAAGACCCCTTCAAGGAGTTCTGCATCTGTGGACAGCAGCGAGCCTCCGACCTCTGCATGCTCAACGAGCATGCGGAGTTCGTCAGGTGAGTGAACGGGTTCGGAAACATCCAGCTTTTGTCCGAAGAGGCGTAGCGTGAATGCGGCCGCCTTGTTCAGCACGTAGATGAACGGTGTGGTCAGCCACGCGAACACGACTAAAACGGGGGCAAGGAGACGAGCGACGCGTTCCGGGTGATTGAGGGCAACCGCGCGGGGGGCCAATTCACCGAACACCACGTGCATGAAGGTGGCAGCCACGATCGCGATGGTGGCGCCGATGCTTGCCCGGATTCCGATGTCGATCGGGAGGGGTAGGCCGCTCATCCAATGCCTGAAGAACTCACCCAACGATTCCTCGGCGACCCAGCCCAGACCGAGCGAAGTGAGGGTAATCCCAAGCTGGCCCGCCGAGAGCATTCTGGACAGATTACCCGTGGCCTTCAGAGCGACCGCCGCCAGACGATCTCCACTTCGCACCATGGCTTCGAGCCGAGTGCGGCGGGATCGTACGAGGGAAAACTCCACGGCGACAAAGAAGCCGTTGAGGGCGAGCAGCCCGATGATGACCAGAATTTTGTTGAGCACGTCCTCAAGTTAGCACCGCGCGACAAACCGTCCACCTCTGACCGACCCAGCTTGGCGCACGTACACGCACACCGCTCCGGAACTGATCCCGCGTCGCACTTACAGATTCAGCGGCGGCTGGTGCTCGCGCTTGTTCTGACGTCGGTATTTCTTGTGGTGGAAGTGGTTGGCGGGATCATCGCGAATTCGCTGGCACTGCTGGCCGATGCCGCTCACATGCTGACCGATGCCGCCGCGCTGGGGCTGGCGCTGTTCGCCGGCTGGTTCAGCAGACAGCCGGCGACGCCGGCCAAGACCTACGGATATTTGCGCTGGGAAGTGCTTGCGGCGTTCATCAATGGCGCAGCGCTCCTGGTGGTGTCTGCAGGCATCGTATGGGAGGCACTTGCCCGCATCGCACGACCGGAGCCGGTCGGTGATCAGACCATGCTGCTGGTCGGCGTTGTCGGCTTGTTGATTAACGTTATCTGCGCGCTGCTGTTGCATGGCGGGCAGTCGCAGAACATGAATCTCCGTGGCGCCTACTTGCACGTTCTTGGCGATCTGCTCGGTTCGGTAGCGACCATTGTCGCCGCGGTGTTGATCAGTACGACCGGTTGGGATGTTCTCGACCCGGTGGCGTCGCTGCTCGTGACTCTGCTGATCGTGCGCTCCGCATGGCGACTGGTTCGGGAATCTGTCGATGTGCTGCTGGAAGCGACGCCGGCGCATATCGATATCGCCGATGTACGCGCGGCGATCGGTGGCATTCGTGGCGTTGATGACGTGCACGATCTACATGTGTGGACTCTCGCATCGGGCGTTCTGGCCATGAGTGCGCACGCGACGGTGCCCGACGCCGATCATCACGCCGACGTTTTGTCCGAGACCCAGCAGCGCATGGCCGGCATCGGCATCAACCACGTGACTCTGCAGATCGAGCAATGCGATCCGTGCGTCGATTCACACGCCTGAGCCTGGCCGCTTCACTCCCGCGCCGGAGCAACCGACACTGAGGGTGAGGGATTGGGTGCGACGCGTAACGACTTTTTGCCGCGAGATGGCATGCGCGTCTACACTTCAGTATGAGAATACACCCGCGCTGCCCGGCTGCCATGTGGACGACGGATAACGATTTTCACATAGAGAAATCGCGACTGCCTGTTGTGATCATTACAACAGACGGCGGACGCGTGGCCGGTGATGTGTTTGTGCAGCCGAGTGCCCGCAACGCGGTGGGGCACGAGACGGCTGCCGATCTGCTGAACAGCAGCGAGCCATTCTTTCCACTCGCTGCGACAGCCGGACAAATCGTCCTGATCGCGAAGGACCATGTGCGCGAACTGTTGGTGGCGCGCGAAGACGTTGAGCCGCCTGACTGGGCGATTGGTTTGGCGGCCGAGTTGTCCGTGTTGCTGAGCGACGGTACCGTACACCGCGGGACCGCGCTGATGGAAGTTGCCAGTGCCAATTCGCGCGTGCTGGACTTTCTGAATCACTGTGCGGAGCGGTTTATCGCATTGTACCACGACAACGGCGTGGTGCTGATCAACCGAGCCTCCATCATGCACGTGGAGCAAAGGATCTGATGTCGCAGATTCATCGTTTACTTGATGTGCTCATCGGGGCTCCGGAGGGCGAACTGCTTATCCATGCGGACGCACCCGTCACTCTCGTTCGCGAGACCGGGCGCAGTTCGCTGACCAAACAGTCCCTCAACGCCGATCAGTGGCGCGGAATTGTCGCTCAGCTCGTTCCTCCCATCACGCTTTCGCAGTTCGATGCGGATGGCAGGGCAGACGCACCGTTGACCTTCGGGTCGCATCGTTTGTTTGTTGCTCTGTCTCGGGAGGCGGAGGTGAATCGGGCAACGGTTGTGCACGACCCGGGGCCGATGAGCATGGCGGCCGCCGCGGAGGCTGTTGCGGCCCTCTCGCTCACGCGACCTCCTTCCGTGTTCCCCGACGCGCTGAACCTGCTGAACGGTTTGCTGCGGGCACAGATGGTCGCCGGTGCGTCGGACCTGCATCTGCGATCCGGCGAAGTGCCCCTGATGCGCGAGAGCGGTGACATTCAGCCTATACCGGGTACGGAGCGCATCCCGGCCGATCTGCTGGAAGCGATGATCACCTCCGCGATGCCGGAACGGAATCGTCGGGAGTTCGCTGAGACCAACGATACCGACTACGCCTACGAGATTGCCGCAGTCGGGCGCTTCCGAATGAACGCGTTCCGCGACCGATCGGGGCCCGGTCTGGTCGCCCGCGCGATTCCGTCGCGGATTGTCACCGCCGACGAGCTCGGCGTCAGCTCCCATGTGCGCGCGCTGTGCCAGCTAAGCAAGGGACTTGTTCTGGTGACCGGACCGACCGGGAGCGGGAAGTCGACCACCCTGTGTTCATTGGTGGATCTGGTTAATGAAAGTCGACGTGATCACGTGATTACCATCGAAGATCCTATTGAATTCGTTCACGAATCCAAAGGGTGTCTTGTCACGCAGCGCGAAGTGGGCATGCACACGGGGTCGTTCCGGCACGCGCTGCGCGCCGCGTTGCGCGAAGATCCCGATGTCGTGCTCGTTGGGGAGTTGCGGGATCTGGACACGGTGGCGATCGCCATCGAAACCGCCGAAACCGGGCATCTGGTGTTCGGCACTCTGCACACATCGACCGCAGCGAGCACCGTCGATCGTGTCATTGACCAGTTTCCTCCGGATCGTCAGGAGCAGGTCCGTGTGATGCTGTCGGAGTCGTTGCGCGGTGTCATTTCGCAGGTGCTGTGCCGCAAGATCGGTGGCGGACGGGTAGCGGCGATGGAAATTCTGCTTGTGACGCCTGCTGTGTCCAACCTGATTCGGGAAGGAAAAACCTTCCAGATGCAATCGATCATGCAGACGTCAAGGAAGATCGGCATGGTGACGATGGCCGACGCGTTAATCGCGCTGGTGGAGTCGCAGCAGATTGAACCACGCGAAGCATGGCTCAAGGCCCCGGACAAGAGCGCTATCCTGCAGTCACTGAGGGTAAAAGGATTTGACGTCTCGTTTGTCGACAGCGAGGGGGCGCCGAAGGGCGAGTCCGCACCTTCGGAGCGGCCGAACGGGAGTCGCGTGTCCGGCAACGGCCGATTCTGACCGGGCAGCGCGACAGCAGGTAGTCGGGCGGCCACCTCGAAAAAGCGCGTGCGACCGCCGTATTTGGCTCCAGCCTGCTAGATTATACAGGCTGTGCTAGTGAGGGCGCTTGGTCTCCTCCTCTGGAGACTGCGGCGACGGTGTGGTCTCGCCGCGCGACCGGACGTATTCCTCTCGCTCGCTGTACCCGTATCCACCAAGAACTTCGCCTCCCCGCATGTAGTCGTGTCCGTATCCGCGGCCATGTGGATAGGTGTCCGTGCTTGGCTCCTGCTTCTTCTCCATAGCTCACCTCCGGGCTGTGGTTTCGTGCTACTTCCTCACGCTGTCTCAGGAATCCTGAGAAGGCAAGAGGAATCGTAATTTTCAGGAATTTTCAGTACTCTCACAACTTCGTTATGAAGATTCGTAATATTGCCATCATCGCGCACGTCGACCACGGAAAGACGACTTTGGTCGACAAGATGCTGCGACAAGCGGGAGCGTTTCGCGACAACCAGGTCGTGCAGGAGCGTGTGATGGATTCCAATCCGCTCGAACGTGAGCGCGGAATCACAATTCTCGCGAAAAACACTGCGGTGACCTGGCACGACACCAAGATCAACATCGTCGACACACCGGGGCACGCGGACTTCGGTGGCGAGGTTGAGCGTATCCTTCGCATGGTCGATGGCGTGTTGCTGGTGGTGGATGCATTCGATGGGCCGATGCCACAAACGCGCTTCGTCCTGCGCAAAGCACTGGATCTCAAGCGGCAGCCTATCGTCGTGATCAACAAGATTGATCGTCCAGGCGCCGATCCGCTGCGCGTGCACAGCGAAGTGCTCGACCTGTTCATTGATCTGGAAGCCGATGAAGCGTTGCTCGACGCGCCGTTTGTCTATGCGTCGGCGCGCGAGGGCATTGCGACGATGGATCTGGACGTGCCGCCGACGGATCTGTCTCCGCTGTTTGATGCCATCGTGAAACATGTGCCATCGCCCCCACAGGACGCCGACGGACCCTTCCAGATGCTGGTGTCTACGACGGACTACAGTCCGTACCTGGGACGTCTGGCGGTCGGTCGCGTGGAACGGGGGCGCGTGTCGGTGGGACAGCAGATCGCACTCCTCCCGCTGGACGAGTCGATGTCCGCGGATTCAGCACGTGTCACTAAGCTGTACACGCACCACGGCCTGGACCGCATCGAGGTGACCGAGGCCAGCGCCGGGGAAATTGTTGCTCTGGCAGGACTCGAGAATGTGGAGATCGGACTAACGCTTTGCAGTCCGGATCACCACGAACGGCTGGATGGTATCGCCGTCGAAGAGCCCACCATTTCTGTGGACTTTCTGGTGAACAACTCATCGTTCGCCGGTAAGGAAGGCAAATTTGTCACGTCACGTCAGCTCAGAGAGCGCCTGTACAAGGAGCTGGAGCGCAACGTCGCACTCAAAGTGCAGGATACCGAGGCCACCGATGCCTGGACCGTGTCTGGTCGTGGCGAGTTGCATCTGTCGATCCTCATGGAGACCATGCGGCGCGAAGGATTCGAATTTCAGGTTTCCCGCCCGCGCGTCATTACACATCTGGGACCGAACGGCGAGCGCCTCGAACCATACGAAGAACTCATGATTGACGTCCCGGAAGAGCATTTGGGCGTGGTGATTGAGCGCCTCGGACCTCGCAAGGCCGAGTTGATCGACATGCGCAATCCGGGGCAGGGCATGGTACGCCTCCGATACCGCATTCCAGCGCGTGGGCTCTTCGGGTACCGCAGTGAGTTTCTCACCGACACCCGCGGGACCGGAATAATGCATCACCGCTTCTTCGAATACGGTGCGTGGGCCGGAGCCCTTATTGGTCGCACACGGGGAACGCTCGTGTCCATGGAGAATGGCGTTGTGGTGGCCTTCGCCCTTTTTAACCTTCAGGAGCGGTCGACGTTGTTCGTGAAACCCGGCGATCCCGTCTACGAAGGAATGATTATTGGCGGGAACTCACGCCCGGGCGATATGGATGTAAATCCGACCAAAGAGAAGAAACTCACCAACATGCGCAGCAAGTCGGCGGACGAACACGTAACGCTGGAACCGCCAAGGGAGTTGACGCTGGAAGGCGCACTAGAGTATATCGAAGACGATGAACTGATCGAAATCACGCCTCTATCGATCAGACTCAGAAAACGCATGCTGAACACGATCGATCGGAAGAAGATGACGCGTGAGATCAAGCGTGAGAAAGAGAAGGCGTTGTCGTAAGGGAAAGACACAACCCAAAAGCAGAAAACCACTTTTTCCGGAGATGGTAGCACATGTTGCCCGAGTTCGAGTCGTCGCCACCGTTCGAAAGCCTGGGGCAGTTTAGCGACCCCATGATGATGTCGCCGCGTCGAGACGATGATGAAGATTACGAGGAGGAGGAGCAGGAGGACGACGGGCGGGGCAAGGGGTACAAGGATCCCGATGATGAATTCGACGATCCCGAAGATTTTGAAGAAGAGGATGAGGACGATTACGAAGACGAGGATGCGGACGCGGATGACGACGACGATGATGACGCGGACGCCGAATCAGACGACACCGCTGCCGCGGATGATGATGACGACGACGGAGATGATGATGACCTCGACGACGATCTCGACGACGACAGCGATAGTGACGACGACGATGATGCCGACGAGGACCTTGATGACGACGACGATTAAGCAATAGCTGGTCAGTCGTCGAGACCCGCACGGCGCTATGCCGCTGCGGGTCGCACTCATCTGCTGCGCGGCTCTGGTGGCCGGAGCCCGGTCGTCCCGTGCGATTGCGCGCCGGCGATAACGCCTAGTTCGCTGCGCGCTGAATCGAGAAGTTGTACTCGAGCGTTATCGAGTCGGCGACGCTCAGGACCACGGGAACCTTCGGTTGATTCAGCTTGAAGTCCCGGAACGTGAACTTCGTTGTGGCGCGCCCGGTGAATGAATTCCCTCCGGCGACGGCTGTCACATTCCACACCGTGGGGCGCGAGACCCCACGCAGCGAAAGTATGCCCTGCAGCTGAAAGCTGAGATTGCCAGCGGTCGGCAGCGGCGTCTGAAGTCCTGTCACACTCGTGACTGCGAGTGAGGCCGACGGGAAGGAATCCGTCGAGAGAATCCGCGTGCGCACGTAGCGGTCCCTTCGCTGCGAATCGCTGACAAGCGTCGTCAGGTCGACCGTGATTTTCGAGTCCTCTGCCACCACTGCGCCGGCGTCGCTGATGACAACGGAGCCTGTGATGTTGGTGGTCTGCCCAACTGCGTCGTTGTCGAGTTCCTTCCCCACCAGGCGCTCTCGTACACGGTAGCGTGCAAGGTTGCCCGTGGCCGTCATCACGAAACGTGCACCGCCAACGGTGGGCGCAGCCGGCGGGCTGAATGATGGCGCGAAGGCCATGGCGAGCCCGAACGCAGGGAGCGAGAACAGTCGAAAATTCATCGTGACCGAAGCGATGGTGAGGAAGTTGAGACCCTCCCTCAACGCATCGCGGAGCGGTAACGCTGCGCCCCTCGGCCTCCCTGCGAGCTACCAGCTCGCCGAAAGTGCGAATGCCGTCCGGTCGGCGCGGAGAGGAATCACGCGGAGCGACACACGCCGATCGACGCCTTCGGGGACGATTACGCCTTGAGCGCGCGCCCGCGATCGTCTCGCGAACATCAGCGACTCCAGCGCACCGCCGAGCCATACAGCAGCTGCCGAAGCAACGCCGGCAATGAGATACGGGCGGCTGGTTGTGGCGACGGAATCTGTATACCGATTCCCGAACGGATCCGTGAAGCTCTGCGCGACGGTCTCGGTTTTTGTGCGCAGGGCGAACACGCTGGCTCCGGCTGCGAGGCCCAAGATGGTAACGCCGAGCACCGGACGGCCGGTGTTCATCTGTCCGAGACCCGGAACGGCCATCCCGGAGGCAAACGATGAGCCTGGGCGGTACACCTGATCCGGGAGCCTCGACATGAGGGCGCGCACCTGCAGTCTATCGTCCGCCGCAGGGTCGAGTGCCAGGTAACGTTCGAAGCTCTCCATCGCATCAACCCGCGACCCTTGAGCTGCGCGCGCCAGTGCTCGGTTGAAGTGTGGTTCCGGAGCGGTGGGTACTTCAGTCGCCACGACGCCGAAGACGGAATCTGCGACGGCGTATTGTCGGCGCTGCAGCAAAGCAACAGCGGTGACAAAATTAGCCTTTGCCTGTTCAATACGTGCGAGCTCCGACGACGGCGTCAGGCGCACAATACGCCCCCGAACCTCTTCCGTATCAGGCGCGTTAGGCAGGAGCGCGAGGTATCGGCAATACTCAGCGACAGCGGCGCGCTGGTCACCCAGCGCCTCCTGTTCGCGGCCAAGGTAATACGCGATGCGCGAATCCCGTGGATCAAGCTGTGCAGCTCTGGAGAACGCGTCGCGCGCGATCAGATGTTCGCCCTGCAGCGCGGCCTCCTGCGCCTCGGCGACGATTCGCTGAATCTCCTCAGCCGTGGCCGCAGCAGTCCGCGCGGTGGACGGTCGTGGCGGCAGCGCCGTGCAACCCGTGACTCCGGCTGCAACGAGTGTCGCCTTGGGGCTGACCCCCTGGGCTGCGATTTCGCGGACGAACGGCGCGAGACCCACGGCGATCGTGGCGATCAGGAACGAGGTTGTCCTCATGGCACCGTCACGGTTGTGGAATTGGCGATGCCCTCGCAGGTCACTGTGACGATGCTGCTGCCAGTCGCTACTCCGGTAATAGAATAGAGCAGGGTACCGGTCGCGCTGGTGTTCCCAGTCGCCGGAACCACGGTGGCAACGGCAGGGGCGCTCGACACTGCCGTACACGCTCGTCCGAGTGCCGGACCTGCGGCAGTCGTGACGGTAGCGGTCAGATCCGAGGTGACGCCTACGGCAATGGTCGCTGTTGGCGGCACTGCCACGGAACTCACCGGGTCCAGCATGCGCAGCGTCCTCACGTGCGTTTTTAAGGTCGCAGACGAAACGGTAAGCTGCGTACTTCCTGACGCGGCGAGCGTCACTGTCAGCGCAACATCGCCCGTACCATTCGTGACAGCGCTCGCCGGCGCCACCGTGGCCACACCGGTCGTCGCCGACACGGCGCTCAGTAGGCGCCCCGGGAGGGCCGCACCCGTGCTGTCGACCGCACGTGCGGTCAGAACGAGTGTTGCGCCAGCATTCCCGATGAGTGAATCGGTCGCGGGGATCAGAAGGATCGAATCAAGACGAGCCAGAATGCGCGGCTTGGCAGAATCTGATACCGCTGCGCTGGTGGCGGCGATTATCGGGAGTCCCGGACGCACCCCCGTCACCGTGACGGCGACCTGCCCGCTTGCGTTGGTAATCCCTGATGCTGGGGCCACGGTGGCAAGACTCACGTCGGTACTGGCGAAGGAGACCACCCGGCCTGCGAGTGGTGTGGCTCCGTTGCTTACCGTGACTGTACCGGCGATCGTGCCGGGAAGAATGAGGGAGTCAGCAGCGAGGGCAAGGGCGACGCTGGTGACCGGAAGGATCACACGAAGCGTTGCCGAACTGTCGCTGGTGCCCCCAATCGTGGCAACAATCTTTGTGTTCCCGGCCGCGACGGCTGTCGCCAAACCGGCGGTTGATACGGTGGCAAACTGTGTTGAATCCGATCTCCATGCGGTGGTGCGTCCGCCAAGGGGATTGCCTAACGCGGCACTTGAACCGATCACGGTGTTCGCAGAATCACGAGGTGACGCTGTGTGCGCCCGTGTTTGCGCGACAAAAATTGAATCCACATTGGGGTTCTTCGTCACGATGATGGCGGATACCGGCACCAGATCAATGGTAAGCGGAATGGTGCCGGCGACGCCTTCGGCGGTAGCCGTGAGCGTGATCGGAGCTGGTGTCACCGCGACGCCGGTCACCACGGTGGTGTCTCCCTGCTGAGTAATCTGAGCCTTCGTGTTGTCCGTGACGGACCAGACGACGCTCCGGTTTGCCAGAACGTTGTTGCCGGCGTCTCGTGGCGTCGCCAGATACGTTCTGCGATAGAGCGTTCCCTGATGCACAGAGCCGGGGTTCGGGCCACTCAGCGGAGCCACGGTAACGGACGCGACTGGAACCGACGACACCGTCACGCGCACCGTATCAGCAGGCAGCACGCCTGTCTGTCCCGGGGAGCTGGCTGTGGCGACCACGTTAATCGGGCCGCCGACCGCTACGCCGGAGATGGCGCCCGTCGTTGGGTTCACCGTGGCCACGGCGGGGTTCGAGCTCACCCACGTCAGCGTCCGTCCACTTTGCTGCAGAGCAATGTTTCCGGAGCTGCGAAGTTCTGCCGCAACGGGAGTCGGGGCCCCGCCCGGGAGGATTGTCGCACTCTGCGGCGTAAGGATCACGGTGGCGACGGGGGCGTAGGTGACCGAGACCGCGCTCGTCGTGCTGGGTGTTGAACCACCAGAGCCACTGTTCGGTGAGCTCGCCGTGATGATCGCGTTCTGGCCGGCTGACGTATTAACGAACGTGGTCACCCGCCCGGTGCTTGACACGGCAACGGCCGCGTTGTTTGACGACCACGTAATCGGACGCCCCGTCAATACACCACCGCCGGCGTCGAGCGTAGTGGCGGTAAGCTGTATGGCCCCTCCCTCCTCGATCGATGCCGGATCAGGCGCGATGACAACCGATGCCACGGACACCGGGGAAACGGTAATCGTGGATGTCCGTGTCACTCCCTCGCAGGTGATCGTAATCGTGGACGTGCCGGCAGCGACCGCGGACACCAGTCCGGTCGAACTCACCGTAGCGGCCGCCGGATTCGATGAGCTGTAGGAAATCGAACGCCCAAGGAGACTCAGCGGATTGCCGCCGGCATCGAATAAGCTGGGCGTCAGTTGCTGCATCGCTCCGATCGACAGCGTGACCGTGGTTGGTGCGACGGTCATCGATGCCACCGGAACAGGCGACACCGTGATCGTAGTTCCTCCGCTAACGCCATCCACGGTTGCTGACACGGCGGCGAAGCCTGGAGAAATCGCCACAACACGCCCCGTGGATGACACGGTCGCGATCGTTTCATGACTCGATGCCCAGGCCACCGGGCGTCCGGTAATGACGTTGCCACCGGCGTCCCGCACCGTCGCGCTAAGCTGCAGCGCCTGCCCCTGTTGTACTGTGCCGTTCGCGCCAGACGGGAGCGCAACAACCACTGAGGCTACACCAATCGTATTGACCAGAATGTTCGCCTGACCAACCTGACCTTCGCTCGCCGCGAATATGATGGCAGATCCGGCGCCCACCGCCGTCACCAGCCCGGTTTGCGACACCGTCGCGACCAGAGGCGCGCCCGCGATCCATGTCGTGACTCGACCAGCTAACACGTTCCCCTGGGCGTCACGAGCGATTGCGGTAAGCTGCGTCGTTGCCCCGATCACGAGCGACGTGGCAGGAGGCGTAATCGTCAGCGATGCAATCGCGAGGGGGGTCACGCTCACCGTCGCCGTGGCGACCTTTCCGTCCGCTGACGCCGAGATTCTGGCGGCACCGGTCGATATCGCGGTCACCAGTCCATTGGGTGAGACCGTGGCCACGCCCGGTTGATCGCTCGCCCAGATAATGGAACGGACCAGCAGGTTGCCGTTCGCGTCCCGCGGCTGAGCATTGAACTGTATACTCGAGCCCGCGCTCATGGTCTGAGCCGATGGCGAGATAAAAATGGTATCCACTGCCACGGGGGTCACGGTGATTCGTGCTGTTCCGCTTCGTCCCTCGCTGGTTGCCGTGATTGTGGCCGAGCCCGCCGCAAACGCGGTGACGAGTCCGGTCGACGACACCGATGCGGTGCTCACGCTGTTGCTGGACCACGTGACAATGCGCCCGTTCAACGTTGCGCCCGTGGCCGATGCCGTGGTTGCGCTCAGCTGCACGGTTCCGCCCGCAACAACGTTCTGCGTGCCTGGCGACACCGTGACGGTCGCGACCGGCACGGGCGTCACGGTCACCACAGCAACACCGCTGACACCGTCAACAGAAGCGGTCACCGACACCGTGCCGGGACTCACGCCGCTCACGACACCCGTTGAGCTGACGGTGGCGATGGTTTCGTCGCTCGTGGTCCATAAAGTGGGACGCCCCGTCACTGGGGTACCGGTCGCGTCCAACGCCTCGGCGGTCAGCAGGCTGGTCGCGTCGACGGGAAGTGTGGTGGTGGATGGTGTGACGCGGACGCTCGAAACAGGGCGTGGCGCCACTGTGACGGCAACAAGAGCCGAGGCGCCGCCGGTGCTCACCGCGATCTGGGTATTGCCCGGTGAAACTGCGGTGACCAGTCCGGCCTGTGTGACGGTCGCAATCGTCGTGTTCTGGGATGCCCAGAAGACTCGTCGTCCGGTGACCACACTGCCGCTGGGGCTCACCACCCGTCCGCTCAGTTGGCGCACCTCGCCAGCGTTCAGAATCAGCGGCGACGGCGTTACCTCGATGCGGTCGACACTGTCTCCCGTCCCCGCAGGCTCGTCGCAGGAGCCAAGCAGTGCTGCGCCGAGTGCAAGCGCCAGCATGCCTCTGTGCCGCGACTGCACCACACCTTCCGCTCTCCGAAGGAGCCAACGTATCACTGGCGCTCCCCGATAATCTTTGCTGGCGCGCTCACGCTCTCGCGATCACCAACGCCGAGCTGTCCGTCAACATTGTACCCCCAGCAGTATGTTTCGCTGCCCGATACCCCGCATGTGTGCGCGCCATTCGCATTGAGCGCGCTGAACACGCCGGGCTGCTTTACACTTGCGGGTCGTGTGCGGTCTTCCGTCGTGCCGTCGCCTAACTGGCCATACACATTGCGGCCCCAGCAAAAGCCTCGCTGGTCCCTCGTCCGGGCGCACGAATGCGATGTGCCGACGCTGATCGTTGCGAAGGGACCCGCGGCGTCAACGCGCACCGGTGTGTTGGATGCGCTGGTTGTTCCCGAGCCAAGCTGCCCGTAGCGGTTCGATCCCCAACACTGGGCGTCGCCGTCTACGGTCACAGCACATGAATGGGCGCTGCCTGTGGCGATGCTGACAAATCGCTGCGAGGTCGTCACAGCGGTCGGCGTGGAGCGGTTGGTCGACGAGCCGTCGCCGAGCTGTCCGGCATCGTTCCGTCCCCAACAATACGCGTCGCCCGTGAGCAGCAACGCACAGGTATGCGCGTTCCCCACACTCAGTGTTGCCGCCGAACCGTTCAGCTGAACACGTGCCGGTGTGGCCCGCGACGCGGTGCTCCCGTCGCCAAGCTGACCACTGGAATTGCTGCCCCAGCAGAACACATTTCCAGACGAGGAGATGCCGCAGGAATGCGACTGTCCGGCGTAGACGCGGCGGTATGTCACGCTCCCCGAAACGCGCACCGGCGCAGAGCGAGAGGCGCGTGTGCCGTCGCCAAGCTGTCCGGATGTGTTGGTTCCCCAGCAGTACGCGTCGCCGTCGCGCGATGTACCGCATGTATGTGCATTGCCCGCTGAAACAAACGCGTACGAAAAGTCGCCGGCCACCGGCACGGGTTGTTCGCTTGCTGTTAAGCTGCCGTCTCCGAGTTGCCCGCCTTCGTTGTTTCCCCAGCAGAGCGCGCGACCGTTTGCAGCGATGCCACACGAGTGACGTACGCCCGCCGCCACGGTGCCGCGCTCCGCCGGAAACGCGAGGGACGGCTCGGCAGGTATGGTCGCTGTGTCGATAGTGGGGGGCGCCTGTCGATCGACCACTGGCGTCACCGCGACGACAGGTGGCTTGAGCGCCAGCGAGTCGCTGGCTTTTGTGGGCGACGCGACGGTTGGCGACGGCACCGTTACCGACACTCCGGTTGGTGGCGCTGTAACGCTGTCAGCAACGGCGATATCGGTGACGCCGCCGCCCGCAAATGAATCAATTGTGCCCGTCGCGGTATTCGTATCCCGGATGACCGGGACGGCGATCCCCGATGCATCGCTTATCTGCAGTGAATCGCGGTTCAGGGCGCGAGGCCGCGCATCGGGTCGCGAGAGCGCAAAGATCCCGGCGGCGGCTGCGAACACCGCAAGCACGGCAAGTCCCAGCCGCCGCGGTGAGAACCAGCCGGACTTGTCAAAGACCGCGTCGGCTCCCCACGGTGACGCGACGGTCGGTGCGGCCGATTGCCGCGACGGGGTGGAGAGGCTGACGCGGTTTTCCGATCCGGGCGTGCCGTCTGTCCCTACCTCACCGCGGCGATACTGCACTGTGGAGGACGCGGGGCTCACCGACTGCGGATTCACGGCCGTGATCGCCTTATGCGCCCCCGTCTTTCGCCGCTTTTTCACGGCGACCTGCCACTCCTTGAAGCCGGGCAACTTCTCTGTGCCAGCGAGAAGCGACAGGAAGGTTGCTGCACTCGGCAATCGCTGATCCGCACGCTTGTACATCAATCCCTCGATGAGGAACTGCATGCGTGGGGGGATGTCCTCCCGCATAGCATCAAGCGGTGGCAGGGCGTCGTGTTTCTGCCGGTAGATGACACTGTACAAGCTCTCACCCGCCCACGGGCGCTGCCCGGACAGGGACTCCCAGGCCACGATGCCTAACGCGTACAGATCGGTGCGTCCGTCCAGTGAACCGCCGTCGATCTGCTCCGGTGACATATAACTGGGTGTCCCGATCGCCGTCCCCGTCGCCGTGAGCTCTGTACTGTCCGTGATCGAGCGCGCCACACCGAAGTCCGACAGCAGTGCGCGGCCTGTGATGCTATCCAGAAAGATGTTCTCCGGTTTTACATCGCGGTGGATCACCCCGCAGCGGTGTGCATACGCAAGCGCCCGCGCAACGTCCCGCAGGATCGCATCCGCGCGTTCAATGCTCAGCGGTCCCTTGCTGAGCAAGCCCTTGAGCGTTTCGCCCGGCACCAGCTGCATAACGAGCGCCAGGCCGTTCTGCAGACGTTTGATCGCGTGGAGCGACACGATGTTCGGATGCTCCAGCTGAGCGACCGTCCGCGCTTCGCGCGCGAGACGCGCAACCGACTCCTCATCGCTGTGAAAGCGTGGACGCACAACTTTGATTGCCACTTCGCGTCCCAGGGCTCGTTCACGCGCCCGATACACGACCGCCATGCCCCCTTTGCCCAGCTCCGCGAGGAATTCGTATTCCCCGGAGAGCTCGGCCGGCCACCCCGCGCTCACGGCATCGGATCCGTTCCGAGCGTGTGGTTCGGTCATCGAGCTATGTGAAAACGAAAGACGAGCGCGCCCATTTCGATCAGATCTCCGTCGGAGAGCACCACAGGAACGTCAACAGAATCGAGTGGTTTTCTATTCAGCACTACAGGGTTGGTTCGGGAAAGGTTCGCCACGTGCCACTGACCTTCCTGTGAGGTGAGACGCGCGTGCGAGCGACTGACCGTGGGTTCAAGTAGCTGAATGTGACGGTAAGGCGGTCCCTCTCCACGTCCAAAGGTAATGTCTGCGGACTGCCCGGGCCCCGGTCGAATGAAATGCACTGCGTGCCCGGCATCTGGTCCGCCCACGACTTCCAGGTGTCCCGGAAGGAATTCGAGTGTCCCCTCGGCAGGCCGATGAAAACGCAGCGAGTGTCCCGCAACCAATTCGGGTGCCGGGCTGCCAGGGATAAAGGGACCCGTGATCGCAGTGATGGAATCAACGGTGGGCGGGCTGGATGACAGGGCGGCCGCTTCCACAGGGGGGCTGGTCACCCCGATTTCCTCGCGCGGTTGGGTCACCTGACTTTGATATGCGACGTTGCGTATCGGAGACATGCGCGAGGGCCGTGGGTCCGAGGGTCGTTGAACGTCGGCGCTTCCCACGTCGCCGAAGTGCATGACGAGCAGGGGGGACCCAGGCATCCGGACAGCCGCGTCCCTGCGTCGTCGACTCAGCCACTGCGCGGTAACACCTGCCAAGGCAGCGACAAGGACGACCACCACAATTACCACCAGACTCTGCAGACTTACTCGCATTCCCGCCCTGCGTCTCGTGAAACCTTCGTCGGAGACCGCGGGAGCGCGACGGTGCCGTGCTTCGCACCGCAGCGACTCATCCCGCGCGACTACAACCCGCCGATCCCCGTCTTAATTACCTCACCGAACGAGACAGTATATTGGGCAGTGCGCCGTAGCAGCGCTAGGCGAAATTCGGTGCGGGGTGGCGGAAACCGTTCTGGCCGGCGCCGATCGGAAGAGAAGGGGAGACACAACTCGGTCGGAAAGCCCGATTAGCGCGTGCGGAAACGGAAAATGACCTCACCCATTTCTATCCGGTCGCCATCACGCAGAACGAGCTGTCCCCCGTCGGCGGGGAGCGGTGCCCCGTTGACCACGACAGGGTTTGTCGTCGACAGGTTCTGCAGCGCCCAACCTCGATTTTCATGCAACATTTTTGCATGAAGCCGACTCACGGTTTGTTCGTGCAGCTGCACGTGCCGGTACACGGGACCTTCACTGCGTCCGAAGGTGACCGTGGAGCCATCGGGGCCGGCGGTAGCCACGAAGCGCAGTTCCTGTCCGACGTCACGTCCCTCAACCACTTCAAGTTTGCCTGGGAGAAACTGGAGAGTTCCCTCAGTCGCGACGGCGGCAAGCGGTCGGTCGGTTCGGCGTGGTTTTGCCGGGGGTTCCCCCACCGGACGGCGCGGATCTCCCGCTACCTGCATGTGCAGGACGCGTCCGTGCTCTGTTTGTCGCGAGATAGCCCCGATATCGTGTCGCGGCACCACCGTCCCTTCTTCAACCGGGGGGGCCCAGCGATTGACGTCATTTTGCTGCGGGGCGGCCGCCGCCCGCGGCGGCTCGGCAATCGCCGCCATCTCGACAGTTGGCCTCGGCGGGAGACCGGAGCCTGACGAGCTGAAGGGCGCGATGGCGATCGGGCGTTCACGAGCCCGGTTTCTCCGAATGCGCGGCACCACGATGCCGAAGAGCACGGCAAGCGCAATCACGACCAGCGAAATTGTGGCCAAAGCGGCCAGCGATTGTTGCACGGAAAGGGGTGCGAGAAGCTGCAAAGATAAGACGAAATTACACGAAAACGGTCAACAGCTGCTCATGCAATAGCCGCGCCTCGAGGCACGACACCGTCACCCTCGCATGCGGGATCGTTGACCGTCGTCAGCCGACCGAGTACGTTGTACTGCTGTTTCCCAAAGCGGGCCATTAGCTCAGGTGGTTAGAGCGCACGCCTGATAAGCGTGAGGTCCGAGGTTCAACTCCTCGATGGCCCATTCCGTTCGTACGAAAGGCCGCCAACTTCTTTTAATTAGAGTATGGCGGCCTCGTTTTGTTTCAATTGTTCTCACATTCGAGATTTGGGACGAGGTTTCACCCGCCCTCAGACCGGACTACGCGCTCTCGCGGCGTTTGAAGCTTCGACGCTTCGCAGCGGCCGCCTTCTGCTGGCGGGCCTCGCTCGGCTTGACGTAGTGCCGCTTTTTGCGCAGATCCTTCAGAATACCCGCGCGGAGCATCCGCTTTTTGAACGTTCGGAGTGCTCTTTCTACGCTGTCGCCATCGGCGAGGGTTACTTCAACCATGTTATTGTCGAGAGGTGAGTCGGGCCGCAGACCGGGGAGGCAATCACAACGGCGTGGTTGCGTTCCGGTTGGGCGGAATCCGTAATATTATCCGTGCGGCGGTCGACTGTCAAACATCGCGTCGTGTAAAACATTCCTTGATGAGTCCCCGTACGACTACTTCATGAAACAACAGGCCCCTTCCGCTCCTTCTCAGCCGCCTACGGCGCCGCCCGCACCCGCCACAGCGCCCGTGCAGGGCGTACCTGGCATCTTTCAGAGCCGGCCCCTGACCAGGCAGGAGCGTGAAGCCATTCGGGATCGGCGCTCGGAGCTGTCGGATCAGTTGCAGTCTGCAGCCGGCCGTCGTGAGCGCCTGGTGCAAGAGATGGAGGGGCGGGAGGGAGCCGCGCGTGCAGGACTCGAAGCCCGGGTCGCTGTGCTGGACGACCGCATCGTCCAAATCGAACGGGATATCGCGGAGACCGGGCGAATCCTGACCGATGCGGCGCTGCCACAGACGTCGACGGCCGATCCGTTCCTGTTCAGCCCAGTGTCCGCCAGGCGCGACGACATTGCTTTGTACGGGATGATAGGGGGGCTGGTCCTGCTCCTCCCGCTCGTGATCGCTTTTGCCCGCCGCTGGTCGAGGGGAGGAGCACCGGCCCGTGACACGCAGCAGGATCAGCGTCTCGAGCGCATCGAACACGCGGTGGACGCTATCGCAATTGAGGTGGAGCGCATTTCGGAGTCGCAGCGATACTCCGCAAAGCTGCTCACCGAGGGGGTGCAACCCGCTGTGGCGCTGGCGGCCCGTGAGCGTGAGCCTACCCGAATGCAGGAGCAGGACTAACTTCGGGTGCACGTCGGGTTCGCCTCGCAGTATTCGCGGCGCATCCGAGCGTTCGTTCGGCGTCGTGCGTTCCCATGGTGTAGCGCGACCCGACCGGGCGACCGCTCCCTCACTATCGAAGGTCCTATGCCATTGAACCGCTCCGCATTGTCCGTCGCAGCCGTGGGTCTGCTGGTTGCCGCCGTTCCCGTCTTTGCTCAAACGCAGCGTGTGGATGAAGAATACACAAAGCTGATCAAGCAGAACACGCGTGATGCGCGGATCACGACGGATCTGGTGGACTATCTGCCGTACTCGGCGACGGTGCCCACGCCGTTGAAATTCCACGGCCGTATTGTGGGACAGCCGGGTGAACTGACGTACGCCAAGGACATTCAGCGGTACTACGAAGCGCTCGACAAGGCATCGGATCGTGTGAAGGTCTGGTCCATAGGCAAGAGTGAAGAAGGGCGTGACATGATTGCGCTGGTCGTCGCCGACGAGGCCACGATCCGTGATCTGGACAAATACAAGCAGATGGTCGCAGACCTGACGGATCCACGAAAGACCAGCGAGACGAGGGCGAAGCAGATTATCGCCGACGGTAAAGTGCTCTATTGGTTAACCAGCGGCATGCATTCACCGGAGACCGGCGGGCCGGAGTCGCTGCAGGAGTTGGCGTACCGCCTGGCGGTGGATGAGTCACCTTTTGTTCGACACATCCGCAACAACGTGATTACGCTGATCACCCCGGTTATTGAGGTCGATGGGCGCGAGAAGCAGGTGGATACGTATTACTACAACAAGAAGCTGCCCACCGGATCCGCCCGACTGCCCCTGATGTACTGGGGCAAGTACGTTGCTCACGACAACAATCGCGACAACATCGGTCAGCTGCTGAACCTGTCGAAGCATGTGAATCGCTTCTTCCTCGAGTGGCATCCGCAGATCATGCATGATCTGCATGAGGCATCCAATTATCTGTACACGTCCACGGGAACCGGACCGTACAACGAAGGCATCGATGCCATCACGGTCGATGAATGGTGGATTCTGGCAAAGACGGAAGTGATGGAACTGACCAAGCGTGGCGTTCCCGGTGTGTGGACCTACGGCTTCTACGATGGCTGGGTGCCAAACTACATGTTCTTTGCAGCGCACTCGCACAACGCGGTCGGGCGCTTCTATGAAGTGCAAAGCTACGGTCCCGATACGACCACCGTTCGCCTGGGGGCAACCCAGACGAGCCGGGAGTGGTTCCGCCCCAATCCGCCCCTGCCATCGATCAGCTGGGGGCCGCGCAACAACGCGAACATTCAGCAGTCCGCCCTGCTGATTGCATTGAACCATGTCGCGACCAACAAGTCGACGTACCTGGAGAACTACTGGCTCAAGAACAAGCGGGCCGTCGCCCGTGGCGTGAACGGGCCGACGTACGGGTGGGTGCTGCCTGCGGATCAGCGTCGCAAGGCCGAGGTGGCCAGTGTCGTCAACGACCTGCGCGAACAGGGGCTTGAGTTCCACACGGCTAACAGCGCATTCAAAGCCGGCACCGTGGACGTGAAAGCCGGCGACTACATCATCCGTGGTGACCAGCCGTATCGCACGATTCCGGATATGTATTTCTCGATCCAGAATTATGCGCCGAGCAATCCCCGCCCGTACGATGATACGGGGTGGACGTATCAGCTGATGCGCAATTTTGCGGTGCGATCGATCACAGATAAATCCATTCTGACCGCGTCCATGACGGCGGTGACGGCGCCGGTGAAGCCGAAGGGAGGCATCGAAGGCAATGGTCCCGTCGTTGTCGTGGAGCACACGACCGACAATAACTTAATGAAGTTCCGCTTCTCGCATGCGCAGGTACCGATGCAGGCGGCCGAAGAGGACTTCGAGCTGAACGGCAAGAAGTTCCGCGCGGGAGCTTTCATTATCCCGAACACCGATCGCAGCACGCTCGACGCATCACTGCGCGATCTGGGCTTGTCGGCCGTCGCCGTTGCGACGGCGCCGACGGTGAAGACACACGATCTCGACGTCCCGCGCATCGGTTACGTGCACGCGTGGCAGCGGACGCAGGACGAGGGGTGGGTACGCGCCTCTCTCGAGCAATTCGGCGTGCCATTTACCTACTTCGCCGATATTCGCCTGCGCGAGGGCAACCTTCGCGACAAATACGATGTGATCATTTATCCGCACGTCGGCGGGAGCGCGATTTCTCACCTGACCGGTATTGCGAAGAACGCCAATGCGCCGGCACTGCCATACAAGAAGACCGCAGACACTCCCAATCTCGGCGCGCTTGATGAAGCCGATGATATTCGCGGGGGCATGGGAATGGACGGGCTGATGGAGCTGTCGAAGTTTGTGCAGGCGGGTGGCATGCTGCTCGTCGAGGGATCGACCGCGACGATCTTCCCCGAGTTCGGCATTACCTCGGGTGTCACCATCGACACGCCGGATGGTCTCTTCGTGAGAGGGTCGGTGATGCGCGGTATCATCGCCGATCGCACGAGCCCTATTACGTATGGCTACGAAGGTACTCAGCTCCCGGTGTACTTTAATCAAGCGCCGGTTCTGAATGCCGGAGGGGCAGCGGGAGGTCTCGCCGCGTTCTTCGGGGGCGGAGCCTCCGGTCCCAGTCAGAACATCACGCCGATGGCCAACCGTCTGAAGATTTCGCCGTACCAGCCAGACAGCAATGCCACGGCTGCTCCACCCGCCGCGGACAACACGGCACAGATGCGGGAGATGGCTCGCGCCTTCGGCATGAACGTCGATGATTCGCGGCCACGGGTTGTTATGTCCTTTCCGCAGAACCCGGCTGAAATGTTGCTCAGTGGTACACTGCTTAACGGGGAAGGACTCTCCGGCAAGGCGCAGGTAGTCGACGCCACGGTTGGCAAGGGGCACGTGGTCATGTTCGGAATACGTCCCTTCTGGCGCTGGCAGACGCACGGTACGTACTTCCTCGGATTCAACGCGATATTGAACTGGAATGATCTGGACGCCGGCAAGGCAGCGGGCGGTCGTCCAGCGAGTGAGTAGGGAGCCGCATTCGCAGAACTTTGATAAGCAGGCCCGGCGCGTAGCAGATTACGCGCCGGGCCTGTTGTTGTGCGGTTTGCTGGCATGGGCGGCGACGGCGGCTGCAGAGGCAGGCAAAGCCTGGGGCTTTCGTGCTTCGCCCGATGCCGTGGTACTGGCGCTCATCGCCGGCGTCATTCTGGCCGCCCTCTGGAGACGCCCCGCGGCGCTGGAGCCGGGAATCGACCTTAGCGCGAAGCAGGGCCTCGAGATTGCCATCGTGCTGCTGGGCTGCACGACGGATCTGGCCTGGTTGGCCCGCGCGGGCCTGCCCCTCGCCGCTGCGGTCGTTGTGGTCACCTCGCTTGCGTTAGGCGCGGGCTGGCTGATTTCCCGCTTCTTCGGGCTGCCCTCATCGCACGCATTGTTGGTCACGTCGGGGAATGCGATCTGCGGCAATTCTGCCATCGCGGCGGTTGCGACTGTTACACGGGCTCCCCGTGATCAGGTCGCGTCGTCTCTCGCGTTCACCGCCATTCTCAGCATCGCCGTTGTGCTGTTGCTGCCGATGCTGGTGCCCTTGCTGTCGCTGAGTCACGCAGAGTATGGCGTCGTCGCCGGCCTCACGGTGTACGCTGTGCCACAGGTACTCGCGGCGACGTTTCCGGTCAGCGCCGAAGCCGGTGAAATCGCGACGATCGTTAAGCTGACACGCGTGCTCATGCTGGTGCCGTGGCTGGCGGTACTGGCGTGGCAGCAACGTCGGGCGAGCAGCGAGGTCGCAGCGGTCGCTGGCGGAATTCTGCCCTGGTACCTCTATGGATTCCTTATTGCAGCGGCGCTGCGAACGGGAGGACTGATACCGATTGACTTCGCCTCCCACGCGCAGCGCGCATCGCACGTGCTGACCATTGCCGCGATGGGTGCCCTGGGACTGGGCGTTGAACTGGGCGCCCTGAAGAAGTCGGGGGTACGCAGTGCGTCGGCCGCGGTGGTATCGTTTCTGGCGCTTCTCACCTTCGCGCTGATCGCGCTTCAGCTCCTCCCCATCTGAGGGACGTCCGCGCACCATGGGTGTGCGCGTGCTTCACTGACTAGGGCCCGTGAATAGCGCGCTGCAGCTCAGTCCCGCTGGAGCAGCGCCATGAAACCCTCCGCCGAGACTGGCTCCGAAAACAGCGTGCCCTGACCATACTCACATTTGAAGCGGAGAAGCTCGGCCAGCTGTTCTTCCTGCTCCACCCCTTCGGCGACCGTGCGGAGCCGCTTCAACTTGCCGAGTGCGACGATCGCGCGCGTCGCCGCGTGTTCTTCGGGACGACGATTTACCTGGCTCACGTAGCTCCGGTCGATTTTGATGATGTCAACGGGAATGTTCGCAGGGTCGCCGAGCGCAGAGCTGCGTGATCCATAATTGTCGATGGCAATGCGCACTCCCAGTGAACGAATCTGCCGCAGGCGCGCAAGTGCATCCGTCAAGTTGCGGATTAATGCCCCCTCGGAAATCTCCAGCACCAGGCGGTGTGCCTCGACTCCGGTGGCAGCGAGCACCGCCGCTACGTCATCGACAAAGCGTGGGTGCAGCAACTGCTTTCCGGTAATGTTCACCGTTACGGTCAAGGAGCGATCGGGGCCGATCGTGGTCTGCCATTCAGCTGCCTGCCGACACGCTTCGTTCAGCACCCATCGTCCGAGTGCAACGATCAGTCCGGTTTCTTCGGCGACAGGAATAAAAGCGGCGGCAGGTACCAGGCCGCGCGTCTTATGGTTCCAGCGAACCAACGCTTCGACACCGGCGATTCGTCGGCTGCGCAGAATAACAATGGGCTGGTACACCAGCGAAAAATCACCGGCCTCCATGGCCCGCTTCAGATCATCCTCAAGCCGGACATGAGCCAGCGCCGGCTGGTGGACCCGAGAATCATACAATTCGCATGCACCGCGCCCGCGTTTGCGGGCCGCCCGCAGGGCGATATCCGCGTTGCGCAGTACGTCGTCCACGCCGTCGTCGGGCGTGGCACTCGCGATACCCAGATTAGCGTTCCCTGTGAAATTCAGGTTGTCGGCCCGAAGCGGGGTCGCAAACGCCTGGCCGATGCGATCGGCGACCTGCACGAAGTTGCTCTCGTCGGCCATATCCTCGAGCAGGATACCAAATCGCCCGCCCTCGAGCCTGGCAGCGCTGTCTGAAGTTCTGAGGCAGGTCACGAGGCGCGATGCCGTCGCTTTCACAATGCGCTCGATTTGATCTACGCTCGCACGCTGAAGACCGGTGCGAAATTCATCGAACTCAAGAATCAGAACCGCGATCGGAAGCTGCAGGCGATGTGCCCGCGAGAGGGCGTGTTCAACCCTGTCGCGAAAGAGCGTCCTCGTCGCCAATCCCGTCATGGGATCGCGCAAGCCGTCGGTTCGGATATCGGCGTCGTCGAGTGTGGCGCTGCGAACCGATAGCACGACGCACCGATCCTCCGGAGCCTCTGCTAAACGTGTGGCCGTACATTCGGCGTCCATCCAACCGCCGTCTGCAGTTCGTACCCGCCATTTTTGCGGGACGTGCAACTCGAGTCCGTCGGCTACCCGTTCGATGACCTGCGACGCCTCGGACACGAAGTTTTCGTGAAGGAGGCTCCCCAGCCGCCTGCCGTTGAGCTCCCCTCGGCCAAAGCCGAGTGAACGCTCCGCTCCGCGACTGGCTCGCGAAATCACTCCGTCCCGTCCAAGAATTACGACGCTGTCCGTGGAAGTAGGCTTACCCGCAACATCAGTCATATCGATCGGTCAATGTGGTCATTCGGTATGTCGCGCCCTGATGCTTTCCTTTCCAATGCAAGTGGCGTGACATCTGGCCCGACTGCAGCAGAGCTCGGCTGAACAGAGGACGATTGGGCGTGGAATTCGGATCGCCGGTTGCAGGATTCAATCACACCCTGCCGGGCGGTTCGCGGAAGGGGCAGTTATTTGTGCCTCCCAGAATCGGTGGGCGAGCAGCAGTATTCCGGGGTACGATTCGCTTCCTTCCGTTCAAGGGCTTGTGACAATTCTTCAAAAGATCTTCACAGTTCAGTTCCAGAGCCCGTGGCTGTTGCTCCTCCTTCTGCTCGTTCCGCTGTGGCTTTGGCGCAACGCGCGGCGGTCACGACCGGCCATCACGTTTTCGAATGTCGGCCTCCTGGCAAAAGGGCCGCGGTCGGGCGGGTGGGTCATGCCCACCCTTCGGGCGCTCCGCGTGATCGCCCTGTGCGGTCTTATTGTGGCGGCTGCACGTCCACGAACCGCCGGCCGATCGGAGCAGTCGAACAGCGAAGGAATCAACATCGTCATCGCGTTCGACATCTCAAGTTCTATGTTAGCTGAGGACTTCCAACCTCAAAACAGACTTGAGGTTGCGAGAGCACGTGTGAAGGAGTTTGTCACTATGCGCAACAGCGATCGGATAGGCATCGTAGCGTTCTCTGGAGAGGCGCTCACTCAGGTGCCGTTGACGACAGACTACCCCGTCGTCATGGCTGCGCTCGACAATCTTCAGCCGGGGCAGCTTCTCGATGGCACGGCGATCGGTACCGCCATCGCGACTGCCGCCAACCGTTTACGGAGCGCAACCGGACGATCGCGCGTGATCGTTCTTCTCACCGACGGAGTGAATAATCGGGGGACGATCGATCCGCGCACGGCCGCTCAGGCGGCCGCTGCGTTTGGAATAAAGATCTATGCGATAGGAGTCGGCACCGAGGGCATGGCGCCCGTTCCGGTCGGCCGTGGTGTGTTTGGACTGCGCTACGAGAACCGGCCGGTCGAGATCGATGACGCGTTGCTGGCCGAAGTCGCGGAGAAAACTGGAGGGCGGTATTTCAGAGCGCGGGATGCTCAGGCCCTTGCGCGCATCACTGCCGAAATTGATCGACTGGAGCGGACCCCCGTTCGCACGCGTGTTTTCACGCGGTACTCCGAGTTGTACAAGTGGCCCCTGGCTCTTGGCCTGCTCGCGTTGATTGCCGAGCTGGCGATCGCCGCGCGGCGCGCGCCCGTGCCCTGAGTTGAGGTGACCTCGGTATCGCTGCTGCGGGCGCAACCCAAATTTTTTGTAGTCCGCCCGCGAGCGGACTACGTAAACCGGCGGCGCCGAAGGTACCACAGCAGTGCCAGCCCGGCCGCCACCTGCACGCCGAGCAGGATCTCGAAGCCCCACTGATGCTGACTGAGCGGTACGTCGCTGAAGTTCATCCCCCACATGCCGCTCACCACAACAAAGGGCACACTCATCGTGGCGACGACCGTCAGTCCTTTGGTCACAACGTTGAGTTCATTGGAGACCTGCGACAGATAGCTCTCCATGGTAGAGCCGAGGAGATCGCGGTACGTGTCGAGGGCTTCACCAATGCGCAGCATCTGGTCGTGAATGTCGCGGAAGTACAGCTGAACGTCGGGCGCAAGAATTGGCGAAGGGCGATTCGAGAGGACGTTAAAGACTTCGCGGTGAGGGGACAGATGTCGCCGGAGGGAGAGCACCAGGCGCTTCACCTCGAAGATGTCCCTGAGCGAGCTCCTGTCGAACTGAGAGAACACGCGTTCCTCAATCGAATCGATGAACTCATCAATGCGGTCGAGCATCGGAAAGAAGGTCTCGAGGCCCGAATCCATAAGCAGGTGAGCCAGACGAGCGGGGCCCCGTTCAACGATGTCGCTCGACCGCTCGCACAGCCCGCTGAAGCGCTGCACGGTTTCAGAGATTCCAGCCGAGGCGGTCACCAGGTAGTGGCGTCCAATGAAGCAGTAGAGGTTGCGCGTTTGTAAGTCGTACGGGTCGGGCGTAGACGTGTCCAGCTCAACGACGCGCAGGGCGACGAAGACGTAGTGATCGTACGACTCGGTGCTCGGTCTCGAGTCGCCGCTCAGGACCGCCTCGATCGTCAGCGGGTGAAAGCCAAAAACTTTTCGCAGGACGTCCACCTGCTGCGACTGCGTGGTATCAACGTGAACCCACAGGGTTCCCGTGTCAGCTTTGGCGGCCTCGGAAATGTCTTGCAGCGACAATGCCGACGAGTAAACACCGCCGACAACGCGGTGACTGGCGGGCAGTGCGGCGGGCGGCCCGGGCGTCACCGGCCGGGCGTTGCGGGATGATCTGCGTGATCGAGGCATGCGGGCGTGGCGGCAGGCGGTTATGCGGACCGAATGTAGTGAGCGGCGCGGCGGCGCGCCTCGGACGGCCGCAGGAACGACAGCAAGCGCCAGCAGCTGTCGAAGCGGAGGGCGCCAAATGCAGAGGATTCGGAGCGGGTCGACGCTTAGATTCCTCTCGCGATGTCCACCAGCCCCCGCGACGTAAAAGGCCCACCACTCCGCGTGCATGAAGTCACGCGCCGATTCGGCCGTCGCTGGGCACTGCGGGGCATCACCATTGCCGTTGCGCCGGGCGAGGTCGTTGGTGTGGTTGGCCCGAATGGCTGTGGCAAGTCGACTCTGTTGAAGATTGTCTCGACGGCGCTGCGTCCGACGTCAGGTATTGTCGAGGTCTTTGGGCACTCATCCGTAAGCGCGCCCAACGCAGTGCGTCAGATTTGCGCGCTCCTCACCCATCACCACGCCTTGTACGACGACCTGTCGGCACGGGAGAATCTGGAATTTGCGGCGTCAATGCTGGCGTCGGAGCTCGAGCGGAGTCGGTTTGATGAGGTGCTGGAGCGCGTAGGTCTGCTGGCGGAGGCAGAGGAGCGCGTGAGGGGATTTTCGAGCGGGATGCAACGTCGACTGGGGCTTGCGCGGATGCTACTGCAGCAGCCCCGCCTGATGCTCCTCGACGAACCGTACAACAGCCTTGACGCGGACGGTGTTGCGTTGGTTAACGACATCATTCGCGATCATGTGGCCGCCGGTGCGTCGGCGCTGGTTGTTTTGCATGATACGGAACGCGCGGCAGGGGTTCTGGACCGTCTCTTCGCGATGCATCGGGGCCGTGGGGGCGACGACGTGGCCGTGCAAGAGCCCCACGTTGCTGTCGCGTTCGAGGCGGGTCAGTGAACTGGCGCGCGGAGTTCCGGCGGGCGCGTGCGATCGCGTGGAAAGACCTCACGTCGGAGCGTCGGTCGAAGGCGGGAGTAAACGCCGTGACGTTTCTGGGCGTACTGGTGTTGCTGCTCTTCGGCTTTGCGTTGGGCCCCGACACCGCGGCGCTGCGTGCGGCATCGGGAGGCGCGCTCTGGCTGGGCATTTTGTTCAGTGGCGTCCTCGCATTTAATCGATCGTACCAGCTTGAGCTGGAGAGTGGCGCCTTTGATACACTGCTTCTGTACCCAGGGAGTCGTTGGGCCATTTTTGTAGGGAAATTCCTGGCGAACCTCGTGTTTGTCCTGATTGTTGAAGTGATCATGGTGTTTTGTGCACTGGTCCTGTTTCAGATCACTCCAGGCGGGGCGTGGCTTCAGCTCGTGGCGGTTACGCTGCTCGGCACAATAGGCTTCGTTGCACTGGGTACGTTTTATTCGGCGATATCAAGTCGCAGTCGTTCCCGCGAAGTGATGTTGCCCCTGCTGTTGTTTCCGATGATGATCCCCGTGCTGGTGGCGGCGGTTTCAGCAACCACGAGTCTTTTGAACGGAGACGTGATGGGGGATGCCGGTGTATGGACCAGGGTTCTGGTTGTCTTTGATGTAGTTTTCCTCTCAGCAGCTGTGTTGACGTTTGAGTATATCGTGGAGGTCTAGATGACGGCCCGCTCTGTGGATGTTTCGCCTGTGTCGGCCGCACCGCGGTCGGGGGTTACGCCTTGGCTGCCCTGGCTCGGTCTGCTGGTGATCGCAGCGGCGCAGATGTACGCGATCTCGATCAGTCCTCCGGATCGCGACATGGGGCATTTGCAGAAGATTATGTATGTGCACGTGCCGGCGGCGTGGAACGCGATGATTGCCTTTCTGGTCGTCGCACTCGCGAGCTTACGTTATCTCTGGAAGGGGAGCCTGAACGCAGACCTTCTGGCCGCGTCGGCGGCGGAAGTGGGTGCGTTACTGACCGGTCTGACGTTGGCGTTAGGCATGTTGTGGGGCAAGCCGACCTGGGGGGTGTGGTGGATCTGGGAGCCGAGGCTGACGTCCACGGCGGTATTGTTTTTCATTTTTCTGGCGTATCTGTTGTTGCGTTCATTTGTCGACGAGCCCGATCGTCGTGCGCAGTGGAGCGCCGTGGTCGGCCTGTTCGGGGCGCTGAATGTGCCGATCGTGTACATGAGCGTCCGTTGGTGGCGCACGATTCATCAGGTGCAGTCAGATCCGAGCACACTGGATCGCCCCTACACGATAGGGCTTCGTATTTGTGCGGTGGCGATGATGCTGGCGCTTTTTGCGTTCATTCAGCATCGCTACCACACCGCACAGATTAATGCTGCAGCAGACGGGATCGAAGATCAGGCATCACTTCTTGAAGGAGTATGACGTGGCTGACAATCAAACATTTATCCGCGCCGCGTTCGGCCTCTTCTGGCTGGCGCTCGGGGTCTACTGGCTGCGTCTGCTGGCGGGGCGCCGGATGGCCGTGCGTCGACTGGACCGGTTGACCACAAAGGAGGTGTCCCGATGAACAGCTCGGCGGGACGGCGAAAGGCGACCGTAGTGCTGGCCGCTGTGGTTCTGCTCGGTGTCTTCGGATACCTGATGCTGGGCCAGCTGGAGGACAACGTCGTGCTGTTCCGCACGCCGGCTGAACTCGTTGCGCTGGGGAACAAGGCCTACGATGTGCCGATGCGACTTGGCGGGCAGGTTGAGCCCGGATCGGTTCAGTGGAACGCCGAACAACTGGACCTTCGCTTTAAGGTCAAGGATGGCGAGGTTTCGGTGCTCGTTCATTCAAAAGGGGCGCCACCGCAGATGTTCCGCGACGGAATGGGCGTCGTCATCGAAGGTAAATATTCCCGTGACGGCACGTTCGAGTCCACAAACCTGCTGATCAAGCACTCCGAGGAGTATCGCGCACCCAAGGACGGCGAGATGCCGCAGCAGATGTACAAGACGCTCGTCAAGGACTTGTCTTCGTGACGAGACTCATCGGGTACTACTCGTTGGTGATAGCATTCGCGGCGACCCTGGTGACACTGGTCGCGATTCCTCTTGGTGTTCGTCGTCGCAACAACGGGTTGGTTCAGCTGGGATATTCCGCGGCGTATCTGCAGTTCGCGTTTGTCACGGCCTCGACGTTTGCGATGATCTTTGCGCTCGTCGCGCACGATTTCAGTGTTAGCTATGTGGCGCAGGTGGGCAGTCGCGCGACGCCACTGCTGTACACGGTGATTTCGTTGTGGGGCGCATTGGAAGGATCAATTCTGTTCTGGGCCTGGGTGCTCGCGCTGTACACGGCGCTTGTGGTGTTCTACCACCGGGCGCGAGGTGGTGCACTCATCCCGTATACCACAGCGGTACTGGCTGGTGTTTCGCTGTTCTTCCTGTTCCTGCTGGTGGGAACTGCGAATCCGTGGGAACTGGTCAGTCCCGTTCCCGCCGATGGGCCCGGTCCCAATCCGTTGCTGCAGAATCACATCCTGATGGCCATTCATCCCCCGCTGCTTTATTTGGGGTATGTGGGAATGTCCGTGCCATTCGCATTTGCAGTAGGCGCGATGGCGGCCGGCGAAGTCGCCACGGACGCATGGATAAAGCTGTGCCGACGCTGGATGCTGAGTGCGTGGACGTTCCTGTCCGCAGCGATCGTCGCCGGGATGTGGTGGTCGTACGAAGTGCTCGGATGGGGCGGCTACTGGGCGTGGGATCCCGTGGAGAACGCGTCGTTTATTCCGTGGCTTGCCGCTACGGCTTTCCTGCATTCGATGATGGTGCAGGAGCGCCGCGGCATGTTGCGCCTCTGGAACGTTAATCTGGTGGTCGCCACGTTCGCGTTGACCGTGCTGGGGACGTTCCTCACGCGTTCAGGCGTTCTGACGAGCGTCCATGCGTTCACTGAAGGGAATATCGGGTTCTATTTTCTCGGGTTTCTGGCCGTGGTGCTCATCGCATGCCTCGCGTTGGTTGCCGGTAATTCAGAAGAGCTCGCATCGGAGGGACGCTTTGATTCACCGGCATCGCGTGAAACCGTGTTCCTGCTGAACAATCTCTTTCTTACGGCTTTCACGTTCACCGTGCTGATTGGAACGTTGTTCCCTCTGGTGGCCGAAGCCGTACGCGACGAGAAGCTGAGCGTTGGAGAACCGTACTTCAACAAGATGACAATTCCGTTGTGTCTGGCCCTGTTGTTTCTGATGGGCGTAGGCCCGGCGCTTCCATGGAAGCGGGCATCGCCCGAACAGGTCAGAAAGCAACTGCTCCCACCGGCAGTGGCGGCAGCGCTCGTCGCAGTCCTCGCCGTTGTGTTCGGAACACGCAGCGTCTTTGCGATTCTGGCGTTCGCGGCCGCGGCCTTCGCCGCAACTGCTAATCTGCGCGAGTACTGGACAGGTATTTCAGCGCGCATGCGGGCGCATCAGGAATCGCTGCTGACCGCGTTGTCCAACCTTGTGAACGCCAATCGGCGACGATACGGAGGGTACGTTGCGCATCTCGGGATTGTCGTGCTGGCGGTTGGCATCACCGCGTCGTCGACATTCCGTCGCGAGCACGAAGCCACCCTCCAGAAGGGCGAATCAATGCATGTTCGCGGCTTCGACGTGCAGCTCGTGGACGTGTGGGGACGAGAGGAGCCTCAGCGCGCGGTGATCGGGGCGACGGTTGCACTGATGAAGAACGGTCGCGAAGTGGGACGGCTCGATCCTCGAATGAATTTTTATCCGACGTCGCAACAACCTGTCCCGACGCCCGCGGTACGCAGCCGGCCATGGGGCGACCTCTACATTAATTTGCAGGCCTTCAAGCAGGATGGCAGCAACGCCACGCTGACCGTTATCGAAGAGCCGTTGGTACCGCTCATCTGGCTCGGCGGGATGATCGTCTGCCTCGGGGCACTGATTTCCATGATGCCGGTCAACCGCCGCGTTCCCGAAGCAGCCGTGATCCAGAATCCGCCCCCCCCACCGGCGCGGCTCGCCGAAGTACCGGCGCCGCTTTGAACCACTATTCTGGAGGGCTCCCATGAACCTGCGACGAGCCGCGGCAGCGAGCGCGATCGCCCTGCCGATTATTGCCATACTCGGCTTCGGGTTAACCCGAGACCCCGGTGAAATCCGTTCGCCACTGCCAGGACGAATGGCTCCCGATTTTGAGCTGCCGGTTTTTGCGATCGGTGAAGGACCACTGGCACTGGGGACGCAGGACACCATCAGGCTTTCCGAACTGCGTGGAAATGTCGTTGTGCTCAATTTCTGGGCGTCGTGGTGCCTGGAGTGCCGCTTCGAACACGCGGCGCTCTCGAATGTCGCGGAAGAATACGAGGGCAGGGACGTACGCTTTCTCGGTGTGCTATACAACGACTCTCCGGACCTCGGCACGCGCTGGATTCGTGATATGGGCGGCCAGCGGTATCCCTCGGTGAATGATCCGCGAAAACGGGCCGCCATTGATTACGGATTGTATGGTGCTCCGGAGACGTTCTTCGTCTCCAAAGAGGGAATCATCGCCTACAAACACGTGGGCCGCGTGACAGAGGGGGTGCTGCGGCAAAAGATCGATTCGCTCCTCGCAGTGACACCACAATGACGCTTGTGCGAGGGTTCGCTCTTGTTCTCGCGCTCGTGTCCCTGCAGGTGGCCGCGCAGGAGTCGCCGCTCGAACGGCGCACACGCGACGTCGCGTCGCAGCTGCGGTGCCCGGTGTGTCAGGGTGTGTCCATTCAGGACTCGCCGAGCGAGCTCGCGGTGGAAATGAAGAACGTGGTGCGGGAACAACTCGCGGCCGGGCGAACTCCAGAGGAGGTGAAGGGGTACTTCGTGGAGAAGTATGGTGATTGGGTGTTGTTGGAACCCCCGGCCACCGGCTTCAACCTTCTCGTGTATCTGCTTCCGGTGTTCGCGGTACTGGGTGGCCTGTTAATTGTCTGGTTGGCGGTGAAACGCTGGACAGCGCCGGGCGCGGACGCAATCTGACATTGCAATCCCCACAGTTGTGCATTCCATTTTGTTAACCAAGCGCGTCCGCCAAGCCGCGGGTTTCCTCTGGCTCTGGCTCGTAGTGCCTGCCGCGTTGCTCGGACAGGCAGGTGAAATCAAAGGCACGGTGACCGACGGCGCCGATCGGACTCCGATTCCGGCGGCCACCGTTCGCCTCGTCGAAGTGCGACGTGTTGATGTGTCGCATGAGGACGGCGGTTTCCGCTTCCGCGATCTTCCGGCCGGTGACTATTCAGTTGTCGTCCAGCGCGTAGGGTATCGCCCGCGGACGCTGAGCGTGCAGGTGCGGCCCGGGCAGACATCCGATATGAGCGTTGAGCTGCAGGCGACCGCGCTGCAACTGACACCAACAATTGTGACGGGCTCGGTGGACGAGCGCAGCAGTCGCGAATTGATGTCCGCTACCTCCGTGGTATCGGGCGTTGCCCTCGACCAGCAGTCGGCCCAGACGGTAGCCGGCGTCCTGATTAATCAACCCGGTGTGGCGGTGACGTCGCTCGGGCCGAGCACCGGTCGTCCGGTGATTCGCGGGCTGGGCGGCGACCGGATCCTCATGCTTGAGGATGGGCAGCGGCCCGGCGACCTCTCAGCCTTGTCAGGCGATCATGCGGTTGCCATTGAGCCAGCGACGGCACGGCAAATCGAAGTGGTCCGGGGCCCGAACTCGTTGTTGTATGGCAGCAGTGCGCTTGGGGGTGTGGTGAACGTGGTGCGGGAGGAGATTCCGGTCTCCCGTCCCGATCGGCGACACGGTGCTGTTTTGCTGGAAGGTTCTTCCGTGTCCCGAGGTCTCACGGTGGGTGGTTATGCGTCGGATGCCCTGGGTCCGTTTGCTGTCCGAGGCGAGGCCACGCTCCGTCGATCGCATGACATCGATACTCCGATTGGAAGATTAATCAGTACCGACGGGACGACCGGAACCGGCGCGCTGGCCTTTTCGGTCGTGCGCGACGTGGGTCACGCGGGGCTGTCGTATCGCGTATATGACAACAACTATGGGGTTCCGGGCGGTTTTGTTGGTGGACACGAAGAGGGCGTTCGGATCGATATGCAGCGTCACACAGTGCGCGGTGAGGCAGAGCGGACGTCCTCAATCGGCCCGTTTACTTCGCTGCGCACGACGGCCGTTCTTACGCGATACCGACACGAAGAATTGGAACGCAGTGGCAGCATCGGCACGTTGTTCAAGCAATGGCAGGGCTCGGCTGAGGTGGTGGCCCGTCACGGTGATCTCGGCCCGTGGACTGCGGGTGCGATGGGCGTGCGGGCTCAGTATCGCGACGTGCTCACGGGGGGAACGCTCCGATCACCGTCCACGCTCGATTATTCGCTCGCCGGTTTCCTCGTGGAAGAGATCGGCCGCGGGCCCCTGCGATGGCAGGGGGGACTTCGGTACGATGTGGCGCATTACACACCGGAAGGTAACAGTTCAATCTTTGTGGGCGGAGTTCGCGTTCCGGCCATCCCGCGTACGTTCGGATCCGCCTCGGGATCGTTAGGCGTGCTCTACGACCTGCGCGAAACGTGGCATCTCGGTGCGAATATCAGTCGGGCATTTCGCACCCCTGACTTCAGCGAGCTGTACACCAATGGTCCGCATCTCGCCGCGAATTCATTTGACGTCGGTGACCCGCGCCTGTCCGAGGAGATTGGTCTCGGCGCCGAGGTCTTCGTGCGCTACGATCACGCCCGCGTGCGCACGGAAATGACTTTCTTTCGCAATCAGCTGGACAACTACGTGTTCCCCTCCAGTCGCGGGCGCGCCGAACTGGGTACGCAGGGAAACCGGCCTCGCTTTCAGTACACCAATGAGGATGCGGTCTTTTCCGGAGCGGAGCTGCAGTTGCAGGTCAGCTTAACGCCTCGCCTCGCTCTGGATGCCACCACGTCAAGTGTCAGGGCGCGCTTCACGTCCATGCGCGCGCTGATTCCGATCATTACCGCGACGGATACCACGTTCGTTGATCCGTCCGAGTATCCTCCCTTCATTCCGCCACTGCAGGGCACAGTCAGCTTGCGCTATGACCGTCCTGCTACATACGGCGGATTTACGATGCGCTGGGCCGATCGCCAGGAACGGGTCGGGGATTTCGAGACGGCAACTGCCGGATATGTTTTGCTGGGAGCGAACGTGGGGTGGCGCATCCTCGCCGGCAGTCGCCTGCATACCGTGACTCTTCGCGTAGACAATCTCCTCGATCGTACGTACCGTGACCACCTGTCGCGGATCAAGGACGTCTTTCCCGAGCCTGGTCGCAATGTCAATGTGCTGTACAGGCTTACGTTTTAACGATGTCGCCCTCATGCCGCACGGAGTGCTGTCGGCATTTCCTCCACAGTAAATGAGGGACTGAACGGACACGCGCATTGCGTCTGCTCACCATAATGCCATTGTGCGCCGCGCGGCGCACGCTCACCGCGTTTTGGCCAGGAGGTAGTTATGAGCACCACGACTGTTGATGTCTCGACCGCCCGAGGATCTGCACAGGTCACGCAACTGGGTCCGATAGTCTGCGCGACAGACGGTACCACCTCGGCTGACAGCGCGCTCCAGCTTGCCGCGCACCTCGCGAAACGCGACAAAGCGAAAATGATCATCGTCGCGGTGCTTGAGCCGGTGCCGCTGCTGGCGGCGGAGTACGGGATGCTGCTCCCGCCCCTCGAGTCCGATACGGAACGCCGTGCCGCCCTGATCGGTCGCGTTAATCTGCAAATGCGCGAGATTGGTGGTGATGTGTCATCGTCATGGACGCTCGACATCCGCTCCGGAGATCCCGCGGTGGCCATCGTGAGGGCCGCAACCGAGCATGGCGCCCGTATGATCGTGATGGGGCAAGGGCATCACGATTTCGTCGACAGAATGCTAGGCTCGGAGACGGCCATACACGTCGTGCGCCGAGGGCGTACACCAGTCCTGACCGTGCCGGTTGGCTTCACTCAGCTGCCGGTACGAATAGCAATCGCTACGGACTTCAGCGCCGCGAGTGTGCACGCCGCGCGCACAGCGCTGAGCTTGCTGCCCGGTGTTGAGCTGGTATATCTGACACACGTTGCTCCCACGCATGACGTTCCCCCCAGCATGTACAATGCGTGGCTGTCGGCGCACAGCGAAGGTGCCGATCAGGCCTACAAACGAGTGCTGGCGGACCTGGGACTCGCCGACGGGACAGTGGTCGAAACGATGACCCTGACCGGGAATCCCGCGAAAGCACTGGTCGAGTTCGCCAAAGCGGCGCGTCTGCAGCTGATTGTAACCGGGAGCCGAGGCGCCGGCTTCGTGGATCGGCTGCTGGTGGGGAGTACCGCGACAGGCTTGGTGCGTCGCGCCGAATGCTGCGTTCTCGCAGTGCCGACGCCGATGGGGATCTCGCATGTATCTACTGATACCGTGCAGCTCTCCAGGGCACAGTGGGCGCCGGGCCTCCAGGAATTTACCGCGCGCAATGCTGCGAGACTCGCGTCCGTCGAAGTCGACGACATGGAAATCGGGGCGCAGGCACAACTGAGGGATTATCCATTCCTCGGCGCTGCCTATGATCACAAAAATGATCAGGTGGAGCTGATGTTCGGTGATCAGGAGGCGACCGAACGGCATCTGACCCGGGGGATATCCAATCCTCTCTCGGTTGATATTCTGCGGGATGAGCAAGGGAGAGACATCGCGTTGCATGTGGCGCACAACTCCGGGCAAACCATCGTGACCTTCCAGTACGCGAGGTCCTCGTGACGGCGGGGCCTCGCGCGACGACACGCCTGCAGGCCAAGTTGTAGGGGAAACCACCACTCGGCGCTCTATTTCCCCTGATGGTTGCCGACACCGCGCTCGCGGATTTTCCACGTATGACGCTTTTCGACAAAGCTCTGGCAGCCCCTCTGGCATTCAAGCTGGCTGGGGCGAACGCCATCATGCTGGCGATAACTGCAGGCGCAATCATTGTTGCGTGCCAGCGCGGAGGCAGCACGATTGCGGCTCTGATCACGGCGGGCGGGGCAGTTGTCGTTGCCGCCCTCGTAAATGCGCGCCTGGTCCGTCTCGCTCTGGCGCCGCTGCGCCAGATGGAGACTACGCTCGAACAGGTGGAGAAAAACGACCTCTCGGCACGGGTGCCGCAGGATCGACTAATGGATAGGGACATGCGACGAATGTCGGGTACGCTGAACGATTTGATCGCGCAGTTGGAGCGACAGCAAGGGGAGCGTTGGCAGCGCACCGCCCGTGTTCTGGATGCCGGCGACCTGCTGCTGGCGGGCGTCGCGCGCGACCTGCACGATTCGACCGCACAGAGCCTGGCTGCGGTGCTCTTTGAACTGCGCGCTGCCATTGGCGTCGCAGACTTCGATCGAGCGAAGTCTCTGGAGCGGATCCATGCCATCGCACGTGGCGCGTTGGACGACGTCGGGATGCTCGCCCACGGTGTGCGTCCGCGTGCTCTGGACGAGTTGAGCCTCGCCGAGGCGGTTAGCAGACTGGCGCGGGACTTCGCCGATGCGAATCATATCGAGGTGGTCGTCTCGGTTGAGGGGGTCGACGATCTCATTCGCCCGGGGGCGCGGTCACTGCTTTATCGCGTTGCCCAGGCGGGCCTGGGACGCGCGCTTGGTCCCCCGGCGGCTCGCACCGTGTCCTTGTCGCTGTCCCGGTTGCCGCATGGTGTTGAACTGAGCCTTGTCGGCACCCGGGACGGTCCACTCGCTCATCGGGCGATGGATGACGCGATGGCGCTTGAGCGGGATCGTCTGGAGCTGTTTGCCGGCCAGCTTCGCATTGAGTCGCTCGACGCCCAACGCGATCGTCTGGTTGCCTTTCTTCCTGTATTAAACAGCAGCATCCCGACTATTCACTAATCTGCGGAGGTATCCGTGTCAGACCTTATTCGAGTGGTATTAGCCGATGATCATCACGTGGTGCGTGCCGGACTGAAAGCGTTGCTTGCCACGGCCCGCGACATCGACGTGGTAGGCGAAGCGAAGGACGGTGAGGAAGCGATTCAACTCGTCGATCGCTTCAATCCGCACGTCGTGGTGATGGACCTGTCCATGGCCGGTATGGATGGTGCGACGGCGACCAGGAAACTCGCAGAGCGGGAGAACGGGCCCAAGGTATTGGTCCTCACCATGCACCCGGAGGAGGACTATCTGGTCCCTCTGCTCGAAGCGGGCGCGTCGGGGTATCTGGTCAAGAGTGCTGCGGATCGTGACCTCGTTGACGCAGTCCGAGCTGTGTCCAAAGGCGACGTGTATGTCCGTCCATCAGCGGCTCGTGTGCTGGCGCGCGGGCTGACGACCAAGGATCCCGCGGAAGTTGACCGCGACCGGTTTGCGCGCCTGACGCAGCGCGAACGGGACGTATTGCGTTTTACTGCTCAAGGCTACTCGGCGCCCGAGATCGGAAGTAAGCTGTTTATCAGTCCGAAGACGGTGGACACGTATAAACAGCGTATCAACGAAAAACTCGGAATGTCACATCGCGCCGACTACGTACAAATGGCGCTCCGACTCGGCATACTGGCGCAGGCGTAGTGCCGAATGCAGCTGAACCAACTCGGGTAATACCCGAGTCGCGCTTCTGGAGCGTCGCAATCGGGCTCACGCTAGTGGCCCTGGTTGTGGTCAGCACGCTGTTGGTGCTCTCGGCCGCACGGGTCGATCTCCCCGCGCTGGGAGGCATTGAGCACGCCACAACAACACTCTCCCTCCTTGTCGCCGCACTCGCTGTGATTGCGACCGGCGGTGCACTGACGGTTCTGCGAAGGCAGACCCGTGTGGCGCAGGGGCTGCGTCGCTCCGAGCAAACGTTTCAGGGGATACTGACCATTGCTGCTGATGCCATTATCACCATTGATGGCGACCACCGGGTTGTGCACTTCAATCACGGTGCGGAGCTGATGTTCGGCTATCCCGCCTCAGCGATGATCGGTCAGCCGTTGGCATTGCTCATTCCAGGGCGGTTCCGCACGGAGCATCCGAAACACATTCGGAACTTCGAAGCGGGTAGTGTGACAGCGCGTCGGATGGGTGAACGTCGGGCCATCTTCGGTCTGCGTCAGTCGGGGGAGGAATTTCCGGCGGAAGCTTCGATCTCGAAGCTCACGGTCGACGGGGCGGCATTGTTCAATGTTGTGTTGAGGGACGTGACGGACGCGCGCAAGCAGGATGGGCGCCAACGCTTTCTCGCAGGCACCAGTGTGACGCTGAACGCGTCACTTGATTACGAGTCGATCCTGCGTTCCGTAGCCAATGTTGCCGTGCCGTATCTCTGCGATTGTGCGGTGCTGCACACGCGTGATGCCGTGGGCGATTTTCGATGTGTGGCAAGCGTGCACGAAGATCCCATCAAGTCACGTGCCCTGCAGGTGCTCGAAGCGGGGAACGAGACGTGGCCCGAAATTGAGCGAGCGTTTCACGCGGTCGACGTGAGAGCCGTTGCTCAGCCATGGCATGCAGACACAAGTACCAACTGGGATTCCGAGCACGCGAGGCAAGCGTTCAGCAGAATCGAAGCGCACACCACGGTGACGGTCCCTCTGCGTTCGCGGCAGAGCACGGTAGCCGTTCTCACGATGATCCTTACAGACGATAAGCGGCAGTGCTCGGAGGATGACTGCGAACTGGCGATCCAGGTCGCTGAACGCGCCGCACACGCCATCGACAACGCGGCGCTCTATGAGCAGGCAACACGAGCGCTGCGAGCGCGCGACGAGGTGCTCGGCGTGGTCTCCCACGATCTGCGAAATCCTCTGAGCGCGATCGGGATGTGCGCCCGGGTGTTGGAGACTCAGCCTCCGGAAGATGCCAACGCACGACGAGAACTCGCGGAGAATATTCTGTCGTCCGTGCACATGATGCATGTGCTTATTCGTGACTTGCTCGATGCGGTGATGATTGAGTCCGGCCATCTCACCGTTTCGCCGGCGTCGACTGAGGTATCTCGGTTGATTGAGCAGTCGTTGGCGATGATTGCCCCGGCGGCCACTGAACGTGGGTTGGTGGCGCAGGTCGAGGACGGCACCGCGGGGGTTCTGGTTCAGGCTGATCCCATGCGAATCGTACAGGTACTGGGCAACTTGCTGAGCAACTCGGTAAAATTTACGCCGTCAGATGGTCGTGTATTGCTGCGCACGGTCGCGGAAGCGGGCGTTGTTCGTTTTGAGGTGGAAGACAGCGGTTGCGGGATTCCAGCTACCTCCCTTCCGCACATCTTTGACAGGTATTGGCATGCGCAGCGGCATTCGCGCACTGCAGGAACGGGTCTCGGACTCGCCATCGCGAAGGGTATTGTCGAGGCACACGGCGGTCGGCTGTCGGTGTGGAGTGTGGAAGGGCAGGGCACCCGCTTCACCTTCACGTTGCCTCTGAGCGCCGAGCCTCACTCACGTGACCAACGAAGGTGACAGATGAATGAAAAACCGCATTTCCGACATTTGACGGACGAAGAAACTATCGCCTTGGTGAAGCGCAATTCGCATGGCCGATTGGCATTCTCGTTCAGGAATCGCGTCGACCTGGAGCCCATCCATTACGTCTACGACGACGGGTGGCTGTTCGGGCGAACGGGCGCGGGCACGAAGCTTACGACGCTGCAGCGCAGTCCGTGGGTAGCGTTCGAAATCGACGAGGTAGACGGGCTGTACGAGTGGCGGAGCGTTGTGTTGAAAGGGACCGTGTATCTCGTGGAAGAGGCGGCGACTGAGAAAGGTGCTGCGTTGCGCGATCACGCGATCGCTCAGCTTCGCCGCCTGGTTCCGGAAGCCTTTACCGACGCGGATCCGGCGCCGCACCTCAACGTACTGCTACGCATACATATTGACGAAAAACACGGTCGTATGGCGACCACGCGGAAAGAATGACGCGAAATGGCGGGTTGTCTGCTGGAGAGGAGAAGAAACTTGTCAAGGTTGGGACCGGTCAGACGATACTGACAGTCGCCCCGCACAGGATGGTGATCGCGGCGGGGTCCACTTTCCCTCAGTGCTGTCATTCCCGCCTCCGAGAACTCAACATTTTTCCATGGAGCGTCGAGACTACATCTCGGCCTTGCCGTGATCACGCTCGGCGGCACCCCCGCCGCGATTGTGGGCGGGATTGCCCGCGGTCCCGCGGCTATTGCGGCCGGGACGCTCGTCCTCGTCGCAGTGGCTATCGGAGCCGGCAAAATCCGGGTGTGGGCGTTGGCGCTGCAAGGCCGGGAAAAAGAACTTGTTAAGCAGTTGCGCATGGTGCGAAAGCAGCGCAACCGCGCCCGTAAAGCTGAAACACAACTTCGCGATGTCGTCCGCACGCTGCTGAGCGAGCATCATCTTGAAGATCGCATCGAACGGCTGCAGCGATCGGTGGAGGCCTCACCCCCCGGGCCGCGCCCCAGAATTCTCAATCTTGTGCGCGACGCAGCAGATCACGCGCAGGGTGTTGCGAGCAACACGTCCGACGGTGGAGACGCGGATGCAGACACTGGTACACTACGCGCCGTGAGCAGAATCCCCGTTGATGACACGCTCGCCCGCCTGGTGCTTCGCGGCTCGTTGGCCGGGCCCGACACGGTTTCCTGATCCGACTTATTGTTTACGCCGAGCCTCGTGCATAACTATGCCCCCGCCGAGGTGCCGCTGTGTGCGGATAACAACAAAACCGACCCGGTCAAGTTCGCTACTGAATTCAGCTGCAGTCACGTAGGCGCGGATTGACGCAGCGATGTAGGTGTAGATCACCGGGGCTCGGTGCCACAGCCAACCGTACAGTGCTCCAGCGGCGTGCAGGTAGCCGAGAAACAGCTCGCGCCATAAAGTGTTGGCCGGCCGATAGAAATCCAGTACATACAGTGCGCCTCCCGGGCGCAGCACCCTGGCCGACTCCACAAGGGCCGCGTGCAACGATGGGACATTGCGATAGCCGTAGCCGGCCAGCAGCACGTCGACTGAGTCATCGTCCATCGGCAACGCGGCCAGATCTCCAACAAGGAAGTCAGCGCTGGAGTTGATTGCGGTGCCCCGGGCGCGCCCCGTTTCGATCATTCGCGACGCCGCATCGACCCCGGTAACGCTCGCGTCGCGGAACGCACGACACGCCGCGAAGGATAGGTCCCCGGTGCCGCACGCCAGATCAACGATGGTTCGTGGGGGCGGGGTGTGCTCACAAAGCCATGTCTCAAGAACCGCCTTCCAGCGGCGATCCATGCCAAAGCTGAATGTGCGGGTGAACTGATCGTAGCGCGGTGCGATGTGTTGAAACATCGGCGTGACAAAGGCCTGCTTGCGCCCGGGGTCACCAAGAACGTCGCGAAGAGGTTCGCGCGAGAGCTCCGCAGGTGAAGGAACGTCGGGTGATCCAGAAGGTGCCATCGGATGAATCTCATACGCGTCCGGGCGCATCGCGAGTGGATGTAGTATCTTTGGCGCCAATGACACTCGAGACTACTTCGTCTGGTTTCACGGCTACCCCTTCAGATAGTGCCGTGGGAGTATTGCCTGCTGAGCAGCTTGCAGAGGCGCACCTGCTTTCGGCAGACGCATCGATGTGGGCTATTGTGCTCGCCGGTGGCATTGGCTCTCGTTTTTGGCCCCTCTCAACCCCTGAACGTCCCAAACAACTGCTGCGCCTGATTGGATCTCAGCCGCTGCTCACCCAGTCGATTGAGCGACTTCACCCGCTGATACCGGCCGAGCGGGTTCTGGTGTTAACCAGCGCCGATATTGCACCAGCAATTCGCGCAGCGATTCCCATGGTGCCCGAGCGGAATATGCTCGTGGAGCCACGGCCGCTGGGAACGTCTGCCGCGGTGGCGTGGGGGGCGGCGGAAATCGCCCGGCGCGCCGGCCCCGACACGGTCGTGTGCGCGATTCACGCGGACCTCGCTGTCGCGTTCCCCGATGCGTTTCGATACTCGCTGCGCCTCGCGGGCGGGCTGGCGGCTCATCACGACGTGCTCGCCACCATCGGTATTAAGCCACGACGCGTTGAACCATCGTTCGGGCATGTCGTACCAGGAGCGGCGTTGATCGATGCGTTTCCGCCGAGCGAGGGAGGTCCCTCGATGGTTGATCGTTTCGTGGAAAAGCCCGACGTGATGCACGCAACCGAACTCGCGGCGGCCGGAGCGTTGTGGTATTCGGGTGTCGTTGTGTGGCGCGCGGGTGTGCTGCTGAACGCACTACAGGAGCATACACACGAAGTGGCCGGTGCACTCGATGTTCTGAATCCGTCGGATCCCACTGAATTCTTCAGTCGTGTGCGTCCCATTTCCATTGAGCGCGGACTGCTGGAGCGTTATTCGTCTCTGGTGGTGGTGCCGGGAGAGTTCGGCTGGGACGACGTAGGGACGTGGGCTTCGCTCAAGCGGGCGCGTGAACTGGATGACCACGGCAACGGTGCGGTCGGCGATGCACACTTCCTGGACTCGGCCGGTAACGTTGTACATGCCGAAACCGCCAGTGTGGTGCTCATGGGGGTCGACGGTCTGCTGGTCGTGACCATCGACGGCATCACGTTTGTCACGACACTGGACGAAGCCGCTGATCTGCGCGGTTTACTCGACCGGCTGCCTGCCGACGTGCGGATGCAGCATGCGTCGCCGGACGGCGGTGTTCGGAGACCCCAGCGGCCCATCTGACGCGACCTGTGTCGCGTCAGCGTTTAACCCCCCCGTTGCACTAAGCCCTTCTGCAGTTCTGCCCGTGTGCTATCGGCCGTCAGCAGCCATACGGTCCAGCCTGCGCATTTCGGCTTCCGCCGCCAGATAACCAAACGACGCCCACTGTGACTTCGCGCTCAGGATCGTAGCGAAGATCGCACGCGCCTGATCTGTGCGGCCATTGTACAGGTGCCAATTGCCCACACCATATGCCACGGTCACATCCTCGAGGGCACCGTCGGCACCAAAGTTCGGCAGGATATCCTTTTCGCTCAGTTCGCCCTTGTAGAGCAGCAGCAGCTTGTGGTAGGCGCCGTTCTCGATGATGTCCATGTCCTTCGTGATCGGCGTCAGAACTGCCGCTGCATCGGCATCTCTTCCGAGTTTTCGCAGCGCCATGTACATCCAGTGCGACATGGCAACCAGGCCGTCGGGGTTGTTGCGCAGTCGCAGGTGCTCCTTGTATGCGCGCAACGCGTTGTTGAGATCACCCTTGAGGTAGTAGCCCAGTCCCAGATGATACCAGATGTTGGACTGCAAGCTGCTGGTGGGGATGCCTCGTGCATTGGGCTGACCATCCGGCTCGATTTCATCTGCCTTGCCTTTTACCAGCTGCACCGCCTTCTCAAAGTCTCGGATGGCAAGATCGAGCTGGCGAGTGCTCAGGTAACGATGGCCGCGATGACGGAGCATGCGCGCGTCGGTCGGGTGTTCGCGAGCGCCCTGGGAGAAGATCTCGATGGCATCATTAAAACGCCCGAGATAACCAACCCTCCGACCGTACCAGATCAACGAATCTGCGTTCTGTGGCGCACGGTCGAAGGCAGAGCGTGCCGTATCGAGCTGAGCGAGCATACGTGTGCGAGTCGCGGGCGCCTGGGACGGACGATAGAGGGGTTCGCCGAGAAGGGAGGTGGCTTCAACGACGCGCTCGCCGCTTTCGCCTTTAAGGTGTTTGCCGAAGAAGCCGAGGAATCGATCGTGGTAGTCGATGTATTCCTCTGCATTCGTTCCCGGCGTCCCGTGGCCGGAGTTCATGTAGTTTACCCAAACGACCTCCTTCCCCAGGCGCCGCAGCGCATAGTACATCTCGCGCGTGTTGTTCGCCGGCACATTCGGATCCTGATCGCCAGTGATCAGCAACAGGGGCGTTGTGATGCGGTCCGCAAACATGATCGCAGATGCGGCGATGTACTTCTGCGGCTGTTGCCACAACGTGGCACCAAGCCGGTCCTGGCTCTTTTCGGCAGCGTGGGTGTTGCGAACCCCAAGTCGGGGTGAATCCGTGTAAAACGAAATGACATCAACTTTTCCCGAGACATTCACCGCCGCCTTGAAACGTTTTGTCTGCGTGATCAGCAGGTTGGTGGCGTAGCCGCCATAACTGGTTCCGAAGACGCCCATTTTCGAGGAATCGGCGATGCCGAGTGCGATGACTTCGTTTGCAGCAGACGTGACACCCTTCAACCACGCCTCTCCCGGAAATCCGATGTCGAAGCCAACGCTGGGCTTCACAACGACATAACCGTTCGACGTCATCACATTGGCAAACGCGTCGAACGTGTCGTCGTAGAACTCCTCGTAGACGCTGAACAGTGTGGGATAACGACGCCCGGTTTGATAATCTGACGGCAAATACACCACCGCGACACGGGAGATGCCGTCGACATCGCGAAAGCGTACGAGTTGCGTGCGCGCCAGCGTTTTATTGTTCAATGATTCGTTGCTGGTCGTCAGGCGCACCGGTGAACGCGCTGCGCCGTCGGCGGCGTAGAGTTCCATGGGCCGGTTCCCGTCGCCAGAGGCAAACACCATACGATCACTGCGTTCGGCCAGTCGAATCCCCTGATACAGCCGACCGTCGCGCATGAGATCCTCGCGTGCTCCGTTGGAGCGATCGACGCGGACGACGCCGCGCTCCCACGCCGTGCGTGACGCATACGAGAAGTAGACAAAACGGGCGTCGGCGCTCCACCCGATCGGGGCAAACCGTGGGGCCGTAGTCGTCGTGTCGCTCGCCAGGATGAGCGCGCGTTGCCCGGAGGCCGCGTTAGCCACCCAGAATCCTTCGGGGTTCGACAGCAGGAGCCAGTTGTCGTCCGGGGACCAGCGCAACATTGTGAAGCGTTCATTGGCGCGCGCCCGCTTGGCGGCGTCAGAGCTGTCTGCAGCTTGACGTCTGGCGGAATCGGGGCCGACCACCTTGCGCGGCGTGACATCACCGATCTGCGCAATAAAGACGCTGCCGTCGCGGGCGTACGCATATTGGCGAGTGGTGTTGGCCCAACTCACTGTGGTGCCTTTTAGCGTCGGGAGCACCGTCATTTCGTCGGAGCTGCTTCGCACGCGCGCCTTGAGCGCATTCTCGGTGCCGAAGATGACGTCATAGTCCGTCTTGACCGTGCGATCCTGTTGCCAGATTACCAGCGAATCATCCGGAGACAGTGCAAAATCGGCAACCATACGTTCACTCAGCAGTTCCGTGGATCGACCCGAGGTCACATCCAGCAAATACACCGCGCGCACATTGCCCTCGCGCCGCATGGCATCCCAGGCGAGGAACGGTTCCGTGCCGTCCTGCACAAAGATCGGGCCGGCGGTCATGCGTGCGAAGTCAGCTTCCACGCGGTTGCGCCAACGTTCAGAACGTAAAGCAATCACGAGTTCGCGTCCGCTTTTCGTCCACGACAACGAACTGTTTTCTGCTACCGTGCGCCCGGCAGGAATTGGCAGCGCACGCATACGGCCCGTGGCGCGATCCCAGATCACCGGCTCGTAGCGCCCGTTTCGAACGAGCAGTGCCGCGAGCGTGCTGGCATCCGGCGACCAGGTTACGGCGCGCATCACCGCGGGCTCGGTCACCAGCGACGTCACAACGCCCGACTCGGTGTTCGCAATCCACAGGCGCGCGCGTGAGGGGCGGATATAGCTGGGATCGCCGTCGCGACGGTAGTCCACGCCGAGTCCATCTCGCCGCGTGCTGCTGTTGACGGCTACCCATCGACCATCGGCGCTGAGGTCGGCGACCGAATGCGTCACTACATCGAGCGCATCGTTCGCGGTGAAAGCGCTCGCGCGCGTTACGGTCTGGCTCTGGAGAGCCAGCGGGCAGGCGAGGAGGAGGGCAAGGACGCGGTTCGAGATTCTCACGGGCGGGCCTGGTGTGAAGGACGTTGGCCTAGTCTATCAGCAGGTGCCGCTTGCCGGAACAGCCATCGGACTAGATTGGGGTACCACTTTTCATGAGACTCTCCACTCTTCCGTCTACCCGTCGCACCTACTGGCACGAGAGTCGCGCCCCGCGATACTCGTTGATGTTTGCGCTCCCGCTGCTGGCCATGTACGAGGTGTTGGCGGCAATGCTGTCGGGACCGACGGGAGGGGTGCGGAATGGCGCCGACGTGATCATCAAGTCGGCCTTCGTCGCGCTGCTGGGAGCCTGGGGCCCGATCGCCTTTGGTGTCCTTCTGCTGGCGACACTGACCGTGTTGATCGTTCGCGATATAAGAAAGAAGGGACGACCGTCGGTACCGACTTTCGTGTTGATGTTCGGCGAATCGGTCGTTCTGGCGGCGGTGTTCGGTTTTGCCGTGAGCATGGTGACCGTGCAACTACTGTCGCCGCTTGGCGCCGTTGCCGTCGGCGCCAAGAGTCAATTCGGACCGGCCGTTTCGCTGATGGTGTCGCTGGGCGCGGGCCTGTATGAGGAGCTGCTCTTTCGTGTCATTATCGTGGGTGCTCTGGTGTGGGCAGGCAAGCGCCTCATGGGATGGGGGGCGGTTGCCAGCGGTTCATTCGCAGTGGTGGTCGGTGCGTTGATTTTTTCCGCCTTTCATTATGTCGGGGCGTTCGGCGACGTCTTTTCGATGGATTCGTTCGTTTTTCGGACGGTGGCCGGACTTGCATTCAGCGGATTGTACGTGCTGCGTGGATTCGGTATTACGGCATGGACGCACGCGCTCTACGACGTGTTCCTCCTCGTGTTGCATGGCGCGTAGGAATTCACCTTCACCAGATCGGACACCACGTTGCGACTGAACACTGTAGCCGTCCGGGCCGGCCACGCCCCGGACCCCGCGACCGGAGCGATCGCGAAGCCGATCGTTCTCTCGACCACCTTTGAGCGCGAGATCGACGGGTCGTATCCTCGTGGGTACCGGTACTCCCGCGAAGCAGCGCCGAACCGCGGCGCATTGGAAGGCGCGCTTGCTGCGCTCGACGGTGGCGCTGATGCGGCTGCCTTTTCCTCCGGATTAGCTGCGAGCAGTGCGCTGTTTCAGTCGTTGCGGCCGGGCGATCACGTGGTGTGTCCGACCGAGGTCTACTACGGTGTGACTAAACTGCTATCCGAAGTGTACGGGCGCTGGGGCGTCACCTTCACCGCGGTCGACGCGACCGATCTTGCCGCCGTGAAGGGTGCGATTTCGGCGAAGACAGTGCTCGTGATGGTGGAGACACCCGCGAACCCGACGCTCACAATTACGGATATCAAGGCAGTGGCGGACCTGGCGCATTCAGCTGGAGCCCGGCTGGTTGTCGACAACACGTGGGGCACACCGTTCGGTCAGCGTTGTCTCGAGGAGGGTGCCGATCTCGTCATGTATTCCACGACGAAGTATCACGGAGGGCACTCGGACGTGCTTGGTGGAGCGCTCGTCACAGCACACGCAGATGAACAATGGGAACAGATCCGGTTGATTCAGCGCACGTCCGGTGCGGTCGCGAGCCCGTTCGATTCGTGGTTGGTGCATCGAGGGCTTTCGTCCATGCCGTGTCGTTTCGATCTGCACTGCCGCAACGCACAAGTAGTCGCAGAGTTCCTCGCTGGCCACGCTGCCGTGGAGCAGGTGCACTACCCGGGATTGCCGACCCACGTTGGTCATGAGATTGCGAAACGTCAGATGCTGCGGTTTGGCGGCATGGTGTCCGTGCAGGTGAGGGGCGATGCGGCCCACGCGCTTTCCGTAGCGGGACGATTGCGATTGTTCACGCGCGCCACCTCACTCGGCGGACCGGAGAGTCTGATCGAACATCGCCATTCAATGGAAGGAACCGGATCCAGAACAGCGGAGAACCTGTTACGGATTTCGGTGGGTCTCGAAGATGCTGCTGATCTTGTCGACGATCTGAACGAGGCGCTTTCGTAAGGCAGGGCAGTTCGCCCGTGGGATACACGTCGTCAACAGCTGAACACCATATTTCAACCGACTCTCTGTCCATGGAAGATCGTCGCCCGCTGCTTTATGGAATGGTCGCCCTCGCAATCGCGTTAGGCGCGGGTCTGGTGTCCGTCGCCGCGGCCGTGCGCACGATTCGTGTGAGCGATCAGGTGACCGTCACGGGATCTGCCAAGCGGCCGATCCGGTCGGACTTTGCCATCTGGCGCGTCACGGTTGTTGTGCAGCACCCGTCGCTTTCGCAGGCGTCGCAGGATGTGCTGCGCGCGGGGGAACGGTTCAGAGCGTTTCTCCGGCGCGAGGCCGTGGCGGACTCCGCCGTCACCGTGCGTCCACTCGAGGCCGGTGGGATCGCCGAATACACCAACGAAGGACGCGAGACCGGTCGTATCCTCGCCAGCCGTGTGTCGCAGACGTCCGAGGTTCGTCTCGCCGACGTCGACGCGATGACCAGGATTTCCCAGAACCTTGGCGGCCTTATCGCCGAAGGAGTTCCGCTATCGCCAGCTGCACCCGAGTACCTCTACACGAATCTGGCGGAGATCCGGATTGCACTGCTCGAAGACGCAACCAGGGATGCAAGGGCGCGGGCGGAGGCCATCATCCGCAGTACCGGCGGCAGCATTGGCAGTGTGCGCGAAGCGCGGATGGGCGTGTTCCAGATCACGCCGCGCTTCAGCACCGAAATCAGTGACTATGGGGTGAACGACGTGTCATCTGTTGAGAAGGATGTCACGGCGGTGGTGCGCGCGACCTTCGCCATCAAATAGACCCTGTCTGGTTCGCATATGAAAAACGCACGACGATTTGGTCTTGCCATGATTCTTGGCTTCCCGACGATCGGGCTCAGTCAGTCGACCGCCTGCAGGCCGGGACCAGACGACAACGAATCGCGCCTGATGGCGTTCTTCGCGGCCCCTCTCGCTTTTTCTCCAGCCGGGCAGATCTTGGACATCCGCGCGGGAGACGTGCGCGTGGGATTGGATGTGACGTATGTGCCCACACCTGATGCGGCGATTCGCTCACCTGAAACGTGTTATCGCAATGACAAAACCGAGAACACGCAGCTCTCGTCTGTATTTCCGCGTCCCAGATTAGTGATCGGCCTGGCTGACGGCGTCGCGCTTGAAGCCATGTATCTGCCACCGGTTACGGTGCTCGATGCGACCCCCAATCTGCTGTCCGCGGCGTTAAGCTTCAGGCGTACCATCGGTTTCACCCGCTTCTCCTATACGGTACGCGGCCATGCGACACTCGGCGAAGTGAAAGGCCCCATTACCTGCTCTGCGGACGCCATTCAGACCAGCGACCCGCTGGCGAGTTGCTTTGCAACCGAACCGTCTGAGGATACCTACAAGCCCAACATGGTCGGCGGGGAGCTCTTCTTCGGGTATGCGGCATCCGACCGATTGCGCACGTATCTGGGCGCCGGGTACACCAGTCTCAAGCCTCGCTTTCAGGTTGGTTATGTCGACGCGAACGGCGTGGTCGACAACGCGCGCGTCATGGTCAATCTCACCAGAATCAGTCTTTTCGGTGGTGGGAGCTACGCGCTCGGAGGACGATCGGCGCTGACATTTGAGGTTTATTCCGTACCGGAGGATGTCACAACCGTGCGGGTCGGCGGCAGTTTTGCGCTGCGCGGCGCACGCTGAATTTCGAGCGCGGGCCGTAGCGCCAGCAAAGCCGTTGCTGGTTGGTAAGCGGAGCGCCCGCTAACTTGTCGATGTCCAATTTTCTTCGAGGGAATATGCGCGGGATTCACGCAGTGTGTGTACTGCTGGCCTCAGGAGCGTGCGCGTCGGCGACGACTCGCGAGAGTTCTGCGGGCGCGGTGGTTGCGACGGCTGCGCGTTCTTCCAGCACAAGCACGGCGCTGAGGGCCGCACCCCCCGACAGGAATTATTTCGTTTACGTCGTCTCGGAGTCCGCTGATCAGGTCGCCCAGGTGCGCTTCGGTCCTGACGGACTGCACGTTGAAAGGCGACGTCAGGTGGGCATGATGCCCACTGAGTTAAATGGTCCGCACGGCGTGTCGGTGTCGCCCGATGGCCAGTTCTACTATGTGTCCATCGGACACGGCACGCCCTACGGCACGTTCTGGAAGTATGCCGTGGCCACCGATTCGGTACTCGGTCGAGTGACCCTTGGATTTTTTCCCGCCAGCGTGCAGATGACTCCCGACGGAGCGTTGGCGTTCGTGGTGAATTTTAATCTGCATGGCGAGATGGTTCCGTCCTCTGTGTCTGTTGTAGCGACTGATGAGATGTTGGAGATCGCGCGGATTACCACGTGTACCATGCCGCACGGGTCGCGTATTAATCCGCAGGGGACGCGACAGTACTCAACCTGCATGATGGATGACGTGCTCACCGAGATTGACACACGTGAGCTCAAAGTGGCGCGCCACTTTCGTCTGGCGAAGGGCAAGGAGCAGGGGCTGACCGGCCCGGTGCCCGACGATGTGCACGCAGCGCACGGCGGATCCGCGATGGCGATGAGCGTTCAGTGTTCACCAACATGGGCACAGCCGTCCGCCACCGGCTCGCACATTTTTGTTGCGTGCAACAAGTCCAACGAGATCGTGGAGGTTGACTTCGCTACATGGCAGTTGACGCGCCGGATCCCGGCAGGGGAGGGAGTATATAATCTCGCCGTGTCGCCGGATGGGAAATTGCTTATCGGGACCAACAAGCGGGGCAAGTCCATCTCCGTGTACGACGTCAGCAGCGGCAAGGAGTTGGCACAGCTCCCTGCACGAACGACCTCGGTGCACGGCGTGGTCGTTTCGCCAGACAGTCGATATGCGTTTGTAACTGAAGAGGGGAGGGGTTCCGAACCAGGCATTCTTGAAGTGTTTGACTTGAAGGCTCGTCGCAGCGTGGCGTACGTGGAGTTGGGTCAACAAGCCGCCGGGATCGATTTCTTCAAGATGGAAGCCGTTCGATGACATCGTGCGAGGCATGCACCTGCCCGATGGGCACGCGTTAGTTTTTTGCAGCGCACCGACACACGCATTCGGATATCTCAGCGGTAGTGAACGACGGCACTCTGTGCGGGTACGTCTGTGACGAAAGTGTCGAGTCTGGCGCGGAGCGAGTGATTAATGACCCTACAGAATCTGGATCTTATGCGAAGCAGACTGGTGTTGGGTGTGATGGCTGGAATCGTTGCTGTTGGCTGCAATGAACCTGTGCAGCCTGGTGGGCAGGAGACCACGACGGTCTCTCTCTCATATCCCGCGAGCTTCGTCGCCGTGAATGACACGCTCCGCCTGCAGGCGACGGCGTTGAATTCAACGGGACAAACGATAACACCCGCAACCATCACGTTTACATCCTCCGCGCCGGCAATCGCAACCGTTGAAAGTGACGGTCGCGTGGTTGGCCGCGCGGTGGGTGAAGCGACGATCACAGCAAGTTTCCGTGCCGCCACTGCTCAGGTGTTGATTGTGGTTGACGCTGACCCCTGCACGGGCACTCCGCTCAACCTGCCGGTCGGTGGCGTTCGCGATTTTCGCGGTGCCCGTGCATTTACCTGTATCACGCTTGCGGCTTCCGTTCTGCCGTCTGAGTACCTGTTTGTTGTAGGCAACGCGCGCGCCGTGCAGGATGACACGTTGACGTTTCGTGTGGGGCTCGGCACTCCAACTGCCGCGCTCATCGCCAACGCGGCACGTCGCGGATTCGAAGACCCGCGTGATGCGCTGGAACGGCAGCTGCTGGAGGTGCCCAACACGGTTGAGAACCGGCTGCGGCGCTTTGAACGCGAGCAGATCACTGCGGCGCTGCCTAACGTGCAGCGCAATCTCACCGGACCCGTGGCAGCCCTCTCACTGTCTGCCGCGCAAACCGCGATGATGGCTGTGGGAGACACGGTCAACATCCGGGTGCCGAATCTGGCTCCCAACAAGAACATCTGCCGTGATTTTATTCCGATCCGTGCGGTGACGCGCGTGGTGTCCACCCGGTCGGTCATCCTTGAGGACATCGCATCTCCACCTGGTAAACTGTCCACTGCAGATTATCAGGGGATTGCGGCGGAGTTCGACGCAGTCATCTATCCCACCGACACCTTGTGGTTTGGTGCCCCGACGGACATCAACAGCGATCAGCGCGTTTCCATCGTGTACACGCCTGAGGTCAACAAGCTCACGCCGGCGAATTCCAGCGGCATCGTTGGCGGGTTCTTCTTTGGTGGCGATCTGATTCGACGCACCGAATATCCCACCACGAGCGAGTGCCGCGCGCAGACCAACGAGCAGGAGATCTTTTACATCATCGCGCCGGACCCGCAGGGCACGATCAATGGCAATCAGCGCACAACTGCCGGCGTGCGCCAGGTAACCCGTGGCACTATCGCCCACGAGTTTCAGCACATGATCAACCAGGGTGTGCGCCAGTACAATCCGCTGGTGAAGGCGTTCGAGACGCCGTGGCTGAACGAAGCGCTGTCCCATTTTGCCGAAGAAGTTGTGGGGCGTGTGGTCCGCGGCTTCAGCGAAACGGAGAGCCTGAACAGCGCGATGATCAACCCGAGCACCACTGATCAGAACGACTATACGGCGTTCTTCCGCCAGAATCAGACGCGTTTTCGGTTCTGGGCCCTGCGGCCGGACACTGCGTCACCCACGAGCACCCGCGCCCGCAATGAGTTGGCATCACGCGGCGCCGCATGGGCTCTGCTGCGTTATGCCACAGATCACTACAGCAACGGCAACCCACGGTCATTCACTCGGCGTCTGGCCATCGGGCCGGAGACCGATATTACGAACCTCGTCTTGCGCTCATCAAATCGACCGTTCGACGAGATCCTGGGCGGCTGGCTGATTGCGAATTATACCGACAATCTCAATATCCCGGGGCTGAACGCGCGGTACAGCTATCTCACGTGGGACATGCGCGACGTCCTGAGTGCGGTGAACAACAATACGTACCCGCTTCTGGTGAGCACATTGCCCGGTCCCTTTACGAGCCAGGCATTCAGTGGTTCCGGCGCCTACTATCTGCTGCGACGTCCGGCCGTGGCGGCAGCAACGTCCTTTGACCTGCGGACCGCGAGCGGCGCTGCGATGACGTCGCCGAATGCACGCGTGTGGGTCGTACGGATTAACTAAAGTCGGTCGGAGTTTGCTGAATTCATTGCCTGAGAGCACCAGCTGGACGTTTCGCCTCCCTCCGGCCTCCATCGACTGCTAAGCAGCTGACGGAGCATCGCCACCTGCCGCTTCTCCGTCACACCGGCTACCGCGCGAGCAGCGTCAGACGTCGCGGAGCGCGCTCATCGCAGTTTCCTTAAACACGTCCCGCCCGCTGAGCAAACCGATCGAGACGGCCAATGCAAGCATGGCAAACGCAATCGCCGACGCCTGCAGCAACGCTGGCGCAAACGGCCGCTCGAACACCCAGCGCATCAAGGCCCACGCCCCGCCGATGGATAGCACCATGCCGGTGGCGCTCCCCAGCAACCCAAGGAGCGCATACTCACTGAAAAGGATGCGCCCAATCTGCTGTCGCGTCGCGCCGAGTGTCTTGAGCAGTACTCCTTCGCGCACTCGCTCGCGCCGTGTCGCCGCGACGGCGCTGAACAGCACCGGCACTCCCATGGCCAGACTGAACAGGGTTAGGAATTGGATCGCGGTCGACGCCTGACGCGAAATTTCACTGACAGTGTTGCGGATCAGGGTCAGGTCAACGCTGGCGACATTGGGATACGCCAGCACCAGGTCGCGTTGAAAGCGGCCGGTGGTTGAATCCGGTGCACTTGCCAACGCTACAAAGGTCTGCGGCGCCTTCTCAATGGTGCGCGACGGAAAGACGGCGTAGAAGTTGGGTTCAAACCTCGCCCAATTGACCTCGCGCAGACTCGTGACGCGCGTTTCAACCAACGCTCCCTGCACGTCCCATGTAATGCGATCCCCGATTGTTACATCAAGATCGGCCGCGATGGACACTTCGAGCGACACTTCGTCCACGGGCTCACCGTCCCGCACGGCCGATTCGCCGAACCATTTACCTGCGATCAGCTTTTCGGCGGTGAACAGCGTATCGCGATACGTGGACCGGTACTCGCGCCGCTGGGCCCACCCACCGGGACGCCGTTCTGTGGAATCCGCCGTGGCTTCCCCGCCCTCCGCAGCAGAATCGCTCGCTCCCTGTTGCTCGCCCGTCGATGCGTCGCGTGAGATGGGCGACCGACGGACTTCCACCCCATTCACCGCGGCAATCCGCATCGTCACGATCGGTGTGCGCTGCAACAGTTCAACGCCTGGAGTGGCCAACGCAATCGAGTCCACGCCAGCACCCTGATCTTCCTGAATGTCGAACAGCACAAGGTTACCGCGCGATGCTTCTTCGGTGATACGGATCTGTTCAAGCAGGTTGGACTGCACGAGATACAGCGTGGTGACCAGGAAGGCGCCGAAGCCTAACGACAAGATCACACTGCGCGTCTGATTGGCGGGGCGATACAGGTTGGCGACACCCTGTCGCACGACGTACGGCCAGCGCGCGTGGCCGGCGACCCGCGCCAGCTTCGACAGCACCACTGCGCTCAACCAGAGCGCCAGCACCACAACACCGATGCCCGCACTGAACGCAAGCACTTCGCGAGGAGACCGCGTCCGAGTGGCAGAAATGCCGACGACAGACAGTACAATGAACGCATTTACCGCAATAATCATCGGATCGAATCGACGCTTCTTCGGCGAGGCATCCACGCTGCGCCGGATGGCCTGCAACGGCGAAATATTGCGCAGCGCCAACAAGGGGCGCAGTGAGAAGGCCAGAGCAATCCACAAGCCGAGCGTCACGCCGAGGGCGATGGCTGACCACTCGACACTCGCTTGGACGTTGAGAGGCAGGTAGCTCGATACGGCCTGCGGCAACAGGAACTGGATCCCCACACCGATCGCTGCGCCGAGCGTTGCACCGAGCAGACCCATGATCGCGGCCTGGGTCACGTAGATAAGTAATATCTGGCGGCTGGTGGCTCCGACACATCGCAGGACTGCGACAATATCGATCTTGCGGCTGACCCATGCGTTCACCCCGCTGGCGACACCTACGCCACCGAGGAGAAGTGCAACAATTCCCACAATCCCCAGAAATCCCGACAGCTGATCGATCGCGTCGGCCAGCGAGTCCTCGCGCTGCGATACGGTGCGGGCGCGGACCCTGGCCGAATCGAGGGCGGGCCTGAGCGGCGTAAGCCACGCATCAATGTCAGTGCCGGGCGCCAGTCGCACGAAAGCATCGTACTCCGCCCGGCTGCCAAACGTGAGGAGCTTCGTGTCGTCAACGTACCCGTCACTGATGAACAGTCGAGGGCCGAATGCGGAGGAGAAGCCGCCATCCCCCGGAACGGCCTTCAGTGTCGCGGCGATGATAAAGTGTGCGTAACCCAGCTGAAGGGTATCGCCGATCTGTGCGTCCAGAGCGATGAGCAACGACGGATCGACGATCGCGATCCGTTGTGCGTGGAGATCCTGCCACTTACCTGCGGGATCCGTCTCGATGACGCCATACAACGGGAACCCATCAGTTACCGCGCGCACCTGCGACAAACGGGTCCTTCCGGTGCGCGGTGTAATCGCCATTGAAGCGAAGCCGGTCTCTCGCGAGACCGCGACGCCTGTTGTCGCGAGTGAATCAAGTATGGAATCGGCGGCGGGAGTCCATGCCGCGCGCGTTGACAACGCGACATCCCCGCCGACCAGCGCGCGCGACTGCTCGCGCACAGACTCCGTGATGTTGCCCGCGAAGGAGTCGATCGCCACCAGCGCGGCCACGCCGAGCGAAATCGACGACATGTAAAGCAGCAATCGCCGGCGAGTGGAGCGGGCCTCCCGCCAAGCGAGTGAAACCAGTATGCCGAACGGTGCCTTCGGTGGCGAGGAGGTCATACCTGCGCCGTGCCGGCGGCGATCGATGAGTCTTCTGCGGCGACCAGGCTCGTCAGGCGATCCTCAACCACGGCGCCGTCGGCGAGCCTGATTATGCGCTGTGCGCGTTGAGCGAGAGTGAGATCGTGAGTCACGATGATGACGGTGGATCCAGATTCGCGGTTCAATTCTTCGAGCAATGCGACAATCTTCGATCCCGTGCCGGCATCGAGGTTGCCCGTTGGTTCATCTGCAAACAGAATACTCGGCTTGTTGACGAAGGCTCGCGCGATGGCGACGCGTTGTTGTTCGCCCCCCGAAAGTTGCGATGGGAAATGCTCCAGGCGGTCGCCGAGTCCAACCCGGGTCAACAGCTCCTTCGCTGCCGCAAATGCGCCGCGATCGCCACGGAGTTCCAGCGGCACCTGGACATTTTCTATCGCCGTCAGCGTCGGAATCAATTGAAATGACTGGAACACGAAGCCAACTTTCTTACCACGCAGCTGGGCGCGTTGGTCTTCGTTCAACCGAGTCAGATCGGAGCCATCAAGAAACACCTGGCCCGTGCTGGGCGTATCCAAACCAGCGAGCAGTCCGAGGAGCGTCGTTTTTCCACTCCCCGACGGGCCCACAATTGCGACGAATTCTCCCTGAGTGATCTGGAAGGTGACGTCGCGCAGGACGGTGAGGTGATGATCACCGCTATCAAATTCCTTCGTCAACTTACGTATGTCGAGCATGGACCGTGTGATAAGTGTTTCCCTGCTGGCTCTGGCAGCCTGTGGTCAAACGACCCCCCAAGATAAGGATGGGACCGTCGTGACTGACTCGACTGTGCCTGTGGACGACCGACGGGTGCCCGCGGCAGCTGACGATCGCGCGACGATGCTCATCATTGGCACCTCGCTCACCGCCGGCTACGGGCTGGACGATCCAGACGATGCCTATCCACAGGTGTTACAACGCATGGCGGACTCCGCAGGGTTCAGAATTCGCGTGTTGAATGCGGGCTTGAGCGGCGAAACCTCGGCCGGGGCGCTGCGGCGGGTGGAGTGGCTGCTCCGGGAACCGGCAGATCTGGTGGTGATCGAGACTGGTGCCAATGACGGGCTCCGTGGACTGAATGTGGATTCCACGCAATCGAACCTGCGTGCGATCGTGGAAAAGGTGCGCGGGGCGCTCCCCGAAGCTCGAATTGGCCTCGTGCAGATGGAAGCACCACCGAACCTTGGCAACGACTACACTCGGCGTTTCCGCGAGAACTACCGGATCGTGGCCGAAGCTGAGCAGGTCGAACTCTTTCCGTTTCTGCTGGAGGGAGTGGCCGGGGTCGCCAAGCTCAATCAGGGAGATGGGATCCATCCGAACCCTGAGGGTGCGCGTCGCGCGGCTGCGAACCTGTGGCCGGCGGTGTCGCGGCTGGCCGCAGCGTTCGGCCCGAATTCGCCTTGATCGCCCTCCCTCAGCTGGCTAAGCTTATAGGTTGTTCCCAATCCTGACAGTGCGTGCCGATCCGCTGGTGGCGCGTTCGTCTTCACAGGTCGGCCGCCGCGCAGTACAGGGGCCGATTCTCAACTTTATATAGCTATGGCCGTACCCGCCACGCAGATCCGAAAAGGCATGGTCATCGTCTTCAATGGCGACCCCTGCCGTGTGATTGATTTTCGGCATCACACGCCTGGTAACTTGCGGGCGATGGTGCAGACCAAGATGAAGAACCTTCGGTCGGGCTCGAACTTTGAGCATCGATTTCGCGCCGACGATTCCATCGACAAGGCCGACATGGCCACGCGGGAGTTGGAGTACCTGTATTCGAGTGGTGACACGTACCACTTTATGAATACCGAGACGTTCGATCAGATTGAGCTGGACAACGAGGCGCTGGGGGATAATGGGCAGTGGATGGTGTCCAACATGCGCATTCTCGCTGAGTATTATGACGGAAAACCGATCGGGATTCAGCTGCCGAACACGCTGGTGTTTGAGATCGTTGAGACGTCTCCGGTGATGAAGACAGCGACGAAGACTTCGTCGTACAAGCCGGCAACGTTGGACAATGGGGTTACGATCAACGTGCCGGAATTTCTGGGTATCGGTGAGCGAGTTCGTGTGAATCCTGCGACCAGCGAGTATCTGGACCGGGCGAAGGAGTAGTTGTCGCGCAGTTGTGAGCGGCGTTGATATCGGGTTGCGGGGGGTTTAACATTGCAAGCCTTCCCGTTTTGGTGCGGGGTGGGGCATGCGGGGGTCGAGCTCTCGCGACATGGTGGCTGTAGCTCAACTGGTTAGAGCACCGGATTGTGATTCCGGGGGTTGGGGGTTCAAGTCCCCTCAGTCACCCCTGATGGGCGCAGGGCGATGCGGTTGGTCGTCAAGGAAAACGTGCAACTGACGTGAGGATAGTGAAGGTCAGTAGCTCAATTGGTAGAGCACCGGTCTCCAAAACCGGCGGTTGGGGGTTCGATTCCCTCCTGGCCTGCTCGTCGGGAGATGCAATGTGTGGGCGGGTGGTGCCGGGTGCAGGGATGGTGTGATGAAGTGGGATCTTCTTGGCGGTATCGTCTAGGGGACTAGGACACAGCCCTCTCAAGGCTGGAACACGGGTTCGAATCCCGTTACCGCTATGGTTATGGGGAATGGGATCTGATAGCGGCCCCATCGTCTATCGGCTAGGACGGCACCCTTTCACGGTGCAGAGAGGGGTTCGATTCCCCTTGGGGTCATTGGTTGTTGGAGTTGCAGGAATTGCAGGGAAGTACGAGGGGCTGTAGCTCAGCTGGTTAGAGTGCCGGACTGTCACTCCGGAGGTCGCGGGTTCGAGCCCCGTCAGCCCCGCTGGAAACGAGGAGTTTTGGCCGCAAGAGAGCGCGGCGTGCAATGCCCAAATGGTGAAACTGGTAGACACGCCATCTTGAGGGGGTGGTGCCGAAAGGCGTCGCGGTTCGAATCCGCGTTTGGGCACTTGTTGGAAACGCCAGCGTAGCTCAGTGGTAGAGCACCCGATTCGTAATCGGGCGGTCGTCGGTTCAATCCCGACCGCTGGCTCTGGGGGAGGGGGAAGGCCGCGGCTCAAGCCGGCGGTCTTTTTCGTTTCCGGTGGCCACGATGCCGAACGCCTTGGCGGCCGTGGCGCATGGGGGATCCGGGTTTCGCGTTGACATCTGTGATGTGACGAACCGCTTGAGCATTCGCACTCCAGGTCGAAACCCTCGCGCCCATGCTGGTGTCCCATCTCTCGGAAACCGAGAGGAGGTACTATTGGGAACTGACAATTCCGTCATTCGCGGGACGCTCGACCTTCTGATCCTCAAAACGCTTCAAGCCGAAGCAATGCATGGATGGGGGATCAGTGAGCTCGTTCAGAACCGCTCCGAAACGTTGCGCATTCAGCAGGGCTCGCTGTATGCGTCGCTTCATAAGTTGACGCGCGAGGGCTGGATTCGCTCGTACTGGGCCAACACAGAGAACGGTCGTCGCGCGCGTTACTACGAGTTGACCAACGCCGGAAAGAAACAATTGCGAGTGGAAACCGATCACTGGCTCCGGCTCGCCGAAGGTGTCTCCCGGATCCTCGCTTTTAACGCCTAACGATCAACGCGATGCCACGCCTGACTGACATCTGGTTCCGCATCAGGGCCGCGCTCCGCCCCGATGTGATGGAACGTGACCTCGACGAGGAGTTCGCGTTCCACAAGGAGATGGAAACGACTAAGCTGCGCAGCCAGGGCATGTCGGAGGACGCTGCGGCGCGTGAAGCGGAGCGTCGTCTCGGTGGCGCTGTGCGACCCCGTCAAGAGGTGCGCGACAGCTGGGGGATCGGCGTGTTCCGGGATGCACTGGTCGACGTACGCCATGCGCTGCGACAGTTCAAACGCCGCCCTGCGTTTTCCATACTCGGCATCTCGACGTTGGGGATCGGGCTCGCGGCCACCATCGGGTTATTCGGCGTGATCCAGTCGCTTCTGATCCGGCCCTTGCCGATCGCCGATGATGCCCATGTGCGCGTCTTCTGGAACGACTATGACTGGCGTGGCGTGGAGTTCGACTTTCTCCGTGAACGTCGACGCGCGTTCTCGGAGATTGCTGCGTATTCCGCCGAGGCGGCGACGCTGCGATCAGAAGTGGGTTCATCTGTGCTGCTGAAGGGTGTGACGTCCCATACGTTCTTCAACGTACTGGCAACGCCGCCGCTGATGGGGCGGACGTTTCTGGAAGGGGAAGACCGGCCGGGGGCGGAACCGGTTGCCGTAATAAGCTACGAGATGTGGCAGCGTGAACTGGGAGCGGATCCCGCGGTGATTGCACGACGCATTACGTTGGACGGTCGCTTTGTCACAGTGGTCGGTGTCATGCCGCGAGGGTTTTACTTTCCCACCCCTGATTTTAAGCTGTGGACGCCGCTCAACCTCGACGCCGCCAGCAACAACTACCAGAACAACGGTTGGCTCGTGTTGATCGGACGCGTCGCGCCAGGGATCACCGAGGGCCAGCTCGATGAGGAAGTGGCAGCCATGGCGGCGTCGCTCGGAGAGCGCTTCACGTATCCCGCTGCCTGGGACAAGACCAAAAACGCCCGGTTGCAAACGGCGCGGGACTACCTCGTGGGTGATGTGAGGCCTGCGCTCATGCTCGTTTTTGGGGCCGGTGTGCTGCTTCTGTTGATGGCCTGCGCGAATGTTGCGGCGCTGGTACTCGCACGGACCACCGATCGTGCACAGGAGATTGCCCTGCGCATGTCGTTAGGCGCCGGTCGTTCACGGTTGGTGCGGCAGATCGTCGTGGAATCACTCGTGTTCTCCTTCCTTGCGGCAATCGTCGGTGTTTCCGTCGCGTCTCTTGGATTCAAGGTGTTGCTGGCGAGTATGCCACTGAATAACAATCTGCAGTCGACCGTTGCAATGGATTGGACGTCGCTTGCCATGGCGTTCGCTCTCGCGAGTGTCCTTGGATTGCTGGTGGCGATCGCTCCGGTGCGGGCGCTTATCTCAGGAAGACTCGAAGGGGTGTCCGGCGCCCGTGGTGCAACGGCCGGGAAGGGGGGGGCAAACGCTGCGGTTCATCGGGGTTTGGTTGGCGTCGAAGCTGGTGTTGCGGTGCTCCTCGTCGCGGGCGCGCTGCTGTTTGTGCGTTCAGTGTCGAGCCTGCTCGCCGTTGATCTCGGATTTGATCCGCAGGGTGTCGCTGCAATGGACGTGAGTCTGGTGGGCGATGACTTTACCGACGCGCAGCGGCAGCAGTTGTTTAACGCGGTGCAGGAACGCGTGGCTCTCCTGCCGGGTGTCACTGCGGCGGCCTGGACGAACCGACTCCCAATTCGTGACGGCGGATGGCAGGGGCCGGTGTCTGTCATCGGCAACACGGAACTGCAGGGAAGGACAAGTCCCAACGCCCTCTTTCGGCAGGTGACACCCGGGTACTTTGAGGCGATGCAGATTCCCGTGCTGAAGGGCCGCGTTCTCGCTGCGACCGATCGACCGGGGAGCCAGCGCGTTGTGTTAATCAACCGATTGTTTGCCGAGCGTGCGTGGCCGGGCCAGGACGCGATTGGTCGTACGTTGGTACTCGGAGTCACCGGCGACACCGTGATCGTGGTTGGTGTAACGGACGAGGTGCGTTCAACAGCGGTGACGGGATCGGTGCCGTTCGTGACGTACGTGGCGGATGCGCAGGGGCGCAACGACTACAAGGTGCTGGTCGTGCGGTCGACCGGTTCACTCAGCGCGTTGCCCGAGGCCGTGCGTAGGATCGCGGTTGATGTGGATCCGCGCATAGCGCTCAACCGGCCAACCACGATGGATCTGGAGGTTCGGACGGCGCTTTCGCAGCCACTTCAGCTGCGTCTCTTCCTCACGTTGTTCGGTTCGCTTGCGCTTGCACTCGGCATGGTCGGTATTTATTCAGTGGCGTCGTATTCAGTGGCGCGGAGGCGCGCCGAGTTAGGTGTGCGCATGGCGTTGGGGGCATCGCCGCATCAGGTGCGGCAGCAGATTGTGCGCGAGGCCATCGTGCCCGTGGCAATCGGGACCGGCGTAGGGCTGGTCGTCGCCGTCATCGCAGCGCGGGGTGCTTCGAAACTGTTGTACGGCGTAAGCGCGGCGGATCCGCTCAGTCTTGGACTGGCGGCGGGTGCTTTACTGTTGGCTGGCGCGGCGGCAGCAGTTGTTCCCGCGCGTCGCGCCGCCAGAGTAAGTCCTGTCGACGCGCTCGGTGCAGAATGACCGTCGTGCGCGTAAAGTAACCCTCGTCGCTATACCCCGAACTGCCTGAAGTGGTGATCGATGTGTTTGTACTGAGTGATCCCCCACTCCTTGCCACGCATGGGACCAAAAAATGCGTGCACCTGTCCGTCGCAGCCCTGTTCGCCTAACGCGTGAAGTGCTTCGACCTGAGAGCGAAGGCGTTGTTTGGCCGCGGTGAACTCCGGTTCGTCGCGGACCACGAACGCAGGGCCCGTCGGTGCATTCCGGCCAAACTGTTTCGGACCGATGAACGTTGGCCACACCGTCCAGCTTATCAATTTGCCCAGGAGGATCTGTTTGGTCGGCTTGGACCCGGTCGCCATTTCAATAACCCGGGAAACGTGTTCCAGCATCTGTGGCGCTGTCATCTTTCCCCATTGCCGCACCGTACCTGGGGTAAGCGTGTCAAGCCGCGTGACGATGTCCTGATAGTCTTTTGGGTCGAACACACTTTTCATTGGTGAGGTCTCCAGACCGGTTGGTGTTGCGTGCGGGCTTTGCTGACTTTTTGCTCAAGCGCTCACGCGCTGGGGGACGAACCACGCGCCGCGTGCTAATATTGCTGCTGGTCGGGTCACAACTCCAAGCGCTGCCCCATTTTTGCCCGACATCGCCCCTCGATCGCACTATGAAGAGATCGGCACCACGTGCCTGAGTTCCTCCTGGCTCTTGAGCACGGTGAACTGTTCGTTCTGACCCAAATGCTTCTGGGTCCCTGTATGGTGGCCGCCCCCGTAGTTGCGGTCGCCGGGATTCTACTGCTTCCCCTGTGGCCGCTGGCGATTCTACTCGTGGGTCTGCTACGCCTGGCGGTTTTTCCGATGGCGTGGATCGCCCGGCGCGCCGGAATGGCATGGGGTCACACAGTATCTGGTCAGCTCGCGACGGCGTTTCGACTGGTGCTTCGGCCATGGACGTACTTCACCCCTGCAGGCGAGTCTCCGGAGGGGTCGGCTCTCGAAGAAGAAGACTAGCTTCGTCCCGTCCCGATCGTCCGTTCCGTGTACTTAGCTGCAGCTGGAGGGCGCGAGGAGAGGGCCTCCTGGTCTTCCTGCGAAGCTCCTCCACCTACGCTCAGGTGGTGAGCAATTTCCTCGTGGCGCGCGCGCAAGCCCCCGCATCCGAGCGGATCGCGGGGATTGCATCCGTTCGCCAACCAACCGTCAAATCGGATCCACCTTACAACATCCCGGACCGCAGCGCACCCAAATCCCCTCGTCAAGCGCATTCCATTTCCAGCGGACGCTGGCGGGGGGGAGCATTCCGTGATCGTGAGGCGTAGGAACAGGAATGATCGCCTCCTGACCGTTCGCAAAAAGCCTTGCCTCCCAGACGCTGCCTACGCGGCGGAGGCTGATCGAGACCTGGGTGTTCTCGGGGAAAGTGAACGCCGGCTTTTCGTAGTCGCCGCCAGTGACTCGCGCTGTCGCGACTGGCTTCCACGCGCCACCGTCGAAATCGTCAAATTTTGTGTAGCTGTCCAGTAAAGTACTCGGGACGAGGACGCCATGAACCTTGCTTCGCTTAAGCTGCCCGCCTGCCATCTCGGCGAGGCGCTGCTCGTCGTGCGATCCCACCGCAATTGAGACGCAGTCAGCGTTCGAGTTCGATGTACATGCCTTCTTCGCGGTGGCGCCGTCCATCCAATCGCTAAGCCGCGCGGCTTCGACGATAATGCACCGCCCGCTGGGACAGCTGACGCTGATCGCTTGTCGGTCCCGCGAGATGTTGCGCACATTCCACAGGAAATGCGCCGTCTTGACTGTATTGTTCTCCGGGAGATACGCCACGTCCAGAGTCTGTTTTTCCGAGCCACCCAGCGCAATTCGCGCCTCGTACTTCGGCGACGCCGGGTTCGAGCCAGCGACTGTTTTCAATTGTACGTCGTACACGACAAAGGACGCGCTGGCTGGCGTGTCAATCTTCCAGTCCGAAAACTTGGTCTCGGGGGGGACGGAAAGAGTGGCGACCGTGGTCCAGTTCGAAAACTGGGAGTAATCGGTGGGAGCCGGCTCCGCGCGCAACTTGATCACGCCGGTGTGGTATTCGTCGCTGAAGCAGAACGCGCACTTGCGGCGCAGTTGTTGTTCGTCGTGGTACGCGGGGTCGCGAAACTGCGCACCGATACGTGTCGCCGCTGAGTCTTCGCCACTGAAGACGGTGTCAAATCGTGTCAGCGGGTCAATCCGCGTGGCCGCCGCGATGGATCTTCCGGCCGCCGCGCGTTGCGAGCGATTGTCAAGGAAGACCACAATGGTAGCACAGAGCAACAGTGCTGTCCCCACACCCGCTAACCGCATGGTTCTGCGCATCGGTATCCCCTCCGGATTAATGTTGTACGCCAGCAACCCATCGAAACGCTACTTGCCGCGTAATGCAACCAATATCGCCCGCATCGCCTCTGCCTTGTCAGGCGCTCCCAGCTTCACGGACAAGTCTCGTTGCAGTTCAATAATCTGCAGAAGGCATGCACTGTCCACCGGATCGCTCAGGAACTCTGGTGCAGCAAACTGTGCTTCCCTGAGAAATCTGTCCAGCCATTCCGCCGCATGACGATCTTCACCCAGACCTTGCAGCAGTCTGGCTTCACTGAACACCGCGTCGAGTGTCACGTCGCCCGGCGGGACGCCACGCCGCAGGCGTTCGATGTCGTCCATCGCTCGTAGCGCGCCGGCGCGATCACCCTGGCGGAAAAGCCGTTGTGCCCGCAACAGATCGTTCGCGTCTGTGCTCATAGGTATCACGACACGACCGGAAGTTGCGAACGCCAGTAGCGCCGCCTTGCTCAACAGTTGGTCGGTGAGTTCATCGCCCCGGCGATCGCCTGCCAGCGCGTGGATCGCACGTCGCAGCCTTTCGGAGGCGGGACGGAGTGTGCCAGCCGAATCTCCCGTCGCCGCACGGATGGTGAGTGCGTCGGCGTCGGCGCTCAGGTAAGCAGGTAGGGTCACCGGTCCATCGGGGGTGATCATGCGGATCGGTTCTGGTGCCCTGCGGCTCAACGCTATCCCCTCATCCGTACGACCTACGAGCAGCGCCAACGAGGCAACACGTTTTGCGTCCTGCAATTCAATGCGATCAACCTGCGTCAACAATGAATCCGACAGGACGCGCGCGCGCCTCAACCGATCGGTTCGTCCGGAAAGCCCGAAGCGTACCAGCATCCACACCTCGCGCGACACCAGGCGAGGAGCGTCACGTGGATGGCTCAGGGCGCGGGCACGTCGTATCGTTGCGATCGCCGTCGTGTCGCCCTGCATTTCCTGCGCGAGGGCGAGGGCCTCCAGAGCGTCCGGGCTCGGGACATCCGGATACCCGTCGACCCACCCGCGCGCTATCTCGCTGAACAAGGCCCGATTCCGACGAATGGCTATGCCAAGGGTCGCTGGTGTGTGCTCGCCGAACGTGGCCAATGGATACGGAACGAACTCGAGAGAGTCGCCAGCGGCGCTCCATCCCGCCAGCGAAGCAAACAACGTGGGAGGGGTGGTCTCTGCACGGCCGCTGCGGGCCTGATTCGATTGCGTAAACAGCAAGGAACGCAGTGTGCTGAATTCGTTCCCGCGGAAAGCCCGGCCGCTGCGGGGAACCAGCGCAAACGCTCGCCGGTAAGCGGTGAGAGAGGAGTGCGTTGAGCTGCGGAAACGCCAACCTGATGGCGACGTGGCGTCGCGTACTACCGCGCGGTCGCGTCGCTGACACTCTCCCAGACCGAACCATGCAACAAAATCCGAGCTGTCTCGGCGCGTCAGATCCGCGTACGCCGCGCAGGCGCGATCAGGAGCGTCCTCGGCGAGGGCGACCAGAGCCGTCAGAAGCGTACTGTCCCGCGGTGAGAGGTGTTGGCGTCGAAGCGCGGCGCGCTGGGCAACATCGTGCCACGCGGAGGCCGGTGTGTTGCGCCAGCTGCGGGTCTGCGCCAGCCACAGCCCGGCTCGTGCCCATTCGTTGTCGCTGGCCGACGCCTTTGCAAAGCTGCTGTCGGCGCGCTCAAGGTCCCATTCGCGCAGCGCACTTTGGCCGTCAAGAAACGCGCCGAACGCGGTGGACGAATTCGTTTCACGTGATGTCGCGCCGAGAAAGGGCGTTGCCCTTTCTCCGAACATCAGGGTGTCGAGCAGCGCCGTAAACAGGGAGTCGACCACCCAGGGGGAGCTCGTGACCGCCTGCGCCGCGACAGTGAACGACGCGCGGCTCCTGTGACGGTCCATGGCCGAAACATCGAAGAGGAAGGCGTCCACGCTGAGCAGATCTCCGCGGCGCCACACTTCACCGCGGATAACCAGGCCTGCCCGGTGGCGACTTGCGAGCGCGCCGGCGCGCTGCGGGGTGAGCGAGACCTGCCGCAATCCTCCTTCGTCCAGCTGAAACGGATCGACCACCGTCAGGTCGGAAAAGCGTGCCAGGGCGCCGTGCAGGCGAAGATCACTTTGCAGGAGTGTGGTTAAAACGCTGTCCCCTTCAAAAGGCAGCACGGCAACGCGCTGCGGGTCGACGTCGGCGGTGACGGATTGACCTGCGCGGAGCGTGAACCAGACGGCAATGCCGAGTCCCGCCAGCGCTATCGCACCCCACCGCACGCGGGAGCGCCGCCAGTACCGGCTGCGCAGAGGCGGACCAGGGGCAGTTGTCACGGCCCCCAGTGGAACGCCTAACGCGGATGCGAACGCGGCCGCGCTCTGCCATCGCTGGTCAGGGTCTGGCAGCAGGGCGCGTTCAATCGCGGTCGCGATGGATGCCGACACATCCGGTCGACTCTCGCGGATGGGGCGCAGTCTGCCGAGCATCAGATTAGTCGCCGTCTCCTGCGGCGATTTACCGACGAACGGTCGTTCACCGGCGAGACACTCGTACAACACCATGCCCAGACTGAACACGTCGCTTCGCGAGTCGACGGAGTGTTCACGCGCGTGTTGCTCGGGACTCATGTACGCAACGGTGCCCACGACCGTACCGCTGTCGGTGAGCCGATCGTCGCCGGTCAGATCAATGGCACGCGCAATACCGAAGTCGCTTAGGCGCGCGTGGCCATCGGTGCCGATGAGAATGTTACTCGGCTTAATGTCTCGATGAACGATCTTGTGCGTGTGTGCCGCGTTGAGCGCGTCGCACATCTCGTGAGCCAGTCGCAGCGTGTCGGCGATGGAGATGTGATGTTGTACCGCGAGCGTCGCTTCGAGGGTGGATCCTTCCACGTACGGCATTACATAGTACAGTCGATCATTCCACGCCCCCGAATCGAGCACTGGCAGAATGTGCGGATGGTCGAGCTTCGCCATCACGCGTATTTCTCTGGAGAAGCGCTCCGATGATGCGAGCGCTCCAACGTCATCACGAAGGACTTTTATGGCGACGAGGCGATCCATGGGGAGGTCGCGGGCCAGATACACTGTCGCCGAGCCCCCGACACCGAGCTCCCGGACCAACTCATAGCGCCCGCCTACGTGGGTTATTCGAGGGTCGCTTTCCAAAGTCATGGCCGCACGCAGCTGCTCCGTGCGTTTCGGCGCACGCGGCACGGGTCAGTCACGGCGAATCGGCCAGAGAGACCACCTGCGACGACGGTTGCGCACGGCATAACCTGTTTCGCCAGGGACGGAGAGTATCCGAAGGTAGAGAATTCCCGGCTGTAGCGCGAGTGCGGCCCGAGGAGGGGAGGGTGGCGCGGCGGACCAGCGATCAGGGGCTCCGCCGTACCGGTGCGAAAGCCCCTGTGGAGCTTCCACGACCGAGTCGCGCTCCCTATGTTGATGAGCAGCACGCGGGCGTAATTCAGTTGGTAGAATGCCAGCTTCCCAAGCTGGACGTCGTGGGTTCGAGTCCCATCGCCCGCTCTCGCAGGTCAGGCTCCTGAGGTGTGCACGTACCTCCAGTCGGTAACGCCACCTGGCGCTGACGTGCCGACCGCAGAACCCGAGCTCAAGGTGCCGGGTAGGGTCGAGTCCGTGCGGGAGGGCCGTTTTGTTGCCGATACTAAGAGTGTCCCTCTCCGTTTCGCATGCTGACTGCCCTCGCTCCCGATTTAATCGACCGACTCCAGCGCGTCGACCGAACCCCCTGCAAATGCTGCGGGGCCGATGCCGCGCCCTGTGGTGACGTGGACTTCAACAAGAGCTGTGAGGATCATCGAGGAGCCCCGCTGGGGCGCGCAGGAATCCCGATCCGCTACCATCGCTGCGCGGTCTGTGGCTTCGTGTTCACCGTCGCCTTCGATTTTTTCAGCGCGACAAACTTCGAAACGTTCATCTATAACGACGAATACGCGCTCGTTGATCCGGATTTCGCCGTCGCGCGTCCGCGAAGCAATGCGGACTTCATTCTGGAACGCATTCTAACCACCGAGCGCAGTGTACGCGTACTCGACTACGGTGGAGGAAACGGCGGCCTCTCGGTGCTCTTGCGTTCAGCTGGCGTCGCAACCGCAGAGACATTCGACCCGTTCTACGCCGGACGCGATGCGAAACCCGCTGGCACGTTCGACCTGGTCACGTGTTTTGAGGTCATGGAGCATACCCCGCATCCCGCCGACACGCTGAAGGCACTCCGCTGGTTGGTCGACGAGAAGGGGATGTTGTTCTTCTCCACGCTGCTGCAACCTGCGGATTTCCTGTCGCAGGGGCTGGCGTGGTGGTATGCGGCCCCACGCAACGGGCACATCTCCCTGTTCTCCCGACAATCAATGGACGCGTTGATGAATGCCCACGGACTGCGTTGGGAATCATTCAGCGACGCGTTTCACGTAGCGTACCGCAAGCGGTTGCCGCGTTACGCCGAGCACCTGCGGGGCTGATCCGGCGGATCATCTGGTTGGGGTAAACGCAGCTGTCACGCCGTGTCTGCGTCTGCCGGTGTGAATCGCCACAACGCGTGCCCGAGGACACCTCTCCGAGAGAGATGCCGGCGCCGACGCAATCCCGCTACGCCGACGTCAGTCTCTCAAGCACCGCCGCCAGATCGGGCTTGACGGTAAGGACCGGGGCGCACGGATCACTCTCCCTCGCGGTCATGCGCTCCACCGCGTTCCGGATGGTGAACATCTGCGGATCCAGTGAATCGTTGACCTCATCCCATGTTATTGGCATTGATACCGGTGCCCCGGGGATCGGCCGGACACTGAAGGGCGCGACGATGAGCTGCCCGTGCCGGTTCTGCAGATAATCGAGATACACTTTGTCGCCGCGTTTGGTCACATGTCTGGTGATGGTTGTGATGTCCGGCAACTCGCGGATGACGAGCCTCGCCAACAGTTCACCCAACGTCCGCGACTGTTCATAGGTGCAGGTACGGCCCAGTGGAATCATGATATGCAGGCCGGTTTTGCCGGTGGTTTTGACGTAGTGGGGCAGCTTGGCACGATCGCAGATGTCGTGAAGAACCAGCGCGGTGCGCACGACATCAGAGAACGGCGCTTCCTTGGGGTCGAGATCGATGACACACCAATCAGGAAGCTCGAGTGATCCCTCGCGGGATGCCCACACATGCAGCGGAATGGTTCCCAGATTAGCAAGATACTGCAACCCGTCCTCGTCGTCACACAGAAAGTATCTGATGAAACGTGACGTGTCGTTGGCCCAAATGGGAATGGTGCGAATCCATGCGGGGGCGAACTCGGGTGCATCCTTTTGATAGAACGACTTGCCGTCGATGCCGTCGGGGTACCGGGTCATCACGACGGGCCGATTCTTCAGGTACGGTAACAGCCATGGAGCAATCGCCTTGTAATACGCAATAAGGTCGCCCTTGGTGTACTGCTCAGCTGGCCAGAACACTTTGCGCAGATTGGAGAAGGTCAGGCGCCGTTCAACCGGGGCGTTTTCGACAGCCGCTGGCGGGGGAGGGGCCGTGTGCGCCTCAGGCTCGCTGTCGATCGCTTGCCACCCCGGTCCCTGGCGCTCGCAATCTCGCGGAGACTTGTCATCACGCAGTCGCAAAAACGCCGGATGCCTGAGGACGCCGTCGGGAGTCCATTCGCGAAAACGCACCTCGCACACCAACTGTGGTTCAACCCAGGTCGTGGTGCTGGTCTCGGGAATCTGTTCGGAAGGGAGCGGGTCCGATCCCGGCGTCTTCACGGGACCGAGGCAGGGCGGCGTCTCACGCGAGCTGCCGCTGAGCGTAGCCAACAGTTCATTCAATTGGGCATCGCTGAACCCGGTGCCAACCCGCCCCGCGTACACCAGCTGACCGTTCACATAGTCAGCGATCTGCAACGCACCAAAACCACTGCGTCCGCGTTTGGGTTGCGTGAATCCCACAACAACAAAATCGCCAGTGCTCTCTGCCTTTATCTTCAACCAATGGCTCGACCGGCCCGCCACGTAACGGGAGTCCGCCTTCTTCGCCACGATCCCTTCCACGTGCATATCGCGTACGCGTTCCAGCATGGCCTCTCCGTGCTCCGCGATATGATCCAGATAACGCACCGGGCCTATGGCCGGCATCATGCGCTGCAGCCATTCCTTGCGCTGCACGAGCGGTAAGCTGCGTACGTCCGAATCGCCGAGTGCGAGGAGATCGAACGCCATGTAGCTGGCGGGCAGTTCAACGGCGGCGCGGCGCACTTCGAGATCATTGGTCAGGCGTCCCCGCTTCTGCAATTTACTGAAGCTGGGCAGTCCGTTGGTGTTCATCACCACCACTTCGCCGTCGATGATAAAGCTGTCGAAGGGGAGGGCCTTGATGGCACGCGCTACCTCGGGGAACACACGTGTGTAGTCATTGCCGTTGCGCGTGAGCAGCAACGCATCGCCACCGTGGCGCGAGGCGAGCAGCCGATAACCGTCGAGCTTGAGCTCGTACACCCACGCGGGATCACTGAATGGTTCATCCCGCGTGTCGGCGAGCATGACCTGCACCTTGCGGGGATCCACTTGGGCCTCGGGCGCGATGGCGGCGACGTCGGCGATCAATGTCGATTCCCGCGATTCACCGGCCTTGACCTGTTCCACGGTCAATCCGGACAACACCGACTCCTCCGGAAAGACGTCGCCGGGGGACTTCATCCATCCGTCACGCTCTTTGATAAGCAGCCAATCGCGTTCGGATTTCTTGATTTTTACCAGCGTCCACTTGCCGTGCAGCTTATACCCTCGAAACTCGAACAGCAGCTTGCCCTTCTCGAGCCCCGTGCGCCAATCCTCGAGCGGCACCCATTCTCCGCGGTCCCACACGATAACGCCGCCGGCTCCGTAGTTGCCCTCGGGGATGATCCCTTCAAAATCTCCGTACTCGAGTGGATGGTCCTCCACCCGTACAGCGAGGCGTTTGTCTGCCTGATCGTACGACGGCCCTCTGGGAACGGCCCAGGACCGCAGCACGCCGTCCATCTCGAGACGAAGGTCGTAGTGCAGCTGACGGGCGGCGTGTTTGTGAACGACAAAGAGGTTCCCTGGGGGGGCCGTGGACACGGCGCCCACCGGCTCGGGCGACCGGTCGGCCGATCGCTTGGCGCGGTACGCTGCGAGGTGATCCGGGTCTGCTGGCTTGTCTTCGTCAGGCACGGGCGGTGGGCTGCTCACAGGAGAAAGGGCGAGTTCACGAATTAGCCGCGCGGTCACCGGGTGGTCAATCTCAGAGCGCCGTTCCGCAGCACCCTTGCACGAGTCGCAAGGCCTCTATACTTCATTCTTGAAGGGGCTTTCCGACCACACTTTGAATCCAGCTGCCATGCCCGCGCGATCCATCGGCTCTGCCACCATATCGTTTGGACTCGTTTCCGTGCCCGTGAACGTTTACTCGGCTTCCGAGTCGTCGCAGAACGTGTCCTTCAATCTGTTGTCCAAGAAGAGCGGCACACGACTGAAGCAGCAGTACATCGATCAGAAAACGGGAGACGTCGTACCCAGAGAGGAGATGGTGAAAGGGTACGAGTTCGCGAAGGACCAGTACGTGATCTTTTCACCAGAAGAGCTCAAGGCGCTGGACGAAAAGGCCACGGGCGCCATTGATATTGCCGAGTTTGTCCCGCTCGAAAAGGTCGACCGCGAGTATCTCGACAAGGTGTATTTTCTGGGTCCGGACAAGGGTGGTGACCGGGCCTATCGTCTGCTGGCGCAGTCACTGCTCGAGACGGGACGCGCGGCACTGGGCCAGTATGCCGCGCGCGGTAAGCAGCACCTGGTGCTTCTGCGCCCGCGCGATGGTGTCCTCGTGATGGAGCAATTGCACTATGCCGATGAATTGCGCGCGACCAGCGAAGTGCCGTTAGGCGAGGGAGAGATTAAGCCGGCCGAGCTGGCGCTGGCGAAGCAGTTGATCGAGCAGACGGCGACTGATGAGTTCGATCCGACCAAGTACCATGACACGGTGCGGGAGCGCGTCCTCGAAGCAATCAACGGCAAAGTTGCCGGTCAGGAGATTACGTCCGAACCGTCACAGGACGGCGGCGGCAAGATCATTGATCTGATGGAAGCCCTCAAGGCGAGTCTCGCAAAAGGTGGTAGTGGGAGTGGTGCGTCGGCACCCGCGTCATCGCCGGATGAACGTAAAGCTTCGTGAAGATTCGGGTTGGTACCAGCGGATACGCGTTCAAGGAATGGAAGGGACAGTTCTATCCTGAGGACCTGAAGGATGCCGACATGCTCAGCCATTACGCGAGCCGGTATCCCACGGTCGAAATCAACAACACGTTTTACCGGTTGCCGAAGGAGCATGTGCTGATCGATTGGGGATCGAAGGTCCCCGAGGATTTTCGCTTTACCATCAAAGCCAGTCAGCGCATTACGCATCACGCAAGGCTCAAGGCTGAATCCGCCGGTCCGCTGGACTTTCTCCTGAAGAACATTCAGGTGATGGGCGATAAACTGGGTGCCATTCTCTTTCAGCTTCCGCCCAACCTGAAAAAGGACGTCCTTCGACTCAGCGCGTTCCTGGAACTGCTGCCTGCCGGTCAGCGGGTCGCGTTTGAATTCCGTCATCCCTCGTGGTTCGAGGACGACGCGGTTGAGGTGTTACGTGCACGCGGTGCGGCGATGGTTGTTATTGATCAGGATGATTTTCAGTCACCGATGATTCCAACGGCCGACTGGGGGTATCTCCGGTTGCACCGCTTTGACTACGACGAAAAGGTGCTGGCCGGATGGGCGAAGCGTATTGCTGCCGAGGCGTGGCAGGAAGCATACGTCTTCTTCAAGCACGACGCCGCGGTCGGATCCGGGCCATGGGCTGTTGAACGCTTTTCGGGATTTATTACACCGTAAGAGTATCGTGCCGCACTTCCTCGAGTTGCATTTCGTCGAGGAACGTCTGCGCGGTCGTGTCTTTCTCGCCACGCTGATCAACCCGCGTGAGGACGAGTCGGTCGCGTGTACGGGTCATCCCGACATAAAGCAGACGGCGGGCCTCTTCGAGTTCCTCTACCGTCCATCGATCCGGCGAACCGTTCAGCATGTCCGCGTCCGCGGCTCCAATAATGTAGACGCGTGAGAACTCCAACCCTTTCGTGGCGTGCATGGTGAGTAAGCTGACCCGGTCCAGCTCAACGTCCGATTCAGGGCCTTCGTGGCGCGACAGTGCAATCCGTTCCAATAGTGTGCCGATCTGTTCAGTCAACGGAGCGCTGGACGGGTCGATCAGCCGGCGCAGTCGGGAAAGCTCCACCGGGTATCTCTCCTCGGCGTTCTTTTCTATCCGGAGCTTCGCCATCAACGAGCGACCACCGAGCAGATGAATCAGTTCTTCCAGCGTGGGCAGGTCGGGATCTCCGTCGCGCGCGCGCGCCGCATCGTAGTGGTCGAGGGACTGGCTGTAGCGGCCGAGTGCGTTGACCTTTGACCATTCGGCGAAGAGTACTGCCTCGGGATGTGTGGCGTCACTGAGCGCGAGTGCCACGCCGAGGTAGTCCATAAGGTGTGCGAGCGCGGTCTTACGCGCGCGTTTCACTTTGAGCGCGCCTAACGCACCGACAACGTGCACGAGGGTGTAGGTGTCGTCGGACGCGTGGTGCGCCCGCCCACTTGCGATGTGGAACTCCTTCGCCAGGTCCTCCAATTTGCGGCTCCCCGGATGCAGGTCGCGCGCGAGCGGGAGGGTATCGTAGGTGCTGAGCACCTGCGCATCGCCGGTCTCCCGGATCATGCGCCGCAGGATCGGAAAGTCGAACTGATATCCGTTGTGTGCAATGAGGACATCGGTGCCGATAAACGCCTTGAGTTCAGGCCACAACTGAGCAAACGTTCTGCAATCGCGCACATCGGCATCGGTGTACCCGTGTACTTCGGCGGCCCCGGCTTCAATGGCCATTTCGGGATTCACCAATGAATAAAATTCCTCCACCGGTTGACCATCGCGCACGCGCACAGCGCCGATTTCGACAATGCCGGCATCTGTCACCCGTTTGCCGGTTGTCTCAAGGTCTATCGCGGTGAAATCACGAAAGACATCCACGAAGTCCCTTGCTGCAATCAGCTGGAGCGCCTTGAACAGGGTGAGGGGAAGCCCGAATGGGGCGGCGTCAGAGTCCGAGATCACGAGAGCAGGCTGATGATCCGTGCTGTCCACGAGGAGTTGTCGCATGCCGGCTGCGCCGAGCATCCCTCGCAGGGGAATGCGCGATGGCCCGGGCACGTCGAATTGCACTCGGCGCTGTGTCGAGAGCGCCTCCGTCAGTTGCTGGGCCAGCTGAACAACCTCGGGGATGTCGCTCGGATCTGAGAGCTCGTCGTGGTGCTGCTCCAGTTTGGTGCGTGTGGGGCCGATGCGATGTGAGAGGAGTTCCTCGATCAGCGGGTTCAGTTGGGTGTGCTGCGCACCGAGTCCGGAGAGGTTGTGCAGAGCGTATGATGCGCGGAAGAGATGTGGGCGATCGGGATCGTTGGGTTGGCTGCGACTCGCCCGACGGTTGGCGACTGTCACCAGGGATTCGCCGGTGGCCGTGGCTTCGACGTTCAGCGTATTCAACAGCGGGCCGGGTATGGACTCGCGCAGAAAGGCATCTTGATAGATGCGATCGGCGGGGTACGAGATGACCCGCAGTGCTGCGACGACATGTCGGACGACGCTGTCGTCGGCCAGGGCTCGACCGGCGACCGAGCGGCACGGGATGCCCGCACGTATGAGGTCCCCTTCGATGGGATGCGCGGACGTATGCTGGCGATACAGGATGGCGACCTCGCGCCATGCCAGACCGTGTTCACTTCGGTCACGCTGCAGGTCATTGACCAGCCAGCGCCGTTCGTTGTCATCATTCGCAAAGACGTGCAGTTGAACAGCATGCACGCTGGAACGCAGCGGTGTGACCGTTTTGTGGGTGTCGAACAACGGGGCGTTGAGCCGGACGAGCCGACGTGCGGGACCAACAACGTTCTCCGGACACCGATGGTTCTCCTCCAGCGCGATACGGTTGGCGATGCCGAAGTGATTGGAGAAGGTGAGGAAGAGCCGCGGATCGGCGCCCGTCCACGAATAGATCGACTGCTCATCGTCGCCCACAGCGAAGATATTTCTGTGCTCCGCAGCGAGGCCGGTCACCACCCGATACTGCGCCATGTTGAGGTCCTGGAACTCATCGACAAGCACATAGTCCCACGCGGCCCGGAGTTGCTGCGCGATGTCGGGGAGTTCGAACAGGCCGGCAGTAAGCAGCACGAGCTGATCGAAATCGACCATGTTGGCCTTGAGCAGTCGTGCGGTGTAGCGTGCCGCGACGTCGGCGTCACGCGATTGGAGCGGCACATCGCGAAAGCGATGGAGGGAGAGTTGCGACAGAAAAGTCTTTTGCCAGCGCGGCGCAACGTTCAATCGCGAGAGCAGTGAGGTCTGGTACTCGTCGTCGGCGATGCCGAAGCCGGCGCGCAGTCCGACGTGGGCGCCGTGGTCACGCAATATGCGGGCGCAGTACGCATGTATCGTCCCTCGATGAACCCCGGCAACGGAGCCGCCGCGATCGAGTCGGGATGCAATTTCGTCTGCCGCTTTGTTGGTGAATGTGAATGCGATAATGCGCGACGGATCGATTTGGTGCACGCCAATCAGATGGCGGATCCTTTCGATGAGACAATGCGTCTTTCCGGCACCAGGTCCTGCCTGGACGAGGACAGGGCCGAGTGGTGCCTCAATGGCACGGCGTTGTGATGGGGACGCGCTGAATGATCCGTTCAACGTAACAGATAGAGGGGACCGACAATCTAAGTCTCGTTGACGGCTGTCGTGACAGCTTCGGAATGGTCGCGTGGCCACAGGAAGTCCCCCCACCCCTGCGGGCACACTCGTACCGAACCACGCGACCAAGTTCCGAAAGCGCTGTAACCGGACGCGAAGATCGCGGCTTCGGCCTGAGCCTGCCAACGCTACGGGTTCGAACGCGGAAGAGGCTGACGAAGCGCATTCCGTACGACACCAGAGGTCACAACCATTCGTCGCGGAAGGTGTCCAACCTTTCGTGGAGAGGTTGGCGGTGAGAGAAGCGGCTCGTGGCAGGAAATGCGCGTTTGGTCCCTCGCACCTTGTTACTCATGTCGAAGATGCATTGCATTCACAAGCAAGCAGCGTCGCGGGTACGGCCGTGAGCGCGCTCCGTAACGCCCATAACAGTCGGATGCAGATTTCAGCAGGTATAAGTCGACCGAGAGGATACTCCCTGTGGCTCCTGATGGTGCTTGGCTGGGGGCTGTTTGGCGTTGGTCATGGACTCATCTGGTCATTCTCCAGCGAAGACCCGAGCTACGCCTGGCGACGTGTGGTTCCGATCGCGCTTGGCCTGGCCGCGCTGTGGGCACTGATCACCCCGCTGGTCTTCCTCACAGCTAAGCGCATTACACCGGCCCGCATCGGATGGGTGTTGAGTGTGGCGTTGCACGCTGTCGTAGCGGTGGGAGTGGCAGCAGGGATGACGTACATGCGGCTGGAACTGGTGCGTTGGTCGTTCGACGGGTCGCCGACGAAGTATCTGCCATCGCTGTTGTGGTGGTTCGATGTCTGGGTGTTCATGTATCTGACCCTCGTCGTCATCGGTCGTGCGCTCGATTTCAGGCGACGTTTTGTGGATCGCACCCTGCGGGCGGAGCGGCTTGAGGCGCAGCTTACCAGGGCGCAGATGCAGTATCTGGAGTCCCAATTGCAGCCGCACTTTCTGTTTAATGCGTTGAATACCATTCAGGAACTGGCTCACGAGGCGCCGGAGCGGGCTGCACGGATGCTGCGACGACTGCGTGCGTTGCTCGCGCTCTCTCTTGAGCGCTTCGGTCAGGATGAAGTGACGCTGGCCGATGAGTTGGCCGCGCTGGAGCCGTATCTCGATATTCAGCGCACCCGGTTCTCTGACTGGCTCGATGTGCGGGTTGACATCCCCGACAATTTGCGCGCGGCCATGGTGCCCCATCTGTTGCTGCAGCCGCTGGTTGAGAACGCTATCCAGCACGGCTTATCAGTGAGGAGCGGTCCCGGACTGATCGTCATCACGGCAACCCGCAGCGGTGACACGCTGCACCTCGCGGTTGAGGACGACGGCGTTGGGTTGACGAGTCTCAACACCGGACGGACTGGAAGGAAAGGGATCGGACTGCAGAACGTGAGCGACCGGCTCAAGCAGCTTTACGGCACGGAGCATGAGTTTACGCTTCGCGCTCGCAGCGATGCTGCGACAGGTGTCGTGGTGGATCTTCGAATACCGTTCAGGGAAGGATCGTCGATCATTGCTTCAGCAGAGGACGACCTGGCCAATGAACGGCTGGACGATCCCGCGATGTGGCGTACGGGTGAATTCAGTGGTGAAGTGTCGACCGGGATCATGCGCCTGACGAGTAATACGCCGCCGCCGCGGCG
>JBGTBX010000097.1:0-7977 GCA_041749115.1 Gemmatimonadaceae bacterium
TCTTCCCCGCGCTCGCACTCAGTCAGGATTGCCTTGTCACTGTTGGCCCCGACCGCACCCTTCACGTGCACCCAGCCGCGGTGCGCGGCACCAAGGTTGGAACCGCCCTCATCGGGCTCGCCACCGAATGCGAGGATGAGAGGCTGGAGTTCCTCTGCCGCTCGCCGACACTCGGCTGCGCGTGCTGAAAGCACGCTCGAGATCGAACCGTCCTCCACTTCCTCTGCACAAAGTTGGAAGCCGTACTCGCCGTCGCGACACGTTTCAAGCAATTCATTCAGAACATCGCGCACGTCGTCATGCGTCATCGGTTCGTTCTCGCGCGTGTCGGTGCCCTGATATGGATGAGCTGGCGTAATGTGTCCTGTGTACGGCGCTGAGCCCGCGTCGTTGTTAGCCATATGAACTCCATTGTGTTGTTAGTGAAAATCGGTGTGAGCCTGAGACTCACGCCCAAAGGTGCCCGCGAACGTTCGGTTAAACCATTAGCCGCAAGTGCAAACCTCGGCTGCTCCGCAGGGCCGTCGGCACTCCACGCAACGAGGCGAGCGGGCAGCAGCCGCATCCGGGAGAGGAGGGGGATTATCGTACCGCTCGCCGCACGCCCAAGGTCGGCATCCCTTGACCGCCGAAGCAGACTCCTGCATCTTTCCCCTCATCACGTGAGGGGAAGCTATGGACGTACTTCAAGGAACACTTGATCTGCTGGTTCTTAAGACCCTCGCCTGGGGACCCATGCATGGGTACGGTGTCTCGCGATGGATCCACGAACGCACCGAGCAGGCCCTGCTCGTTGAAGACGCCGCGCTCTATCAGGCGCTGCACCGCCTCGCTCGCAAGAAGCTCGTCGAAGCGGAGTGGGGATTGTCCGAGAACAATCGGCGAGCCCGCTTTTACGCGCTGACGACGGCGGGAAGACGGCAGCTACAGAAGGAGGTCACGCAGTGGCGCCAATACGCGGACGCGGTTTTCAAAGTGGTGGAGGCTCAATCATGAAAAAAGGAGCCTTTCACGGAATCCGCCGGTTTCTCAAGCTCGGCTCTCGCTCAGACGCGCAGGTGGCTCGCGACGTGGATGACGAAGTGTCGTTTCACCTCGAGATGAAATCGAGTGCCCTGGTGTCTTCGGGTGTGGAGAAGAGCGAAGCGGAGCGTGTTGCCAGACAGTCGTTTGGAGATGTTGAACAAGCCAAGAAGGCACTGCGAACGGAGGAACGTGCGCATGAACGACGCGCGGCGCGGAGCAATTGGATGCAGGAGTGGGTGCGCGACGCTGCGCATACGCTGCGCCAGATGCAGCGAGCACCGGGTTTTGCTGTGCTGATTATTGCGACGTTGGGCCTTGGCATTGGAGCAACAACGGCAATCTTCAGCGCGGTCTACGCCATTCTGCTGGCGCCGCTCCCCTTTCCGGAATCTGATCGACTGGTTCGCGTGATGCGCGAGACACCCGCAGGTGTACGACAGAGTGCTTCGGGGGGCGACTTTCTGGAGTTCCAACGGACCAGCAAATCGTTGAGTTCGCTGACGTCCTACTACATGTCGACGGGCAACATTTCCGGAACCGAAGCACCGCGTCGCGCGATCATCGCCCGTGTCTCGGCAAACTTCGCAGATGTATTCGGTATCCGGCCGATACTGGGCCGCAGCTTTTCGACGGACGAAGATGTGTTTGGGGCCGCCGAAGTTGCGATGATATCCGAAGGCATCTGGCGTGACCGGTTCGGGAGTGATCCCGCAGTGCTGGGAAAAACGCTCCGCATGGATATGCAGAATGTCCAGATCGTAGGCGTCGTCGCCGAGGGTGCCGGCTTTCCCGAGAACGTTGAACTGTGGCTCCCGGCGAAACACGATCCCGGCATGATGGCGGACGACAACCGCGATGCCAACTGGCTGCGTCTGATCGGGCGACTCGCCCCGGGCGTCACACTGGAGCAGGCAAACGCCGAGTTCAGAGCGCTGTCTGCGAACATCGCGCAGCGATTTCCGGCGGAGCGCACCGATGTGATTTCCACGCTCACGCCGTTCTCCGAGTCCCTGTTGGGCAATGTGCGGCAGCCACTCTGGGTCCTATTGGGGGCCGTGTGCATGGTCCTCCTCATCGCGTGCACCAACGTCGCAGCTTTACTACTCGGCCGCATGATGGCTCGCGAGCGCGAACTGACGGTCCGGTCCGCACTGGGCGCCGGGCGGGGTCGGTTGATTCGTCAGCTGCTTACTGAATGCACGGTGCTGGGACTTGTCGGCGCGGCCGTCGGGGGCGGTCTGGCCTTTTTCCTCGTGCGCGGGCTCGTATCCATCGCACCCGACATTCCGCGTATCGCGGACGTACGGATCAACGGGTTGGTACTCGCGTTCAGCGTTGCTCTGGGTGTTGTAACCGGTTTGATATTCGGCGTCTTTCCGGCGTGGCAGGTATCGAGGAGGGAAATGCAGGCAACGTTGCGCGGCAGCGGACGCGGACTGGCCGGCACTCGCCACGCGGGGCGGGTGCGCAGCGGACTGGTGGTCGGTCAGTTTGCGTTGGCAATTGTTTTGCTTGCTGGTGCCGGACTGCTCATGCGGACCTTCGCGGGGCTTCGCGCCGTTGACCCCGGTTTTGATACGAAGGATGTCACAACATTCACGGTGACCCTACCACAGGACGGTTCGTTCGATGAAGCGTACGGAGGGCTTACAGGTCAACGGCAGTTCCTTCGCGAATCCCTCTCCAAACTGGAGACGTTACCGGGCGTGACCGCCGTTGGCGCGTCGCTGGGGATTCCTTTATCCAACCGAAGCTTCGAGTTGAGCTTTGCAGTTGAAGGACGTCCCAACCCCCCTGCCGGACAGGAGCCCGGTGCGCAGATACGCATCGCCACTCCCGGGTTTTTTACCGCGCTCCGGATTCCAGTGCGTCGGGGTCGCGCGCTGTCGAGTGACGACCGTGCGGGAACGCCGATGTCCGTCGTCGTGTCCGAGCAGTTCGCTAAACAGCACTTCCCTGGCGAAGAGGTAATCGGCAAACGACTCACTTTCAGCTGGTCGCGGGATTCCAGTGACCTCGCCGGCGAGGTCGTGGGAGTGGTCGGAGACACGCGCGCGGCGAACCTCGCCGACGCTGCCGTACCTCTGGCGTACGTCGCCGCCGATCAATGGCCGGTAGACGAATACACGTTTGTGCTGCGGTCCTCGCTGCCGCCGGCCGTCATCGGGACTGCTGCCGCTTCGCTCATCAGGGAGATCGACCCGGAGCTGCCGGTGTACGACATTAAGTCGGGGGAGGCCATTTTCAACGCTGCGTTGACGACCACACGGTTTTACCTGACGCTGCTTATCAGTTTTGCGGTGCTGGCGCTTATCCTCGCGTCACTCGGTGTCTACGGAGTTGTCGCCTTTGGCGTTCAGCAACGTGCACGGGAGATCGGCATTCGCATTGCTCTTGGAGCATCGCTGCGAAGTGTGCAGCGGATGGTTGTCGGCGAGGGCCTTCGGCTTGCGGGAGTGGGCGTGGCGGTTGGTGTTCTGGGAGCGGTGGCGCTGACGGGCCTGCTGCGCAGCGTCTTGTACGGCGTACAACCAACCGATCCACTGACGTACGTCGTTGTCGTGGGATTGCTCACGATCGCCGCGGTCGGGGCGTGCGTGATTCCCGCGCGGCGCGCCGCGCGCATCGATCCCCAGCAAGCCATCGCGGCAGAATAGGCGTCCCGCGGAGCTGACGTGCCGACGCTCAGCCATTGATGGCTTCCCCAGTACGATGTGCTGTCCGGGGTCGCTTGCATGGGCGCCATCCGACGCACCGCCCCGGGGGGGGGGGTGGGGGGGCGCCGTACCCGATTCGCAGATCCTTGTGACGCGCGATCTCGCCATGTCAGCGGTGGCGCAGTAAAATCGGAGTATGACCACACGCCGCGATTTCCTCCGTAACGCTGCGCTCACTTCCGCAGCAACCGTCGCCCTCCCCGCTGCCGCGCGCGGAGCCAGCCTCGATTCCCGCTACGCCCCGCTCGCGCTCGACGCGCTGGTGGCGATGCCGTCACCTCCCGTCGGCACGCCGGAGCAGGTCGCTCAGGACGAGGTTTATTGGCGCAAGATCGCCGCGCAATATCTGGTCACAGATCGTACCACCAACCTCGAAGCCGGATTCTTCGGTATGATGCCGACTCCGGTCCTCACGGCGTATCACCGCAACATCGATCGCGTCAACCGGGAGAGCTCGTTCTTTGCGCGCGAGGCGTTTCCCGCAGTCTCGCGTGATGCCCGTGCCCGCACCGCGAGCGCACTGGGAGTCGCCGCCGGTGAAATCGCGTTCGCCCGAAACGCAACCGAAGCGCTGCAGACGTTGATCGGTCAATACAATCGTGTGCAGCAGGGCGACACTTTAATGTACGCCGATCTTGATTATCCCGCGATGCAGATGGCGATGAACGCGTTGGCTTCACGTAAAGGGGCGACTGTGGCCACGCTCGACATTCCTGAACCCGCGTCACACGATGCAATTCTCGCTGCGTATACGAAAGCTTTCGACGCAAATCCGCGTACGCGATTGCTGCTGCTGACACATGCGAACAACAAGACGGGATTGATTCATCCGGTGCGCGCCATTGCGGACCTCGCACGCCCACGCGGCATCGACTGTGTGGTGGATGCGGCGCATTCGTTCGGGCAGGTTCCGCTCGCTCTGCCCGATCTGGGCGCGGCCTTCATCGGCATTAATCTGCACAAGTGGGTCGGGGCTCCGGTGGGTGTTGGTGCGATGTACATTCGCGCAGATTCGCTCGACAAGATCGACCGCGCGCATGGGGACGACGGTTCGCTTGAGCGGATTGACAGCCGCATCCATACCGGCACGACGGATTTTGCCACCATCATGACGATACCGACCGCGCTCGACTTTCAGGAGAATATCGGCGTACCGCGTAAAGCAGCGCGACTGCGCTATTTGCGCGACCAGTGGGTGGCACCCGCGCGAAAGATAAACGGCGTCGACATCCTCACGCCCGACGACGCCGCACTCGTTGGCGCGATCACCGGGTTCCGGCTGCACGGAAATGGCGATCGTAATGCGAACATCGCGATCTCGCGCCGGCTGCAGGACGAGTTCCGCATCTTTACGGTGGCGCGGTCGGGCCTCGCGAAAGGTGACTGCGTGCGCGTGACACCGGCGTTGTACAACTCCCCTGCAGACGCAGGCAAGCTGGTACGGGCACTCAGCAAGATGGCGTGATCCGGTAGCAGCACGGTGTACATCGCATCATGTATCGAAGGGTAACGTAGAGGAGTTCCCGCGAGAGGGGAGACTTCGTTACGTAGTGGCCAGATCAGCGTCCGCCGCACCGAACATCTCGTTTAGATTCACCCACGCCAGTCCGACTTCCACGACCGGTGCAAAACGACGAAATCCGTTCCCGAAGAACGGTCGCCATAGGTACCTGCTCAGGAAGTCGCGGAGTCGGCTCAACCTGCTGGAGCCTGCCTACCGCCGGCTGAACACCGCTCCATGCGGGACGCCCGACCCATTACCGCCGTGCGGCCATGTTCTACCCTGCATGACGAACCCGGGTTTGCCGGCTCCGTCTTCCCTGAAGCGACCATCCAGGGTGAGCATGCCGGTCTGCGAATCGAATTGCAGCAACTGTATCTGGTGCTGCATCGAACCATAGCCGGTTACGACCACACGTCGTTTGTCCGGCGACACCGAAATCCAATGGGGAACATCTGTCGAATCGAACACGACCCGGCCCACCTCTTTGGGCGCTCTCGGCTCGGAAATATCGAGGCTCACGACAGCTGACAACGCAGGTACTGTCACGAGATAGTAGTGACCGACAATGGCAGGGATTGCGCAAGATGTGTCTTCTTTCTGCGGGAACGATGCGACCTCTGTGGCCCTGGGTGAATCGCCATCGAGTCCGTCCAGCACGAAGAGGCCGCAACTGAATGTTGACACAAGCACGGTGCGACCATCGTCCATCAGACGCGGTTCAGCGGAATACAGGCCGTTGGGACCGGCAAGATTTAAACTGCGGAGCAATGTGAGATCGGAGAGCCGCCACACCTGCAGTGTGCGCGCTTCATCGAGCGAGGAGGCATCCATGTCCGTCGACGTCGTCACGATACGGTCGAGCGCGGGCACGATACCGGCACTGTACACGCGCAGACTGGCCGCAGCGGCCGGCGTGTCGGCAGATGCAGACCGAACCACGTCGCCCGACGGCGTCAGTTCCACCAACCCTCCGGCGCGCACATCACGCCCGGTGTGTTTCATCTGGAACGTCGCCAGCACATTGCCGTTAGGCAGACGGACGAAGGTATGAGGATGCCGATATCCTTCGACGTCCCCGAAATCCGCAGCGATGCGTGGTGCGTCGGGGGTCGTCACGTCGAACACCCAGCTGCGACCGGAACCAAACCCGTTTGCGAAGAGCTGTCGATCAGGGGCCAGCTCGTGCTCCGTGTGGTGCGGACCGTTCTGTAGCCCCGGCACCGCGAGCGTTGTAATCAGTCGACCATATGATGCTGCGGTATCCGATGGTTCGGTGATATCGAGCACTGCCAGAAAATCCGGCTGTGTGCTGTCGGCGGACGCGGTCCACACATACAAGTAGTCGCGCGGGGCCTCTACATCGGCCGGCGGCGCACACGATACCGCAAGCGTGATCGCTGCGAGAGCGAAGCTCCAGGATCTCATGAAATGAACGCCACGCAGGCCATAGCTAAGCAACGGCCCGCGCGATTGGGCAAGTGGAATGAATTATTGAGCTCGAACCGCGGCAAACGGGAAAGATCCCATACCCTCAGCTTCGATGACTCCTTCGATGTTGTTCTTGTCCTTCGAGGCGCCCACGATCTGAAGAGACAGCGCCTGTCCGCCCATATCGAGCTCGAGCGAGATCCGCAGTGAATCACCCCAGGTCTTTCCCTTCACCGGAGCCTCGCCCACCTCTGAGGAGAACTTGCCACTTACTGCATCGCCGCTTTGTGTCAGATCAAGATCCGACATGAGGGGACCCTGAGGCCCTTCGACCGTCACATTCCATTTACCTGTAAAATCAGCCAGCAACTGTGCGGTAGCCACGGAGGCAACACCGAGCAGACTGACGGCAACCAACGAGAGCTTGGCAAAACGAAGGGATTTCATCCGGGTCGGTCCTGAGGAGGGGTGGCGATGCCGCGACCGTCGGCAGGAACGCCGTCATGCGCAGCGACCATGGAAGGTGCTCAAGTCGCCGCGAAGAGCAAGGGTTTCGGGCGGGTTCAGGGCCTTCGAGTCGCGGCCGTTGATCGGCTGGGACGGTAGGACGCGCTGGCCGTCGAGCCATGCGGGCGGAACGGCATGAAATGGGAGTGGCACGAGCCGTTCCGCGTACCACAAGTGCGCGGCCAACTTCAGCTAAGGTGCGAGCTCTTCGCCCGTCTGCAGCCGCCACAGCGACGCATATACTCCGTTCTGCTGAACGAGCTCCGCGTGCCTGCCCGATTCGACAATCTGCCCCTTCTCAAGTACGTAGATGCGATCCGCATGACGTACCGTTGATAATCGATGCGCCACGATCAAACACGACCGACTATGGCTGAGTCGGCTGAGCGAACGTTGAATGGCAGCCTCCGTTTCGTTATCGACGGCTGAGGTCGCTTCGTCGAGAATGAGCAAGGGAGGGTTCCTGTACAGGGCTCGGGCAAGTGCGATGCGCTGTCGTTGACCGCCTGAGAGGGACGTTCCACGTTCACCCACAGGACTGTTATATGAATCCGCGAGTGCGTCGATAAACTCATGCGCTTCGGCCGCCTGCGCCGCTTCACGCACACGCGCGGCATCGGGGATTTGCCCGTACGCAATGTTTTCGGCTACAGTCCCATCGGTGAGAAACGGGTCCTGTGCTACGTAACCAATACGCCCTCGCAGATCGTGCACATCAAGAGTCGCCACATCCTGTTCGTCGAAGTAGATCGATCCCGCCTGCGGCTGAATAAAACCGAGCGCCAGTTTCACCAG
>JBGTBX010000098.1:0-52138 GCA_041749115.1 Gemmatimonadaceae bacterium
CGAATCGAACGTGTGTACACGGCCGGTGCTGAGCACCACTTCGCCGCCGAATCGTGCGTCGGAGATCACCATGCGGCAGACCTCGCAGGAGTCGACGTCCACGGCGAGCGGGCGGGCAGTCGGTTTGCAGGCAAACGCAAAAAACGCGAGGCCTGCAACTGACGCGAAACGAGCGATGTTCACTACGCTGTCCCTGCCAGTGCGCCCTGTGCGACGGGCCGGGCTTTCACGGCTGCGCCTCGATCAGTCAGGATCGCGGCGACGCCGAGACCTAACGCGAGTATCGCAACAATGCCGCCACCTGCGGGCCATGACGTCGCGGTGAAGTTCAGCAATTTTGTGCTGCCGATGAGCGGAGGTTGGTAGCTCATCCCCGGGACCTTCAGGATGGCGTTCTCTTCGTCGAGGTTGTGGCCGTAGTCATATTCCCACTTGTAGAAGTCGACCAGCCCGATGAGAGCGACGATCGCGAAGGCGGCAACCCACGTCCGCGCCAGCATCCGGCGCGAGCTCCAGGCGGCAATCAGGCCGGTGATGACCAGCGCAGCCACGATCATCGGCATGAGACGGAGTTCCGGAATTGCATCCGGCTCGATCCGCTTCATGCCGATGTAATGATTGAGATTGTTGATGTTGTTCAGATCGTTAGGCTTCACTCCCACCACCGAGTTGATTGTTATGCGGAGCCCCAACCCTTCCGGGTACTGCGGGGCTATCAGTTTTATCGTCCACAGCGGCAGCACGTACAGCAGCACCAGGCTGATGGCGGCGATCGCTATGAAGACTCGACTGCGGTTGGACATCGGCATAAACAAGGACTCGGAGCGAGGAAGCGAAGCGATAGCGTTCAGTTACCGGCTCGCAGGAGCCGAGGTGTTAGGCGCGGCTGGTGCTGCGGGCCGCGTCGTGGTGGCCTGAAGCGCCACGGTGCGTCCAGGTGCGCTGACTCTGATGTATCCCGACATTTCCTGATGCAGGGCGCTGCAGAAGTCGGTGCAATAGAAGGGGTAGACACCAGCGTATTTGGCGACCCAGGTCAGCGTTCTGGTCTGTCCGGGCATGATCAACAACTCAGCGTCCGAAAAGCTGCCCATGGCGGCCATTCCGTGCGGGACATCCCAGTCCTGCTCGATGTTTGTTACATGGAAGAGCACCGTGTCACCGACCTGGACACCCGAGATATTGTCGGGGACGAAGCGTGACCGGATTGCTGTCATCTTCACGTGTACGGTCTTGCCCTGTCGTGTGACGCCGGTTTCCTGCGCGTTCTTCGCGACGTACGGGTGTTTGTTGTTGGCCAGGCTGAAGAACTTGACCTGCTTGTCGCGGATGAGCGATGCCTCGATTGCTTGAGCATAGTGCGGCTCACCGATGGTCGGGAAGTCGAGCAGCAGCTGCATCTTGGCACCGGAGATGTCGTACAGCTGAGCAGATTGTGACAGCTCGGGCCCCGTAGGCAGATAACGGTCCTTCGTAATCTTGTTCATCGCGACGACGTACTTGCCATACGGCTTCCTGGTGTCGCCGCCCGGTACCATCAAGTGACCGACAGAATAGTAGGTCGGTACACGATCCACGACCGTGAAGTCGTTCAGGCACCACTTAACGATTTCCGACGTGATGAACACCGACGTATACACACATCCGTTCGCGTCAAACTCGTTATGCAGGGGGCCGAGTCCCGGGTTCTGCACTTCGCCCGCCATGACCTGGTCATATTTGATCACCTGAATGCCATAGACTTCCTTTTCAAACGCCTTGGCGGCGATCGCGGCCTGCATCTTGGAGAACGAATGGACCGGAATCACTGTGGCCAGCTTACCACCACCAACGATGAACTCACCCGTGGGATCGATGTCCACACCGTGGGGAGACTTCGGAGTCGGCAGGTAGTACACACCACCCGCACATTCACTGGGGTCGATGATACGGACCGACGTTTTCATTTCCGTCGTTGCCGTGTGGGTCTCGTCGTTCATCGTGTTGTGCGCATATCGGGCGGGAACCATACGTCCCTTGCCGTCGGCGATACACGCCTCGAACGCTTTCCAGTTTACCGCCGCGATATAGTCGTAGTCATTCTTTGATGCGTTGACTTCGAGCGTGGTGTACGCCTGCTCGGTGTTATATGACGTGAAGAACGCCCATCCATGCGACGGGCCCTTGCCCGGTCGACCCAGATCGTAGTTGAAGCCGGGCATCATCACTTGAAAGGCGATGTCCATCTTCCCGAATTCGTTTGCTTTGACAAAGCTGATCGTGCCCTTGAACTCCTTGGCAAAGTCTTCGATCGGTACATCGCGCTGAGGAATCGGTACCGAGAATCGCGTCGCGCCGATCACGTACTCTGTGTTTTCGGTAACGAACGGTGCGCCGTGATTGCCGCCGGTGTTAGGCACCTCAAGCGTTTCGGTCGTTTCGAACGTTGTCAGATCGATGCGCGCAAAGCGCGGCGTATTGTTGGCATTGATGAACAGCCAGCGACCATCGTGAAGGCCATCGGTCTGCGACAGCGACGGATGGTGGGTGTCATCCCATGGGATCTCGCCCCAAGATGTGTTCAACATCGCGCGAGTCTCGCTGTTGTATCCGTAGCCGTTCTCGGCATTCTGCGAGAAGACCGGAATCACCTTGAGCAGGCGTCCGGAGGGCAATCCGTAGACGCCTACCTGTCCAGAGAATCCACCGGACATGAATGCGTAGAATTCGTCGGTTGCACCTGGAGCCACATACACTCGGCTCGCCGCATCGGTGGCCCCGACCATGGTGTTTGCGCCTCCTCCGGCGCAGGCATAGGTGAGCGTGCCGGCCGCTGCAACGAGGGCGAAGGCGACAAGGGAGCGTTTTCCGGTGGTGCGAGACATAATTCGCCTCGAATAACGAGAGTCGCGGGGCATCCGCCCGCGTCGGATCCTGCATGAAATCCTCACGGAAGTTCGTTCTCCCGGCCGCTGATCGCGGTGCGGATTCCCCTGATTTCAGGTCGGGCATCGGCGAGGGAGCGTGTGGGGAGTCCCCCTACTCACCCCCTGAAAGTCGACCCACACGGGGTGCCCGCGGCCTTCGCTGATACCACCTGACGCGGGGGGCCAACGCGACGGGTGACATTCATAGATCGGCGGGTGTTTCGGCCGCAGTCGAGACCGTGGAGGCCCGACAGACCGAGCGGCTGAGCCCGCTCCCCAAGTCATGAGTCGCGTCTGGAGGCGAGACGCTTCGACGGGCAGCGCGTCTTTCAGGTGTGAAACTCCTTGTCCTGAATTGCCACGAAGCCTGGGTCCATCAACTGTCTCTGCTGGACGCCGAACTCGACATTGTTGTCGGACTGCCCGGTCGCTACACGCGGGACTGGGACGAGCGTATGCGTCCGTTTCCTGCGAATGGTCGCGCGCTCACGCTCCAGGATGCGCACATGGAGGGCTACGACGCCGTGATTGCACACAACATCACGGATCTGCTCGACACTAAATACATCAGGGCGCCCAAGCTGCTGGTACTGCACGACACCCTGGAGGGTCGCATCGCCCAACAGGGCGGGGCTGAGGCTGGTGTGGACACGAAAGATCTTCGCGCCCAGCTTAACACGTATCTGGCCACCATCGGCGGACACGCGATCGCGGTGTCACGCAGTAAAGCAAAGTCATGGGGAGTCACGCATACCGTCGTGCATAACTGCGCTGACCCGGATGGATATTTCGATCATGTCGGTGATCTGGACGCGGGCATACGCATCGCCAATCATGTGACCTCGAAACGGGTCTTTCTTGCCTGGGATTTCCACGAACAGGCGTTCACGGACATTCCGGTACGCCTGGTCGGACACAATTCGGACCTCGGTGTGGAGTCGGCGCAGGACTGGGATCATCTCAAGTCCATGTTGGCCTCACATCGCTTTCTGGTGCACACCGCGGACCCACGTTATGAGGACGGGTTCAACATGGCGGTGCTGGAAGGGATGGCTGCGGGCCTCCCGGTATTAACCAATCAGCACCCTACGGGGATTATTCGTCACGGTGTGACAGGGTTTGTCGCCGCGACTCCGGACGAGATGCGCACCTATGCACTGCAGTTGCTGAGCGATCGCAATCTCGCCAACCAAATGGGAGCCTGCGCGCGTGACGACGTGCGAAATCACTTCTCTCCGATGCACTTCCGCCGTGGGCTTGTGTCGGCGGTGCGCGACGCAAAGAAGAAGTGGTTGCGCAGCGGGCGTCGGTCACGCAGCGTCATCGCGCACTAAAGGCGGGGTGCGGTCGGCGTAGCTCCGTCCTGTGCGGCGTCTATTTCTACGGCCCCGGCGCGCCTTCTGTCGATCTGCGGGGCAACCACGAGGTGACGTCGGCGTGACGGCGGTGCATACTGCTTGTACTCGAGCCCCGCACACAATGAGACATCCGATTCTTGCCGCCTCAGCCTTTTTCACGATCCTTCTCGTCGCCTCCCCGGGCAATGCCCAAGGCACTGAGGGGGACTTCATCGCGCGGAACGTACGCTTCGCCTCGGGCGAGTCGATGGCCGAGGTGAGACTTCATTACACTACGCTCGGTAAGGCGCGGAAGGATGCGCAGGGGGTGGTGCGCAATGCGGTGATGATCCTGCACGGGACGGGGGGCACCGGTCGCGGTTTTCTTTCGAACAACTACGCCGGGGCGCTGTTCGGGCCGGGCAAACTGCTGGACACCGCGCGCTACCACGTGATCCTGCCCGACAACATCGGGCACGGGGGATCGAGCAAGCCCAGCGACGGCATGCACATGCGTTTTCCGAAATATGGCTACACCGATATGGTCGAGTTGCAGCACCGGTTGTTGACCGAGGGCTTGCAGATAAATCATCTGCGGATGGTGATGGGGACGTCCATGGGGTGCATGCACGCCTGGGTCTGGGGGTATAAGTATCCCGAGTTCGTTGACGGTCTCGTGCCATTGGCCTGTGCCCCTACGCAGATCGCGGGGCGCAACCGGATGATGCGTCGGATGATTCTCGATCACATCATGGACGACCCCGAATGGAAACAGGGCGAGTATACCACCCAGCCGCGCGGGCTGCGCGCTTCGTTAGGCATGCTCTTCATGATGACGTCGGCCCCGCTGGTTCAGCAACGTCAGGCGCCGACAAGAGATCAGGCGGATTCAGCTGCGCGGGCATACATCAACAACCGCGTCGGTACGCAGGATGCCAACGACATGTTATACCAGTTCGACAGCTCACGCGACTACGATCCGTCGCCATTCCTTGAAATGGTGACCGCGCCGGTGCTCGCGATCAATTCCGCCGATGATCTCGTCAATCCGCCGGAGCTCGGGATTGTTGAGCGGCTGATCACCCGCGTACCCAACGCCAGATTTATTCTCATTCCGATCTCGGAGGAGACACGGGGACACGGCACCCATACCGCACCCAACGTCTGGGGCAAGTACCTCGAGGAGTTCCTCAGCAGGCTGCCGGAACGCTGATCTCGCCTCATCCCTCGCGCCGCCGCGTGAGAACTGGGCGGGAGCTCTGCGAGTAGCGAAACGCAGGGAATGCGACGGAGGCGAGGCCGGGGGGGGGGGCGAAACTTCCCGGCACAAACGGGGCGGACACTTTGACCGGCCGTGCTCGGCGGCATGACCAAGCCACGGTTCCGCTCGTCAGATCATCATGCGATTTCGCGCTCTCTCGCCGCTGTTTGCCGGTGCAGCCCTGTCACTGGGTGGCTGCTGGCATCCCGCGCCTGCTCCCGCCCCGACCGTGGTGGAGCGGTACGATGCCGTCCGCGGGCTGGCGAGTTTTGACACAGCCTGGGCACGAATTAATGCGACGTACTACGACACAACGTTCAAGGGACACGACTGGCGTGCGACTCGTGCTCAGCTGCGCCCGCTTGCCGAACGTGCAAATAGCCTCGACGACGTGCGCAGCGCCATTGACTCTCTGTTTCGCCGGCTCGGAGATTCTCACCTCACATTGATCCCGCGTGCGGTCGCTCGCGCGGTCGCCGACACGCAGCCGGACCGGGTTGCCCGCCCGGGACATCTTGGCATCGAGGTACGCCTTGTTGGCGATGAGGCCATCGTGGCACGCGTATACGCGGGCTCCGCAGCTGAACGCGCCGGCGTTGCACCCGGGTGGCGCATTGAGCAGATCCGGTCAGCCGATGCGTCAACGATGATCGACGCCGTCAACAAGCTCGAGAACCCCATTGAGCGTCGAATGGCTCGTGCTCAGATCTCGTTACGGCTGACAAGCGCGGCGCGTGGCAACGAAGGTGATTCGATCTCGATACGCATGACAGCAGACGGGCAGAAGAAAGTAAAGCGCGTGGCGCTCTCACCGTGGGAGGGGGAGATCGTACAATTCGGTCCACTGCCGCCACAGTATCTGCTGTTCGAATCGCAACAGTTCAACGAAATGGAAGGTTGTGTCGGTCTCGTTCGCTTTTCTGTGTGGATGTTGCCGGTCGTGCCAAAAATTGAGCAGGCGATGAGCCGATTCGCCGAGTGTCGGGGAGTTGTGCTGGACTTGCGCGGAAATCCCGGCGGCATAGCAGCGCTGGTGATGCGGGTCGGTGGTTATTTCGTCAACGAAGAAGTTGCGTTAGGCACCATGACACAGCGCAACGGTACGATGCGTTACCTGGTGAACCCGCATCGATCCACGTCGAGCGGTGAGCGCGCCACGCCGTACGATGGCCGCCTTGCCATCCTGATAGATGAACAGTCCGCGAGTACGAGTGAGATTTTTGCGCAGGGAATGCGCGACCTCGGCCGTGCGCGACTGTTTGGCGAGGAAACCGCCGGCCAGGCGCTGCCGGCGGCGATGAGCAAGCTCCCGACCGGTGACATCATGATGCACCCCGTCGGCGATTATCGGAGTGCCAGCGGAGCGCGCATCGAAGCGTTGGGCGTTGCGCCGGACGAACGTATCCCGTTGCGGATTAGGGATTTACGTTCCGGGCTCGATGCGCCGCTCGCCGCCGCAATCCGGTGGATCAACGCGAACGTGGCTACAAACGGGCAAACCGGAACTTCAGCGGTCAAACACCCGTAGTAGTCCGAACTGACGGCCGAACCCGTTAGTTTAGAGCGATCTACCTCTCCTCAAGGAGTTTTCCGAAATGACGTTCACCTCCTCACCTGTGGTCGTCGCCACCCGCGCCGCCATCGGTCTGGTGTTTGCCGCCGTTACAGCCATGCCCGTTGCTGCGCAGAGTCTTCCCGCCGCCAAGGATCTTATCGAGAAGTGGGCGAGCACGGTTAACGCGCAGGGCTACAAGGGTCACAAGACATCCCGCGCCACCTTCGCGTTCGATCTCCCTGCCATGGGGATGAGCGCCAACATGGAAGCGGTGCAGTCGTACAACCCGCTCCGGAGTGCTCAGCGCATTGAACTGCCGGGGATGGGTGAGATGCGGAACGGCTTCGATGGCAACGTGGGCTGGGCGACCAACCCCATGCAGGGCGCAACACTGCTGTCGGGCGAAGCGCTTGCCAGCGCCAAAGAAGATTCAGACGAAGACAACTACGGCCGTATGAGCAAGGCGATTGTCAGCTCCGAGACCATGGAGAAGACTAAGCTGAACAATGAAGATTGTTACAAGGTGAAGCATACCTATAAGAGCGGACGCACCAGTTTCGACTGCTTCTCGGTCGCCAGCGGGTTGATCGTCTGGTCACAGTCCACCTCCGTAACACCGCAGGGCACCTTCGACGTGATCGCCAGCTACAGCGCGTACAAGGATTTTGCCGGCATGAAGCGCCCGGTGACTACAACCATCGATCAGGCCGGTCAGCAGATTATCCTGACCCTCCGCAACTGGGAGTGGGACGTCGTCGACGACAAGGCCTTCGATTTGCCCCCGGACGTCAAGGCGCTCGTCGAGAAGAAGTAGCAGTTCACCACCGGAACGCGTAACTTTGGGGTAGGTGGTCACTGACCGCCTGCCCCATTTTTTTGCCAACGTCACAGGAGAGCCCCATATGCTGTTTTCCGCCACACTTGGCGCGATCGCCGTCGCGATGTCCTGCGCAGAGCCCGGAGCCGTTCCCCCGACTCCTTCGCACGGCACAGCGGCAGACTCGGCGTACGGCGCTCTGTTTAATGAAGGAGTTACGTTCAAAACTTTCCTCGACGGTGCCAAGCGGCGCAAGGAACAGTGGGAGAAAAACTACGCCCAGGCAGTAGTCCCTGATGCTCTGCTGACGCGCGCCCGCGCGGCAACAGGCCCATGGAAAATTCTGGTAGTTGCGGTGGATGGATGTTCCGATTCAGTCAACACCATCCCGTACCTTGCCAAGCTCACCGATAAGCTGATGGGCGTCGAAATGCGGATCGTCGACAGCGACGTTGGTCGCTGGGTGATGGACGCGCACAAAACACCTGATGGCCGTGGCGCAACACCGACCGTTGTGCTGCTCGACAGTCAGGATCAGCTGCGCGGGTGTTTCATTGAGCGACCCAAGGCGCTCCAGACCTGGATACTCGGCGAGAAGGAAAAGAAGAATGATGACGACGTATTCACCAGCAAAATGAGCTGGTACGACGACGACAAGGGAATGAAGACGCTGGGAGATTTCGTGGCGGTGATGGAAGCAGCAGTCGCCGGCAAAACCATCTGCGGCGGCATGTCACACTAAGCTGCGACACAATAAGGGGCCCGGGCGAGAGTTATTCTCGTCCGGGCCCTTTTTGCTCCGTGAGGCTCAGCTGAGCGCCCTCGCCTCCTCGCTGGGATTGAGCTGCGTCGATGATCCCGCCTCATGCTCCTGCGTCATGATTTGCCTCATGATCCAGCCTCATTGATCCGCCTGATGACACTGCCTGATGCGACGGCACGCAGATAATCGCCGGTGGCGAGGTCTCTGTGGCAGCTTACATGGCGCGGCCCTTGCCCCCCGTCTGCAAATAATCGATCGCGAGTGCGCCGAGCGCGCGCATCCCCGGAACCAGAGCGGCCTCGTCGGCAAAGAACTTGGGTGAATGGTTCGGTGCGGCCAATGCGGGGTCCGTCCCCTTGGGGGTGACGCCCAGGAAGATGAACAGGCCGGGGGCTTCCTTCTGAAAGAGTGAAAAATCCTCGGCGGTTGTGGTGGGACGTGTCTCGACCACCGCGTCAGCGCCGAGTACGCGCCGCAGGGTGGGCACCATCTTTTCAGTGAGCTGTGGATCGTTGAACGTTACTGGCGTTCCTCGATCAAACCGGACGTCGGCTCGACCGCCGCCTGCTTCAGCAAGAGTTGTCGCAAGTCGCTTCAGGCGCACCTTGATTGAGTCCCGGGTAGGCTCGTCGAACGTCCGAATTGTACCGCCCAGCTGAACAGAATCCGGAATGATGTTCACGCGCACGCCGCCGCGTATATAACCAACAGTGAGAATCGCGGGAGAGATCGTCAGGTCGGTATTGCGGCTGATAATCGTTTGCATGTTTGTAATCAGCTGTGCCGTCAGCACGATGGGATCAATTCCGTTCCAGGGTGCCGCGCCGTGTGTCTGTCGCCCGTGCATCGTGATTGTATAGGAATCGGAGCTCGCCATTAACCCGCCCGATCGATACGCAACCTTCCCCGATTCGAACGGAAAGACGTGAAGCCCAAAAACGGCATCGACCTTTGGGTTGTCCATCACACCCTCACGGACCATCACCTCTGCGCCCCCTTCTTCACCGGCAGGGGGACCCTCTTCGGCGGGTTGGAAAATAAACTTCACGGTGCCGGGGATGTCCTTCTTCATTCCGGCGAGCACTTCAGCGATGCCCATCAGGATCGCGACATGATTGTCATGCCCGCAGGCATGCATCACACCAACATCCTGCCCATTAAACGTTGCCCGCACCGTGGACTTGAACGGCAGATCAACCTCCTCGGCGACAGGCAGCGCGTCCATGTCTGCGCGGAGCGCGACCACAGGTCCCGGCTTGCCCCCTTTTAATACTCCGACCACGCCGGTTTTTGCGACCTCGGTTCTGACCTCCATGCCCAGTGAGCGGAGGTGTTCAGCGACCAGACGTGCTGTGCGAAACTCGTTGTTTGAGAGTTCGGGGTGTTCATGGATGTCGCGGCGCCATGCGACAACCTTGCTCTCAATCGCCTTGGCCCGCCGCTCGTATTCGATCATGAGAGGGTCCGTGGCCTGCGCCGTGAGCGCGGGAGCGCCAATCACGGTGAGAAGCAGAGCAGTTGATAGCGAGCGAACAAGCGTTAGTTCCATGACACATCCTTGAAGTGAGGGCGCCAGGCCCTGTGTGCGACCTGAACGGAAGGTCGCCGAAAGCGCCTCGGAGCGGAAGTCAAATCGCTCGGTCATGTCGATGCCGGCGGATGTTGGCGACGTGTAGCGTTCCATCCGCGTGCGCGATCACTCGGCGAGCGTCTGCCAAGCGCAGAGGAACACGCCAGGAAAGTGACCGGGAATCCGTTGCCCGGAGAAGCCTTCACATCCCCCGATCCAACCCTGCGGACGCATCATTGAGTCCCGCCAGAAGCCGATACTTGGAGCAACGACAGTTCTCGTCCACAAAGCATCCTTTTCAACCTGCCCGGCACCCGCCGGGTCGGTCTGCCGACAGCATTGGATTCCATGTCTCTCGATCACACAGCTGACAACGCAGCCGAAGGGGGCAGGGCCAGTGCCTACACGGCGATGGCTCAGGCGCTGCGGCACGGAGACGATTCGGTCCTGGTAACCGATTCCATGGGTGTCACGCAGTGGGCCAACCCGGCGTTCCTCCGCCTGATGGGGTGCGAGGCCGCTGACATCGCCGGTCATGGCGTGGCCGATGTCTTCAGAACGGCGTGCGGCAAGGCGACACTCCGGGGGAGAGCACACAATCCTGCTGTACATGGATCTCAACGACTTCAAGCCGATTAACGACACGTGCGGGCATGCGGTCGGCGACCAGGCGTTGGTTGTTGTCGCCGAGGTGTTGCGTGAGACCTTCCGCGAGAGTGACGTGATCGGCCGATTGGGAGGTGATGAGTTTGTGGTGCTGGCGGTCAACAGCCAGTACAACTCAGGCGATGTATTGGTGGAGCGACTGGAACGCCAACTTGAGATTCAGAACTTGCGGCCCGACCAGAGTTACACTTTCGGTCAGCTTCGGGGTCGCTGTCTTTAATCCGCACGCCGTGCAAACCCTGGAGCAGCTGCTCGCCGAAGCCGATTCGCAGCTGTATGACAACAAACGGATCAGAAAGGCGGCGCTGCGTCGTCAGGCGGCCGCTGAACGGGAAGCGCGTTAGGCAGTCCACCGGTCGAAAGGAGCGCGGGAAGCACAAACAGCGAGCCGAGTGTGCCCGCCAATGTTCCCCCTGCGGTTGCCAGCGCAATGGCTCCGAACAACGACGTCGACGGAACGCCCACGGCCAGTGGAATGAGTGATGCGAGCGACGTCAGCGTCACAAGCACCACCATCCCAGACCGATCCAGCGACGCCCTGATCACATTGCCGCGATCGAGAGCCCCAGGCAATCCACGGTCCATCCGACGCTTGCGGCGCTCAAGCGATCCATCAACGATGAGGATCGACTGATTCACCGCGAGCCCGATCACAAGGATCACACCTACCGCCGCTTCGCGCGTGAACGCTGCATCGGCGAGCCAAAACGCCGCCATCACACCGCCTAACGCGAGTGGCAACGACAGAAAGACCATCGCCGCTGCCCACGCCGAATCAAAGACGATCGCGACGCTGAGCACCACCAGCGCAATGCCCACGGCAAACACGAGCCACAACCCCTTCTCACTTTCATCAGGACGCGAAAAGCCGAAGCCGGCATCGGCCACAGTGTATCCGGGTGGAACGTTGATGGTCTTCATGAACGCGTCATGCGTGCGCTGGGCGAGTTTGTTCGGCCCCCGAAAATCATACGCCACAAATCGCACGTACTGCTGATCCTCCCGGCTGATAGCACTCAGCCCCTCGCGTTCATCCACTGTTGACAGTGCACTCAGCCGCACAGGAATTCCCCCGGGCGCCATAACAAACGATTCCCGCAACTCGTCAAGCGTGCGATCGGTCGCCCCGGCGGCCTTTACCGTCACAGGGAGTTCTTCATCGCCAATCTCCAGCAGCACCGCACCCGCCTGGCTCCGCATCTCGCGTGCAGCGGCCTGCGTAAAGCTGCGTGCGGTGACATCGTGCCTCGCCAGCGCATCCCGATCGGGAGCCAGAAGGACCGTATTCGCCTTCTCCCGTCCGAAGAACGATGACGTGTTGATGTCGACGTCCCGCACTCGGCTGATCTGCTCCAGTCGCTCCTTGAGGTCCAGCGCCAGACGTTCCACGCCACTGAACGAAAAACCGAGCACACGAATACGGAATGACGCAATGCTGCCTCCACCAAATCCGCTCGAAAATCCGGGGCCCGAGCCGCGCACGCTCACCGAGGCGCCACCAATGAGCACGCCGCGCTGCGTCATCTCCTCCTCAATCTGCAGTGGCAAGGCGGTAAACTCGTCCTCGCGTTTGAAGAGGACGCTCAGTCCTGCGCCAAAGGGTCCGAAGCTCTGCGCCACCACACGTTCAACACCCGGTCTCCCAACGGCCACGCGTTCGATCTCACGTAGCGCGTTATCGAGAGATGTCGGATCCGACCCGCGCGGGAAACCGATCGACGCACGAATGACTGTACGCTCTTCACCGCCGAATCCGCCGAATGCGAAACGAGGAACCTTCTTAACGAATACCCACGAAACTCCTGCCAGCAGAAGTACGGTCACAAACAGCGTAGTTTTACGAAAACGAACGAGCGGGCGCATGGTGCGCAGGTAACTGCGCCGTGCGCGCCGCCAACGGAGCTCTCCTACACGATGCCCGGCGCCGAGCGCAGGGACCACGAGAAGCGCGGCCGCGACCGAGCAGGAAAGTGCAAGCAGGAACGCCGATGAGAACGGCATGAACGCGGCCCGCGCATCACCCTGCAGATACAGAAATGGGAACAGCACCACCGCAGTGGTGAGCGTGGCTCCAAGGACGGCCGGTGCAATCCGGCGCGCCGCGGCGGCACGCCCATCAGGAGTGTCCGCCGTTGTACCGAGTCGCTCAGCCACCACCAGTCCGTTCTGAACCAGAATGCCGATGCCCATCGCAAGGCCGGCAAGCGTCAGCATGTTCGCTGGTATGTCGAAGAGGTACAGCCCAAGCGCCGTACCACTCACCGCGAGCGCTGCGGTAAACAACACCAGGCCGGCGATCTTTATGTTGCGCAGAAATACCAGCAGTACAATCAGCACCGACACCATTGCCACGGCGCCACGCGTAAACAGATCGCGCAGTTGTTTCAGCAGTTGTTCGGAATCATCAGCGGCGACGCGCAGTGTCACGCCGGTGGGCAGCGACGTGCGCAGCTCGTCGAGCGCTTTGCGCAAAGCCGCAGCAGTTTTGATGGCATCTGCGTCGGGGAGGCGCGAGATGGACATGGAGATCGCTGGCTGACCGTCGATGCGAAAGAACATGCCACGCTGATCCTCCTCCGGGCGCACGGAAGCCAGTTCGCCCAGCCGATACACTTTGCCGCCCGCCCCACGCACGGGAAGTTGCTCGAGTTGTTCAACAGCGTTCGGCTGATCCCGGATCGATACGGCTCGCTGCTGCGCACCACGCCGCTCCCTGCCTAACGCCATTACCGCTCGAGCCTGTGTGACGGCGATGCCGAGCGCTGACGCATCAATGCCCAGCTGCCGAAGCAACGATGGATCGTATGACACGCCCACGCCAAGAGTCGCCCCGCCCGATACGCTGATGCCGGCCACACCGGGCACCGCCGAAAGGCGCGGCTCGAAGACCTCGTTCGCCAATCGCTGTAACGCGCCGGGTGTATACGGTCCGCCGACGGTCACCATCATCAACGATTCTTCCTGAAGTTCCTCAGGTACAAAATTGGACACGCGGGGCGGAATCACTCCCGGCGGGAATTCGCGCCGCAGTACTTCAATCCTCTCAAGCAGCGCCAGACGCGTCAGCTGAACGTCGGCGCTGGGGTCCAGTTCAACCGTCAACGTCACACGCTCCGAAGACGACTCACTTCGCGTGCGCCGCACACCACGCACACCCTGAATGGCTGACTCAATCGGTGACGCGACATACATCTCCGCCAATTCAGCCGCGGCACCGGGCCAACCGGTCGAGATCTGAAGCCTCGGCAGTTCAACAGAAGTACGCGTGGCCAGAGCCAGACGCGAGAACGCCATGCCCCCTGCCAGCAGGAGGGACGCCGCGATGGCCCAGATCGCCGCAGGTCTGTGCGCCGCCCAGCGAATCATGCGGTCGCCATCTTTCGCTCGGCGCGCCGCTCCAACACCGCATACGCAGTGGGGAGAACAAAAAACGTTACCAGCAACGCAGAAACGCTCCCGCCGATGACTCCCGCCGCGAGAGGTTGGTACAGCGCGCCTCCGCTTCCCCAGCCAAACACCATGGGAAGCACACCGGTGATTGTCGTGAGGTTGGAGAGCGCGATGGCACGCAACCGCTGCTTCCCGCCAAGCAGCACAGCCTCGTCCACGCTATGCCCGGCTTCGCGGAAACGACGGATTGCATCAAGCTTTACCACCGCTTCGTTGTCTGCCATGCCGATCATGACGACAAGGCCGATCAACGAAACGGCATTGATGCTCTGACCGGTCAGCCACAAAAGAATTAAGCCACCGGCTGCAGCGAGGGGGACGGTCAGCATGACAACCATAGGTATGCGGAACGATCCGAACTCTCCCGCGAGCACCAGAAAAACCAGGGCAACCGAGAGGAGCGCGGCGAAACTGAGCTCACGCGTCGTCCGCTGCTGCTCCGCGTCCGCCCCGGTTACCGCCCACGTGACTCCCGGCGGCAGAGTGAGCGCGGACATGGCGCTGATCACATCCTTGGTCGCGCCACTTGTGCCTCCGGTTGTGACAAGGCCCTCAACAGCTACGACCGGGCGCTGCCCAACGCGCACGACCTCCACCGGGGCGCGCACTTCCTGCGGAATAACAAACTCGCGGACCGGAGTACCCCTGATGACGGTGGAGAGTGCTGACGCGAGGTCTTCGTTCGCATCGCCTGAGTAGCGAACGGCAATCGGCGTCCGGCGATCGGTCTCGCGCAACTCACTCGCTTCCACACCGCCCAATCCGCCGGCCAGCGCGTTCGCGACGTCGGTGATCGACACTCCTTGTTCGGCCATGCGTTGGCGCCGCAATCCTACCTCTATCAACGGCGCCGACCCCTGTTGTGCGCTCCTGATGTCGGTTAAAGTCGGTACGCCGGACAGCACTCGCCGCGCCGTGTCTGCCCATACTGTGGCTTGATCAAGTGTGCGCGCACTCAACTCCACGCGCACGAGGCGCCCTTCGCGCCCGATCAACGATCCGAACTCCGACTGCCCCGCTAAGTCAAGTGCCAGCGCACCGTTGGCCAGATCAGGCACAGCACGGCGCAGCTCATTGGCAAACTCCTCTGCAGGGAGACCGTCAGGCACCGGGAGCAGAATCTGCGCGGTAGCCGCCGATCCAGGCGGCGCTCCGGCCAGTACTTCTTCATCGGTGGCGCTGCCAACTCGACTGTAGATGTTGCGGGAGCCCAACAATTTTGCTGCGTCTTCGAGCCGAGCCACCTGACGCGTGGTTTCCTCGATCGCCGTGCCCTCAGCGAGTTGCAGCTGGGCGACCGCAACGCGTTCGTCCACGGCGGGGAGGATTTCTCTCGGGAGTTGCATGGTGACCCACACGGTAAACAGCGTCGCCGCGATGGTCATGGCAGCGATCAAGCGCGGGTGCGCCAGCGACCAGATCATCCCCTCCTCGTACCAGTGTGTTAATCTGCCGCCCATACGATCCATCGCATCCGGTGGCCCCGTCACCGGGGCGGGGAGGGATGCCGCATGTTTTCTGCGTCCGGCGATGAGCACCGGCATGAGTGTGAGCGCGAGTATGAGTGAGGCGCCCACCGACATGACGACAGAGAGCGACAGATCGCGAAAGAGGGCGGCCGCGAGTCCGCGCACAAAAATGATCGGGCCAAAGACCAGCAGCGTTGTGAGCGTGCCTGCAATGAGTGGTCCGGACACTTCCTGAGTCGCGTCTATCGTGGCCTGCATCAACGGCACCCCTTCCTGGTGCTTTCGCGCCGAGGCCTCGGTGACCACGATGGCGTTATCCACGAGGAGCCCGACACCGAGCGCGAGGCCGCCTAACGAGAGAACGTTGATCGTCACACCCATCTGTTGTAGCAGAACGAGCGCGACAAGGACCGAGAGTGGGATCATCACCGCGATCGCGATCGACATCCGCCAGTTGCGCAGCAACAACAGGATCAACAACAGAGAGATCGCGCCGCCGATCACAATCTCCTGCCCGAGGTTCGAGAGTGCGTCGACCACGAACTGCGCCTGCGACGCCACGACCGTCAGATTGATCGTCGGAAACTCTGCCGCCAACTGCTGCGCCGTCCTCTCAAGTTCGCGCGTGACTGACACCGTGTTTGCTCCGGCATCCTTATACACGACAAGTCCGACGGCACGCTGGCCGTCGAGGCGAGTCAGTGTGAGCGGATCGGCGGTGGTGAGCGACACTGTCGCAACATCCCGGATGCGCAGGCCGCTGCGAGGTGGCCCCACCGGGACCTCCAGAATTTCGTCGGGATCACGGAACTCCGTGAGCGTGCGTACAGCAAAACGAAACTGACCGCGACGGATGGTCCCGCTGGCGCCCGTCGGATTCGCCGCCTCAATGGCCGTGGCAATATCGTTAGGCGTCAGGTCCAGCGATCGCAGTCGCGACGGGTCCACCTCCACGCGGATCTCATCTTCCGGCGCTCCCACCACGGCCACACTCGCGACGCCGCTGATCTGTTCGAGGCGCCGCGCGTAGACCTCCTCGGCGGTCCGCGAGAGATCACGCAGACTCCCGGTAGTGCCGAGTGCGAGTACCGCGATTGGACGCTCTCCCGGATCACTTGTAAGAAGCGTGGGTCGCTCGGCGCGTTCAGGGAGCAGAGAACGTGCGTTGTCGAGGCGTTCGCGTACGTTGAGCACCGTCGTCTGCATGTTCGTGCCCCATGCAAAACGCACGATTGTTGTGGCTTCGCCCGTGCGAGACACCGATCGGAGTTCCACGAGTCCTGGCGTGGCAGCGATGGCCTCTTCGATCGGTTCCGCGATGAAACGCGAAACTTCCGTTGCTGCTGCCCCGGGATACAGCGTTCGGATCGTGAGCACGGGGAGCGTCACGTCCGGAAGGAGCGAGACCGGGAGCCGGCTCAGCGATACCGAGCCCAGCAGTACGATCGCCAACACAGAGGCGATCGTCGCAACCGGTCTTTTTACTGCGGCGGAGGCAAGGGACACGCGGGTTTGGCTGCTTGGCTGAAGGCGGAGTGGACCAGAGTTAGGCTCAGCGCCTGTGCGGGGGGTTTACTGGACCACCCAACTTGTTGCAATCGCGAAGGAAGGAAAGGCCGGCATAACGAAATTGCGCTGCTTCATGGAGACCGCGACGCAGTTTGTGGTGCCCCTCGTCAGCAGCCGTCGTACCACGGAAGGCGTCTTCGCGCCTGCGGGGGCTTGGCCGGGTTGTAGCGACGCGTTTCGCGTGGGATCCGTAGGCGGTCGTAAGCCTAGTGGATTAACCGATGGTTTCGCCAACCGCGGTCATGGGGTTCGGACGAGACGGTACATGGTCGCACCTTCGACTTCGTCCTCGTCCTGCGTAACGCCGAGCACGTAGTCATCGCCGATGTCCGTCGGTACGAATCCCTTGGGCAACGTCACCGATGCGAGCCACTTGCCTTGAGCATTAAACACGCTCCACGTCGAGGCCGCCTCCGGGAAAACCACATAGCCTGACTTAACTGCGTCGGCGGGAGCGTAGTCACGAACCCACAGGTCGCCTGATGCGACGCCATGAGATCAAACCAGACCGGATGCGTTGTAGCGAACGCTGTTTGCTCAGCAACTCTGGCGCGATGCTCTCGAAGCGAGGCATCCTGGAAGCGATTGGATCCATCGCTGCGAAACCCCGACACGGCTCGCCGATACGCCGTACGTTCGCGATTCGTTACAGACCGTATCGGGATCTCACGGACAATGGTCAGCAGGAGCATTCCCGCGGGACTCGTGCAGCGAATCTCATATCGTGCGGTATACCCATGGCAGCGCCTGTCATCGAAAACCACCTGACGTGTCCGCGGTCCAAACCCCACCAGGTACGCCGCGCGGGCACCGGAGGCGCGGTGCATGACCTCGGTAGGAAACCATTCAACGAAAGCGGTTGTGTCCGCCACTCTGAAAAGGGCAAGCGAGTCCGAGAAGATCCCCGGTTCGGTGCGGGGTCGCTCCATCTTTCTGGCCGCGAACAGTATGCTCTGGTCCCGCATTATTCCCACTGCGGGGTTTGGCACGAAGCCAGTCACACGCGCCAGTGCAACCCGACGCATCAGCCTCCCGGAGCCAGCGTCCAGGAGGTGCACCGCGTGATTACCGTCATAGACGACGAGATTGTCGCCGCGCCGCTCAAAGTGGTCGATGTCATCAAACTCCCCGGGACCCTTGCCAAGCCCGCCAACAGTGCGCAGCAATCGACCAGTACGATCGAAATAGTGAATCTTCCTGGTGTCGCGATCGGCCACTACAACTCGACCATCACTCAGCCGCGCGGCGCCCGTTACGCGAGAGAAGGGCTCACGTGCTGCTTCGATCGTAAGCATTGGCCTTTGGTCCACGCGCCAAGTTGCCATCGCCTGGTCGCTTCCTGAGTAGCGTATGACGATCTGGGCGAGTGCGGCATGATTCGGAACGAGGGTAAGAGCCAGTCCGCATACAAAGGCCGAAACGAACGGACGCGCTCGATGGGCCCAATGCCTCGCGTTCGTCGGCCTGCCGCACGCTCCAGCGAACCGCCTAATCGTCGCCTCCCTGTTGAAGCTACACAGGTAGTAATACCGTGATCGTTGCACCGCGTCAAACGCTTTTTGCGAGCTTGCCTGGAGGACCCCGAGGCACCATACCCGGCGCATGGCGCGGCCTTGGAAACGGCCTCCCAGCGTGAATCACACGTCGCGAGCCTAACGAGGATGTAGGAAAAGTCGACGTGTATCGCGAATCATTCGGCGCACGTCGATCGTCGCTCCCGCGCGAGATGTGGTGCCAAAATTCCCCAATCACGGCGTTTCGAAGTCGCGCCCAGGTAAATCCTGCAGCCCAAACGAACTGGCGTTCAGCTGCGGGCCGTTTTTCGGCCCGTCTTCCGCAATGGCTTGTTAGCCGGCGTGAGGTTGGTCGCCGGGGCGTGCGCCGCACTGACAATGATGCGGCGATTCCCAAACGTCATCACCAGCTCGATCTGGCCCCCGAGCGCCGCCGCGTAGCGCCGCAGAGTTGACACCTGCGCATCGTCGAAGTCCCGTCGACGCTCCAGGCGCGACACGTCGCCCTGATCCATTTGTGCCGCCATCGCGACTTCGCTTTGGGTCTTCCCAGTGGCCTCCCGCAGTGCGCGCAAGCTCAAACGGACACCGCGCGCCGCGCGTAGCCCGCGCCCTAACACGCGCACGGGCTTTTCCCGCGCTTCGACGACGGGTTTCTTCCTAGCGGTCTGTCCCATGTGGATCTCCCGATTCGTAAACGGCTCGCTCCGCCGGGGTGGCGGGGCGCGCACTGATGATCCGATCTCTCACCCCGCGCTCGACGTGCACGACGAACAGCATGCGCTCGCGCAGTGAGGTTCCGATGACCACCATCCGTTCAGCGCCCGACCCCTCGTCGAGGTAGACGGCGAAGGGATCAGCGAAGACGGTCGCGGCTTCCTCAAAGCCGACACCATGCTTGAGCACGTTGGCTGCCGCCTTCGCCGCGTCCCACTCGAAATCGCCATCAAAGACGGTCGCCATGTCATGAAATATGGGTTATGTCCCATAGTTCGCGCAAGGGAGCTACGACCGGCTAACGGTTGCGCACCCTCCGGAGGCCAACTACCGTGCCCGAGTGAGAACTCCCCCATATCTCGGCCGCCAGTCCGGAGCTGACAATGCAGAATCGCGCCGGCTCGAAGAAGAGGCCGCGCGTGTCGCGAACTGGAAGCGCTGGGGTCCCTATCTGGCCGAACGCGAGTGGGGCACGGTCCGCGAGGATTATTCAGCTGGAGGGGACGCGTGGACTGATTTCACGCACGACCACGCCCGCAGTCGCGCCTACCGTTGGGGTGAGGACGGGCTCCTCGGCATCAGCGATCGTCAGGGACGTCTCTGCTTTGCTGTAGCACTCTGGAACGGCAACGATCCGTATCTGAAAGAGCGTCTCTTTGGATTGACCGGCCCGCAGGGGAATCACGGCGAAGATGTCAAAGAGGCGTACTTCTATCTGGATTCCACGCCCACGCATTCATATATGCGTGCGCTGTACAAGTACCCGCAGGCGCGCTTTCCGTACGAACAGCTGGTGGCGGAAAATGCGAAGCGTTCGCGCGAAGAGCCGGAGTTCGAACTCGAAGACACCGGAATCTTCGACGAACATCGTTACTTTGATGTCGACATCCAGTACGCGAAGGGTGAGCCTGAGGACATCCTGATCGCCATCACGGTCACGAACCGCGGCCCTGAGTCGGCACCGTGCCACGTGCTTCCGTCGTTGTGGTTCAGGAACACATGGAGTTGGGGCAGGGAGGGCGAAGAATACCCGGTGCGGCCGCACCTTGAGCGCAGCGGCACACACCGTATCAGTGCGTCCCACGACACGTTAGGCAGCTATCAATGTCTCGCTGCGGACGGTCACCACGGGGCCGCTCCGGAGGTGTTGTTTACTGAAAACAACACGAATATGGAGCGGCTCTACGGTGTGCCGAGCCCAACGCCGTTTACCAAAGACGCATTTCATCAGTACGTCGTGGAAGGCAATCGGGACGCGGTCAATCTGACGGGGAAGGGAACAAAGGCGGCGTTTCATTACCAGTGCACGCTCTCACCCGGTGAATCGACGACGTTTCGCCTGCGCCTTTGTGAGCATCGACTTCACATTTCCGATGCACTCGGCGCCGACTTCGACAGCGTGTTCGCCAATCGTCGGCAGGAAGCCGACGAGTTTTACAACGCCAACATTGCTGCAGAAATGCCTGCAGATGAGCGCAATGTGGTGCGGCAGGCGTTCGCAGGCATGTTCTGGTCCAAGCAGTTTTATTATTACGTCGTCCGTGAGTGGTTGGAAGGAGATCCTGCGTCACCGCCGCCTCCTGTTAAGCGATTGCGAGGCAGAAATCATGGCTGGGGAAACGTGCATTGCCGCGACATCATCACCATGCCGGACACATGGGAATATCCATGGTTCGCCGCCTGGGACGTGGCTTTTCACACCGTCGCCTTCGCAGGGATGGACAACCACTTCGCTCGCGAGCAGTTGCTGCTCTTTTTGCGCGAATGGTACATGGACTCCAGCGGGCAGCTGCCGGCGTACGAATGGGCGTTCGGTGACGTGAATCCGCCGGTGCATGCGTGGGCATGCTGGCGCGTGTACAAGATGAGCGGCCCGCGCGGACACCGGGATCGTGTGTTCCTCGAGCGTGCGTTTCACAAGTTGCTCATCAACTTTACATGGTGGGTGAACCGCAAGGATCTCGACGGGAAACACATCTTTGGTGGAGGGTTTCTTGGCCTCGACAACATCGGTGTGTTCGATCGCTCGAAGCCCTGGCCGACTGGTGGGCGACTTGAACAGGCCGATGGCACGGCGTGGATGGCGTTTTACTGCCTGACGATGTTGTCGATTGCGCTGGAGCTGGCATCGACCGATCGGAGTTACGAAGATGTCGCCAGCAAGTTTGTCGAACATTTTGTCGCGATCTGTGACGCGATGAACACGTTAGGCGATGGTGGCATGTGGAATGAACAGGACGGATTCTACTACGATCAGCTGCACGTGGATGGACGGCAGGTCCCGATGCGCATTCGTTCGATGGTCGGCCTCGTGCCAATGTTCGCGGTGGACATTCTTGAACAGTCGGTGGTCGACCGGCTCCCGGGGTTCAAGCGTCGGCTGGACTGGTTCATCCGCAATCGTTCCGACCTCTCGTCGCACATCACGTTGGTTGAATCGCGTGAGAAGAACGGCGACTCCAATGGCCATCGGCTGCTCGCGGTGCCGAGTCGTGAGCGGTTGACGCGGGTGCTGAAGTACCTGTGCGATGAGAACGAATTCCTGTCGCCGCATGGCGTGCGATCGCTCTCCCGTGTCCATGCTGAACATCCCTTTGTGCTCAAGGTCGACGGCATCGAACACCGCGTGGACTACACACCGGGCGAGTCCACCACCGGGTTATTCGGTGGCAACTCCAACTGGCGCGGCCCGGTCTGGATTCCGTTGAACTATCTGTTGATTGAGGCGCTGGAACGGTATCACCACTTTTATGGTGATGACTTTACTGTTGAGTATCCAACGGGGTCGGGGCACCAGGCGAACCTCGCCGAAATCGCGCGCGATATTTCGCGCCGCATCGCTTCATTGTTTGTTCCCGGGGAAAACGGAACGGGCCGCCCGTCGCACGGCGACAGCGAACGTTTTATGGCAGACGACCACTGGAAGGATCTTGTGCTCTTCCACGAATATTTCGATGGAGACACCGGTCGTGGCTTGGGTGCGAGCCATCAGACCGGGTGGACCGCGCTCGTGGCACGGTTGCTTGATGATCTGTCGCGTCCACCGAGCGAGCCATAGGCAACTCTACGTTTCGTTCAGCAGAGGGCGCGAGTCTGCTTTCTGAAATCAGCACCTGATTGCGCCCCGACCCCTTATTTGCCAGTCACCTAACGACCGCGCCCCCGAACGGGCGCGACTGACGTCGTAGTGTCGGCAACTTCGCGCACCGGCGCGTCGTGCGTCAACGTGAGATGGCCCGACACAATCACCCGATCGCCGGGTTCAACCGGGATCAGCCCTGTCCCTGAATCAGGCAGCACTTCGGTGTCGATGCCGTTCGATCGACCCGCGTTGACATACACCCACTGCGCGCGCCCTTCTTTTACCACGAACACCAGTGGTCGGCCGTCCCGTTCAATGATTGCCCGTGCAGGAACGAGCCGACGGTTCTTCAGGCGATCCGCTTCAAGACGGACATCGGCGTACATCCCCGGTCGCAACGCACCCGTGTTGGGAATACGAATGAATACCCGGCCGGCCCGCGTCGTGGTGTCGATCATCGGCAGCACGGCAGAGACTCGACCCTGTACTGCGCGGTCGCGTGCCGAGGTGCTGGTCACCGTCGCCATGCCCCCTTCGCGAACAAGTGGCAGATCATGTTCAAGCACCGAGGCTTCGATGCGGAGTGCGCCCAGGTTCACCACACGAGTGATTGTTTCGCCCGCAGCTACACGCTCGCCAGCTGAACGATCCACGCGATCGACCATGCCGTCGAATGGTGCCACTATACGCGAGCGCTCTCTCTCAAACTTCGCCTTATCAAGACGCACCCGCGCGCCCTGCAGTCCCGATCGCGTCAATGCAATGCGCCGCAGCTGATCACTCGGCGCTTTGCCCGTGACGATCGAATCAGGGGCGATCACGTCCTGGTAGCGAACCTCCGCTTCGTCGACTGCCGCCTGCGCTTCCTGAACGGAAAGTTCGAAAGGACGCGGGTCCATCCGAACCAGAACCTGACCCTTCCGCACGCGATCGCCGGGCCGAACCAGGACGGCTTCGATCGTGCCAGCCACTTCACTCTTGAGTGTCGCTTCTCCATCTGAACGTACCTGACCGGTACTCGTCACCGACAACACCAGGTCGCCGTCCCTCACCTCCGACACCGTCACGGGAAGATCGACCGTGCGCGCTGCCTCAGGTGCATCGGCTGACGCATCGGCAGTGGCGCTCGTATCCGACGCGGCTGCAGCTGAACTATCGCCGGATGCGAACTTGTCGCATGCAGTGAGAAAAAAAACAGTGGCGCAGGCAACGCGGAGCGCTGCCAGCAGCGCGCGGGGACGCCTTGGATACGTAAGCATGATGTCGAATCTGGGTAACGAGGGGCGTATGCGATAGGAGGCGCCCCTCATCCCCTATTTTGATCGATGCCGCTGCAGGTACTGCAGGTCATCCTCATCCGTGCGCACCGTGTACGTGGTGCCGTTGCCGAAACCGATGACCGTTGTCTGCTTTGGAAGCACGACGCGTTCAACGACCTGGCCTGCGGGATTGATCACGTCGTAGGTGGCACGCGTTTCATTGGCATCAGTCACGCGTTGCACCCACACGTTCCCGTTCGGCGCGACGAGTAGCCGGCTGGCAGCCAGAAATGGAGGCATCAGGTCCGGCCAGTCGGTCGGGTCCGGCATATCAGCCACGCGCGGTGCGCCCACCGACATTGAGCGCTGGCCGTTGTTGTTCGTCATCATGATTGCCGTCTGATTCTTGCGATTGTCGCGCCAAGCCTGTTTATGCTTCTCCGATACTTTGATCGGCGAGAACGCGATGGCCTTACCGGTCGACTTTTGCGGATACACCCAGTCAATCCGATACTCAGGTGATCGGACGACGCCCACTTTGCCATCGGGGGTCACGAACCACGCATCACGCGCGAGAAACGGGTTGGCCACCCCCATACGAAATTCCATTCTCCCCGCGCCACCCGACACCTGTGTGTTGGAGCTTGGCGTGCGCACAAATCCGACCGTGTCAGTTTTACCAGCAGCGCGATCGTACCGAAGAATGGCAGACGAGTCCGACGATTCCATGCCGCCATTCGCAGTCGGACGAATGTTCGGTGCCAGAGAGTACATCCGTCCCCTGGCATCCGTAAAGCTGGGCGCGCCAACACGGATCGCCATCCCGCCGCCGCCGCCCGCACCACCGCCTGATGAGGAAATAAACACGCCGGGGGTGCCGTCCGGATTAATAACCAACAAGCGTTGATTCAGTGGGTCGTACACCGCGCTGCTGTCGCCGGGAAGGTCAATAAGCGCCATTGGCAGACCAAACTCCTTTGGCCCGCTTCCCTCACGTCCGATCTTTGTCATCCGACGGCTCTTGAAATCGATCAGCTGAATGACTTTGTCGCGGATATCTGCGGTGACCACGCGCCCATCCTTGAGCTCGCGGACGCCAACCAAACGTGTGAACGGTTCGGCGAACTCGACCTCGGGCTGTCCGAGTGTCCGGGTAGCCTGCGCACCGCATGGCAGCGCGGTGGCAATAACGAGAAACGGGCCAATGAGCTTGATGGAACGCATGGACGACTCCGGACCAGAGATGTTGGCAGGGGGAGGGGAGCAGCAGGTTCTGCCACTCTGGGAAGTTTGCCCTCTACCCGTTGTCCGTTAGTCGCGCACCAGTGGCGAAGGGTTGCCGAGCCCTGTTGTGCGTACCCGACCGAGTGAGGGCGGCGTGCCAAACCGCGCCTGGGCGAGCAAATTGTCACCCGCAGCGATCCGCAGCACGTCGTCGCGGCGCTGCCATCCTTCAACCACGCTATCGGCTCCCACCCCAACCAGACTCAACCCATACGCCAGATACATCGGCCTGCCGGGGGCAGCCTGCGTGAGCGCCCAGGGCGTACCATGGACGCGGACGACATCGCTGAGTGCGTCACCCAGCGAGATGACGGAGTCGCGGGAGGTCAGGGAGGGGCGCAACTCTACGCGCAGGACACGGCTTGGATCGCGCCACTCGATCACGCGCATTGAGCTGATGTCGAAGGTGATCGAGGCGTTGTCCCACGACCAGATCTCCACGCCAAGGGAGGGCAGGAACTCGCGCACTTCGGGCGATCCCTGAACCTGCCGAACGTGGGAGAGTGTGTCGCCCAGTGTGAAGCGGCCCTGCACCTGCGCGGCGAGGGCGGCGCCGGCGAGCAGCGCTACCATGGCGAGGCGCGATACCATGCGACCGACGCTGGCAGGAGCCGGGGACTCGCTATCACGTGACATAGCAAAGAGTTTCGGAGCGTGCGACCGATTGGTGTAGCCATGTTCAACGCGGGCTACGCACGCCTACGGCTGCAACGTGGTCTTGAGGGCCAGGATACGCTTGCTGGCCCGCGGGTAACGGAGATCAAGACCGGCCAGCGTGTCGTTGATGGCGCGCGTGATCAGGTAGCTCCGGGACAGTCGATGGTCACTCGGCACCATGTACCACGGCGCCCATTTCGTACTGCATTTTTTCAGAACGTCGGTGTACGCGCGGCTGTAGGCGCCCCACAATTTTCTGTCCTCAAGATCCCCTTCGCGGAACTTCCAGTTCTTCTCTGGATCGGTGAGTCGTTCCAGAAACTGCTCGCGTTGTTCATCGCGGGAGATATGCAGGAAAAACTTCAGGATGATCGTTCGATTGTTGCTTAACATGTGCTCGAAGGCATTGATTTCGTCGAACCGCTTTTTCCATACGGCCGGCGGAACAAGGTTGCGCACCCGCACGACGAGCACGTCTTCGTAGTGCGACCGATTGAAAATCCCGATGTGGCCTTTGGGCGGTATAGCTTTATGCACTCTCCACAGGTAGTCGTGGGCGAGTTCATCCGGCGTGGGTGCTTTGAAGCTGGTGACGTGACATCCCTGTGGGTTGCAGGCGTCGAACACCTTCCGGATCGTGCTGTCCTTTCCTGAAGCATCCCGCCCCTGCAGCACAACAAGCACCGCGTGACCGCCGTCTGCGTACAGACGGCCCTGCAGCTCCGCTAGGCGCTTCTGTTCCTGTTTCAGGAGCTTCTTGAGCGCGTCTTTTTCCGGAAGCCCGGCGGGGGGGCGGGCATCGATGTCGCGGAGTGAAAGGTGCCGCCCCGCAGGCAGGGGCGTGAGTCGAATGTCTGTCATGAGCGCTTTGGGTGGCAAAGATGTGATGATCTGGATAGCATGCTCCGGCGCGGTATGATCTGCAAGCGCTGAGTTCAACACCTCTATCTCTCGATACATGCTTCGTCGTAACGTCTGCTCTATTGCTACGTTGGCCTTGCTGCTGCCCGCTGTCGCTGGGGCTCAGCGCGAGACATTTGAGAATTTCAACGGTTGGGTCGCGTGGTTTGGTGAGACGGCGGTGAACAGCCGCTGGTCCGTAGACCACGATCTGCAGCTGCGGATGAGCGGTCCATTCAGCGAGTTCGCGCAGGGGTTGTGGCGTGTGAGCGCGCGGGTGAACCAATCGGCGAACGTACGCTGGTCGCTGGGGTACGCCGGCACAACCACACATCCCTATGGCAAACTTCCGATTGCGTTCACCTCGCCGGAGCACCGTGCATTTGCAGATCTCAAACTATTGCATTCAGCCGGTCGCACATCGTTCTCACACAGGTACCGCTATGAGCGGCGGTTTTTAGGACGTGTTACCTCGTCATCCGGGGACGTTGACCGCTGGGTGCCGACGAATCGCTTTCGATATCAGGCGCGTGCCACGGTGCCGCTGCAGGGGAAGACGCTCGATAACGGCGAGTTCTATTTTCAACTCACCAATGAACTCTTCATGAACTGGGGGAGCGAGATCGCGTCCAACGTGTTCGATCAGAACCGTCTGCAGTTCATGATCGGACGTCGGATGTCGGATGCGCTTCGCTTGGAAGTGGGGTACCTGGATCAATTGATTCAGCGGCCGAACGGTCGGCAGCTTGAGCGGAACCACACGTTGACTACTGTGATCAGCACGTCGCTGCGCCGTCAACGTTGAGCTGCAGAAACCCGCACGGCAGTCCGCCGCATTAATTTCGGTCAGCGGCGACACGCTCGCTGTGCTTGCAGAAGTAGACGATGAACCCGTTCTCAATACCTGCATTCTGGCGCAAACAGCGACCGCTGGTCGTCGGCGCAGCCTGAATCACTATCAATCCGGCGAATGACTCCTGCGGAATTCGATCGGTACATGCAGCGCGCAGCTCCGAGCGAAGGAGCGGATTGGCTCGATCCGGTAGAATTTCCTTTCACCGAAACGGAACTGCGCGCAGCGTTGGCCCCCTGGACCCGCGAACCTGGCTGCGAGACCATGGCCGATGATCTTGTGCAGAGCCTTCGCTATTGTTGCCTCGACCGACAGCGTGCCTTGCTCGCGATCAAAGGGGGAAGCAGAGATCCCAGCGAAATCAACTACTCCTTCGCCGCCTTTCCGAATGAGGTGTTTGCGCTCATTGCAGAGCTCAGCGCTGATCACGCAAGCCGCGTGGAAAAGCACGTCGAGAGTGTGCAAGCGGAGCGACGAACTCGACGACTGGCGGACGCTATGCGGCAAGCGAGTTTGAACCGCAATGCGAACTCAGCGGAGGAGGCGGCGGCCTTGATCGCCGCCGAAGAGCAGGTCGAGATTGAGAACTGGCGGGCGACGCGTGAGCGCGTTCGCCGGCATTTTCTCCGATAATCCCAACCGTGCGATTCACTGCGCTGCTCTCACGGGGATCCCAAGCCACAAGGTGCCACTGGAACGTTCTACTACTGAGCACCTGGGAAGTGCGGCTCAGCCGAACAACCGCTCCCGCGCCGCCGACGTGATCTCCTGTACCACTGGATGCGTAATCCGGACTGGCTGTCGTTCACGGACTCCGGTCGCAGCTTAGGAGTCGCCGAGGCGCCTGTCACCGTGGTAGAATTCGCAGACTTGCGCGACGTTCCATCAATTTGCGGACTCCCTGTGGTCCTCAGGAGAGCAGTTTCGGGTGCTCTATCGCCACTTTCCCATGCCCAACCATCGCTTCGCCGTGCCCGCCGCTCGTGCGAGCGAGTGCGCGGGGGACCAGGGACGGTTTCCGGAAATGCATCGGGCCTTGTTTGAAAATGCCGATTCTCTTGGCCTCGCTCCGTGGTGGTGGTTCGCCAGCTTGGCGGGCGTAACGGACAGTTCGGGTTTCGCGGAGTGCGTCCGGTCGTCATCGCCACTGCTTGCTTTGGAGAGAGACGTTCGCGAGGGCAGGCGTTTGGGTGTGGAGGGAACGCCCACCCTCTTGGTAGGGGCATGGAGAGTGAACGGTGTACCCCCACTGGATACGCTGCGTGCATACATTAAGCGAGCCACGGAGGAGGCAAAAAATGCGCCGCGCTAGGGGGTAACGATGCGAAAGTCGCATGTCGGGGTGGGCGTCCGAGAATTGGGCTGTCGCCAACTATTATCGATGCGGAGTTTTCTCCTATGCAGCTTACCAGAATCGCGCGTTGTATTCTTGCCGTGCTTGTGACGGGCGGTCCAATTTCTGCAATCCCGCAGCCGAAAGAGCAACGACTCCACAGGGCATCCGCCAGACTCTCGAAGGTCTTCGCCAGCATAATGTCGATCCGGGAGATCTCCGACGGGCGCGTGCTGGTCTCAGACCAGCGCGATGGACTGCTTTACATCTGCGACTTTGCGACGGATCGGGTGGAACCTGTAGGTCGGCGAGGACGCGGGCCCCGGGAGTACGAAACTCCGGGCTCACTCTTTCCCCTTGCAGGTGATTCAACCTTGATGGTCCACATTCAAACGCGCCGCGCCCTTTTATTGAACGGTGGCGACATGGCGGGTACCCTGCCGGCGTCCGAGCAGGTCCTCCAAAGAGCAATGGCAATATCGGGGATCTCCAACGCGGGACGCGTCCTGGTGGAACGGTTCCCGGAGCATCAGGCTCCAACCGCCGTCGGAAGTGCAACGCTCGGGGAGCGCGATTCATCGTTCCTGCTGCTTGTTCATCGCTCATCAGGCCTTGGGGATACGGTCGCGCGGGCGCGAGTTGCTGAACGACGATTCGAATACTTCCAGGCTAGCGGTGGAATCGGAATCCGCATGCCGCAACCAAATCCCCTTGCAGTCAAAGAGCCGGCAGCGCTATCGCTGGATGGCTGGCTGGCAGTTGTGCGGCGTGATCCGTATCGCGTTGATTGGCGGCGACCGGATGGGACGTGGATAAAGGGTCCGGGGCTCCCCACAACCCGAACGAAGATCACTGACGCGGAGAAAGCTTTCCTGTTGAAACAATGGCGCGAAGAGGGGCTGCGACGACGTTCGGCTGCTGACTATGGTGAGTTCCCGGCGTTCTATCCGCCGGTCAGCACCAGCAGCGTCGGATCAATACTCCTCACGCGCGACGGCAACGTTGTGGTCAGCAGATCGCGAAGCTCAAAAGCCCCCGAACCGCGGTACGACGTCGTCGACCGCGAGGGCAAGCTGGTCAGCAGATTAGTGCTCAGAGTCGGCGAGACCATTGTCGGCTTCGGCGAGCGCAGCGTTTATCTGTCCGCCGCTGATGAGGATGGGTTGCTCACGCTCTCAAAGCATTCATGGCCCCTATAATCCCGAACGCCTCGGTCCATGCTGTTTTAACAAGCCACGCTTTTCGCCAACCAGCTGCTACCCGAACAAGCGCTCCCGCGCCGCCGACGTAATCTCACGCACCACCGGGTGCGTAATCCGTCGCTCAACAGAGATCGCATAAAACCGTTCAACGACTCCCTCAAGCACGCCCAGGCGCTCCACATGGAATTGCTCCATGACGTCCTTCTCAATCGCGATCGGTGACGCAAACAGCCCGATACCGCCTTTCCCGAACACCTTCACCACCGCACTGTCCTCAATCTCTGCAATGACATCGGGCTGCACCTGATGACGATCAAACCACAACGTGAGCGATCGCGACAAGGCCGACGTTGACGTCGGCACAGTAAATGGCGCGTCGCTGCGGCGACATCGTTGATCTGCTGACACCGTTTCGCCCTCGCGATGGCGGACGGTGGCCAACTCGTTAGGGCGAAGTCAGACAGGCCGCCTATGCCCGTCTTCTTGCGTCGTGCGCGAAGTACCGCAGGAGTGCGCCAGGTGAGGGCAGGCCGAGCTCCTGAAGTCGTCGTTCCAGCGTGCTCCGGGAGGTACCTGCTTCAGCGAGAATGCGTTTCAGCGGCCAATCGGCAGGGTGCTCAGCTGCCATCAGCATGGCGTTCGCCAGGTTGGCCGGCAGTGCAGTCAGGCGCGACGCGAGCGGACCCTTTGCCGGGTGGGCAACGAGATCCGCGAGGATGTCCGGGAGGCTCGACCACGAGTCGCTCCCGACAACAAAGACCTCGATCTCGTTCCACAGGCGATAAGCCATCGCCTCCCGCACCGCGTCCTCCGAGAGGCTCATAAGCAGCAAAACCGGCGGCGCGGTGCCGCCTTGCAACGAATGGAGGAGATCGGTGAGTTCGACGGGCGGATGCCCTCGGTGGCCAACTTCAACAACAGCACAACTTCGTTCCCGATGAATGCAGCGCTTGAGCTCGGCGAGCGAGGCCGCATGCGTCCAGTTTAGTCCGGGGGCACGGCTCATCAGCTCCTTGCGAGCCTGGTCTGAGACCCACGTGGCGGCGAACAAGGTGTTCATTACATTGCCCCCTGGGTCAACTCGCCGAAGCTCCGCGGATTCATGCCCGCGCGACTCTCTCTCTCTCTCTCTCTCTCTCTCTCTCTCTCTCTCTCTCTCTCTCTCTCTCTCGTCACATAGCCCCCGTGCGCGGACAGTTTGCTACAAAGCATGCCCGGATTCAGGTGTAATTGCAAGGCGCTTGGGTGACGAACTCGATTGGGTGGGATGAAGCGAGCGAAATCGGTCTGGGTGACGCAATCCTGACGCAGTTTGGCTATTGCCGAGTGGAAGCGGGGTGGCAGTAGTCGTGCAGCGAGTCGCTGAGGCTCGCACTCGGTGGGCGAGACGCCCCGTTGCAGGCCTGTACACACGGGAGATGCAAATGCGATAGAGCGCTCGATTCCTGTAGGCGTTGCCGGTTCTTGTTGGTGTCGTTGTCGCGGTGGTGCCGCAACCAGCGTTGGCTGAGAGCGGTTGTCAATTGACGTCAGGTATCTGTTCAACGCTCTACGTGCCCTATTGTATTTCGGAAGAGGAATGTTTTATTGGACAGTTCGACCTGCCAGGAAGATTGCGTTGATCTGGGAGACTCTTCTCCGCTCATTGGGCGTCGCCGCAGTAGCAGCATCCATACACGCGGCGATGGCGTTGGGACGAAATATTTCTTGGCAGCGCGCCGTCCGAGCGACCGGCAATGCGGTCGTGCAGCGATGGGCTGCACCGCGCCGGACCGCGGACATCACAATGAGGCGCCTTTGGAATCTCGACGCGACCCGGCTGCTGACCGTGGCGGAGTTCCCTTTAGGAATCAAATTTGCTAAGCAGGGACTCATCGTTTATGACCAGGCTTACCGTCGTCTAATAATTCTTGATGGCGCAAATGGTCGAGTCCGGTTCTCCGTTGGCAGACGTGGCTCAGGGCCCGGTGAATTCACAGGAAAACCCGTGGCGCCCTCAGGCACATGGCATGCGCCGTTTGCAGTAGAGTTCGGTACCGGGCGGGTCAACGCTCTGGTGGGCCAAACGTTGCGCAAGATCGACGTGTCGCAAGACCAGTGGACCGGATCGGGCTGCGCGTTCGGCCAACGCGGCCTGCTACTGAACAGGGGGCGCCTCGGTGCTATCGATTTCTGGGTTGTTGCTCCTGGCCCGCAAGGCAAGATCATTGACTCGGTGGCGTACCCATGGGCGCGACCGCTATCCCCATGCGTGCTGTCCACGGCAGAAATCGTCGACGCGTCTACAATTGAAATTGACGCAAACGTGACGCAAGAGCGTGCTTGTGTGGTTTGCAAATCGGTGAAATCGTTTTCATTGCCGAACGCGACCACCAATACATGGTGAGAGCGTCTCGGAGGCGGAAGGCGCTCTCAATTTCTAGAATATCGTGGCAGGTCGCCGTCATCACTAGTTGCTTCAAAACAAACCTTTAGCTGGAGAACTCACATGACAATGACGAAATCGCACCCAAAACGAGAAGCCGAAGCGTTCGAAGTGACCATCGTCGCGTCGATGGACAGCGTTCCGACAGAAGAGGCTACGTACCTTTGCAGCTACAGCAACTGCCCGACTTGCGTTACGACTACGCAGTGTTGGACCTGCGACTGTCCGCTGGACGACTAGCGCGGACCGTCTTCGATTCACCTGCGCTCTGTTGAATGGCGGCGACTCCTCAGCGCGCTTAGCTGGAGACTAATAACGGATGGCAAACGCGATATTGATGGATCACGAAGGTGAGTACGATGAAATGGTTGCGGCGACGGCCGCCATCGCGCATGAGATAGGTGAGCGCTGGAAGCCAGAACAGGTGGGGCTAGCCGGCGGATTGTCGGGCCTCGTTCTGCTCAACCTCGCAGTCTTATCTTGCAGACCCAGTGATCGAATCGCACTTCGTCGGACTGAGAACAGCATCTCGCAGCTTAGAAACATGGCTTCCAGCCGGCCGACGCTACCATCGTTGTTCGTCGGTGCTGCGGGAGTCGCTTGGGTTCTCTTGAGGGCTGGGCAGGTGTTGCGCGACGGTACACTCATCGGCGCGAGTCGGTATCTTGTTGACCAACTAGCGTGGATACTAAGTCAGCCGCTCGTCGACGACGTCGGGAACGACCTGATCACTGGATTGGCGGGGATCGGCGTACTGGCCGAGGCAGCTGCAGAGCATGATGGCGACCTCCGCCTCATGAACGTAGTCACAAGTGTACTGAGGGAGCGTGCGGAGGTCACCGCGACCGGGCTCGTTTGGCGGTCACAACCTAGCCACCTTGCACCGACAGCACGGCTGAGATATCCGACCGGGTGCCACGATTACGGCGTCGCGCACGGTCACGCAGGTCTTACAACACTTCTCATTCGAGCGGCTGCCCTCACTGGGGCGGCATGCGACGCGAAGCTCGCGCAGGGAGCACTGACATGGCTTAGTAGCGAGGTTGATTTCTCGCGATTTCCATCGCTTCCGACCATCGTTGTGACAGAAGAGTCTCGATCTTCAACTTTGCCGACTTGGTGCTACGGGGACGCCGGTACGGCGGCTGTCATGAAGGAGTGCGCCCCAACCAGTATAGGGAGCGGTGCGCGTCGCTTGGGCGGCAGAATCGCCAAGCATTGGGCGGATCGGATGAAAACGTTCGATCCAGCAAGTCGACTCCAGGGCCACGGGCTTTGCCATGGAACGGCTGGAGCATGGGCACTCCTGCTCTCGTCCGCACCGGAGTTGGGTACAGACGCGTTTTCCCGGAGCAAACTCATGTCGGCGACCTGGGAACGTGTGCGAAGCGCCGCTGCGGGCGGTGACGCCTCCGCTACCAGCAATGCGGCGGCCAACTCGGGTTCTGAGCAGGCCGTCGGTTTAATGAACGGTTTGTGTGGTCAGGCGCTTGCGACTCTAACGTCAGTTAATCCAGGAGTGGCGCGCCTTTGGAAGCCATTGTTCCTGCTGTGAGTAGAGGATGAAGACCCGCCGGATCCAGCTCAATGACGCAGGCTACTTCGTTCTGCGCACCCCGCTGCTGCCCTACCATACGTTCTTTGCAGGCCAGGGAAGTGCACCCGTTTCGGGTGTGCTCGACACGTTCACAGAACGAGAAATCGAGCTTCTTCGCCGCTCTGATATCGCTCTAGCGCTCTTGGCGGCGGCCCCGTCCTTGTGGGAGCAATACCAGAAAGTACTCGCTTCCCGAGATGGCTGCTCGCCAAAAATTGTGCGCGCTCTCCGTCGCTACCTGATGCGCCTGTCCTCGCGACCAGTACCGTACGGTATGTGTGCAGGTGTTACTTCTGGCGTCATCGGCGCGAACACGTCGCTCAAGTTGTGTGAAAGTGGAGGTGGAAGGGTCGCGCTTCGAATCGAAGCCGAGATCTGCCATAAAGCAATCAAAGACGTCAGTGAGGCTTTGCTTGAGGTTGGAGCCTTGAGCGTCAGGCTCAATCCGAGCACCGTTACAAGGAACGGCAAGCTGTATTGGTGGAGTGACTCATCCGGCAAGACGGAGCTCCTGAGTACGAAGAGCAACGGACTGCTTTATGCTCTTGTGGGCCAAGCGAAACAAACGCGGTCGATCTCAGATCTCTGCATGCATGCTGCGAACGTTTGGACCGCTTCAGATGCAGAACAACTTCGTGAGACCGCAGCTCATAGTTGGCGTTGCGGCCTGCTCGCCCAAGTCGTGCCGGATGCGCTAGATGAAGAAAGGGCACTTCTCTCGCTGGTCGAGCAGCTGCGTTGTGTGTCGCCGCACCATCCGGTGGCCCAGCGGGTCTCGACACTACTAGATGGCGCCATAGGCGAATTCAGGTCTGCTCCTGCAATGCCGTGGCACACCGCTACCGGGCTGTCGGCCGCGCTCGAACACTCGCGAGGAGCCGCGCCATCAGCGTACGCAGATTTCTACAGGAATGGCGACGTCGAATTCGCAAAGGACGACGTGGCGGCGATCACAGAGGCAGTGAACGCCCTTTATAGAATTTCGGTGCCTTGGAGGGACCCTGCGTTCTCTGAGTTTCGTCGCCGCTTCGAGAGGAGGTACGAGGGAGAGCCAGCACCGCTTCTGGACACCCTGGATTCACATTCCGGACTGGGCTTCCCGGAGACGCAAGGGGCTCCCGAGGCAGCTAGCGCACACGCTGCTCGGGAGCAGCGGGATGCGCACCTGCTGCAACTCCTATTAGCGTGGGCAGCAGGGGGGTATCCACGACACGTCGAGCTGCTGTCGACGAGCGTGGAAGAGCTGGACACCTATCAGAAGGAACCCCTGAGCCCAGAAGTGACTGCGCAGATAGTCGTTGCGCGCGGTGCGGAAGGCGTGAATCAACTTCTGCTCAAAAGCGTTGTCACCGGACTCGGCCGGCGCCTTCTCGAACGGTTTGGGAACTTACTTCCATGCAACGCTGTGCCTGATAGCTCTTCTCTTTCCGGGGACACCATCGTAGCGGACGTGGCTTGGCTTCCGCGCTCGCGCGGCGGAAACGTGCTGAGAAGGCGAGCACCGCGGACAGGGTATGAAATCTCGGTGGGTGACTTTGTGCCAGACGAATCACGCCACATCGCGCTTGCCGATCTATACCTGCAGTCCGTTTCTGGTAGAATGGTACTGTGGTCTCGGAAACACCGTTGCGAGGTGAGACCACGCGTGGCGTCCGCTTTCAATTTTCGCCGTCCGTGCCATCCGGTCTTCCGGCTTCTCGCATGTATCGAGGCCGCGAGCTTTTCGGAGTCTTTCAAGTTCAGTTGGGGATCTTTTGCCTCCGCTGCGAGGCTGCCACGCGTCCAGTTCGGTCGGGTAACGCTGGTCCCGGCGACGTGGAGGTTGCCCCTCCGGAAGGAAGCGTCCGAACTCGAGCGCCAATGCGAGCATGGTCGTCGGGCGCTCGGGCTCCCCAGGTACGTCGTCTACACTGAGCGTGACGCTGAGCTTCGCTTCGATCTGGACGATCAACGATGCGTCTCGGCCCTGGCACAGCTAGCGAGGGGGCGTGAGGATGTTGTTCTCAGCGAAGATTCAGCTGTCGAAGGCGGCCTGCTCGTTAGCGGGCCTGAGGGTGCTTACACTCACGACATCATACTGCCGCTAAGCACTGACAGTAGGCGTATCCGCGCCGATGCGCCAACGCTGGCGAGTGGGACAATGCGCTTACCGCGGGGCAAGCGCTATCCCACTCATCCTGCGATGGGGAGTCGGTGGCTCTATTTGAATATTTTCTGCAGGCCCGAAAGCACTGGTGCCATCTTGCGCTCAGCCGCTGCTCTGGTCATTGATCCCTGTCGACGTGCGGACGTACTTAGTCGCTGGTTCTTTCTGCGACTGTCTGATCCGGAGTACCACCTGCGACTGCGATTCCTGAAACGGGATGGCGCACCTTGGTTGCCATTGGCATCCAGATTTCTAAGGAGATTATTGTCTCTTTCGAGCGCACGTGTTATCGATAGTTATGAGATTGTCCAATACCGGCCGGAGTACGCAAGGTACGGCGGTGTCGACGGCGTTAATCTAGCTGAACAGGTCTTCAGCGCGGATTCTGATAGCGCGCTCGAAGTGCTTCGCATCAAGCCGCAGCTTACTTCTGATGCGCTGGACGCCTACCTCACGTCTGGAGTCGTCGATGCGCTGGGTTGTTTGTTGCCATCGTTCGACGACCGTCTGAATGTACTCCACCGTTGGGTGGAGTCCACCACGCACGCTCAAAGTTCGGGGCACGCAATGAACGCGCGTGTAAGAGTGTGTCGCTCGCACTTGGCGATCATCGCTTCCCATGCCGACACCCGTGGGAGGCAGGAAAAAGTGGAGTACAGTACGATACGCGATACCTTACGCGCGCGTAGGACGAGTCTACTGGATTTGAAGGCAGAATTTGCCGAGCATCGGAAGCACATGGGAGTGCAGGGTTACGATGCTTTCGTTATTTCACTTCTCCACATGTTCGTTAACCGCATGTCCCTGTTGAATGGGCGCGAGCGGGAGCACGCGGTGGCCCGTATGTCGCTTCAGTGGCTACGAGGTCTTCGGGCGCGGAAGAGTACGCACGCCAATGCCTAGAGTCATTGATCGATGGGTCGCAATTGCGACTGTCCTGCGTGAAGAGGGTTTCGGGCGCGCTGCACGACCTCCGCCCTCGCCGAAGGTGGCTCTCTACCAGCGATTCCCTACGTAACCATCATACTTTGAGGTGAAATCATGAAACGCGCGTTCTGGACATGTGCAATGCTTGTTGGTGCAACGCTACTGCTCGGCATGGACTCGAGACCCGCAGTCGCGCTCAGCAGCTGTGCGGACAAGGTATGCAGTTCTGTCAGTGACTGCTCGGTGCTGTGCCCGCCATGTGACGGGTCACCGTTCCTTCCTGGGAACTGCCGCTACTAATTCAGCGCTGACGCTTAATGAAGAGACCCATGTCCAGTCAAGGTAATCGTTTGCTAAACAGCATGTTCGCACTCGCAACCCTAGTAGCGATCGCTAGCGTAGCTGTGGTCGCCGGCAAGCGATACTCTCATCCGAGAGTTGAAGGGCGGGTCGCGGAAAACTGGAAGTTGCTTGCAACCGATCAGGTGATCGGCGGAGTAAGCGGTGCCCCCCACAGGGTCGTGGTGTTCTCTGATTACAGGTGCGAGCACTGCCGACGGCTCGATCGCCTATTGGCCAGTCTTGATACGGCGACGCTGTCGAAGTATTCCGTGATCTGGCGCCATTATGCGGTGCTCGCACCCGAATCGCGGCGTGCATCCGCCGCCGTGGAGTGTGCCGCGGAGCTGGGGCTCCGCAAGCAGCTACACCGTCGACTCGTCGCAGTCTTCGACACCTCGACATCCTTCGACCTCAACACTCTGCTGGACAGCATTCAGGTCCGAGATGTCCCGGGCTTCCTCGAGTGCACGCGGGGGCAGCACGTCGACTCGTTGCTTCAACGCGACGTTGCCGTTGCAAAGACTCTCGGCATTATTGGCACACCCATGGTCTTGATCGATAGCCTCGTACTTGATGGTGTGCCACCAGTTCGGGAACTGACAACCCTTCTCAGGATCGTCGCCAAGGGAGACAAGTCAACATGGCCATGAAGTTTCGTGCGCGCCTCACATGCGTTCTCTGCTTGTCGACCTCTCTGCTACCGTCGGCATGTGGTCCCCGAACTTCGGAATCGGACGCTGTGTCCGTCGACGGGAGAGTGAGCTGTCCCGACTGCTCCATCGATCTAACACCCGTCGTCACGTTGAGGCCGGATAGCTCGTCCCCTCGACCCGACGCCGCCGGTCGCGATTGTCTCCTGGCGAGGACGGAAACAGGACTCTATCTGTTTGGAGGAACGGTCGGTGGGGGCGTGTTGGAGGTATTCGACAGCACTGGACGGCAGCTGCGCACACTCGGCCGTCTTGGTGCCGGGCCGGGTGAGTTCGGCAGCCTGATCAGGGTAGTCATTGGCGCATCTGACACCATCGTGGCAATTGACGATTCGAATCTTCGGGTCCAAGTCTTCTCCCCAACAGGAGGGTACGTTCGCTCTTTTTCGTCTCCAGCGCGACATCGAAGCGTGGCCCTCCTTGAAAGCGGCACGCTGGTGTTCTACGTCCCTCCCACAAAGGAGGCGGATCAAACGTTCGCCGCTGTGGATCGAGTTGGCCGCCGAGCGTTTGGAACCGGGCTACCCAAAGGCAGGCTCGATGTTGAAGCTGGCGTCGTTGCTCCGCGCGGCGACGGTGGCTTCTGGACGGCCCGTTACTGGGAGTATCTGCTAACGAGGCACTTAGCGACCGGCGAGCCCGTGCAGCAAGTTGTTGTGGACGCGGACTGGTTTCCTGCCAATGCCCCGTTCCCGGATCAGCCGTTCCACGTCGCACTGCCGCCTCCTGGGTTGTACCACATCTGGGAGGAGAGCAGCGGGAGGCTGTGGACATTCACCGCCGTACCCGATCCAGCTTGGTCGGCGGGCTCTCCAATTGAGTTATCACCGAGCTGGCACCGCAAGACTTTCGATACCGTCATTCAGGTTCTCGACATTGATCGCCGCCGTGTTCTGGTGAGTAGTCGTTTCGATGACCGCTATGCCGCGATGTGCGGAACGAAGTTACTGTACAAGGTCACGGAGACCCCGGATGGAGACACCGTCTTGGAGGTCTTCGACCCTGTCGTGAAGGGCCTCCCCTCCACCGCGGCGGGCGCGAACTGAGGACCCGCATGGTCTGCACAGCGGTAGTACGGCCCGGGGACGATGTCGTCCTCGTCGGCCGTAGCGACGCGCCACACGGACTTATCGTCGGGAGGGGTTCAGTCAGGGCGTGCGTGTGCCGGACCAAAAAACGACCACAGCGCAGCCATTCAGTGAATTGGGCAGCTCCGATGGTACTACGGCTCCTCGTGGATACACTTCGACGGCGCTTACTCGATTGGTCGGAATCAACTGCTCAAGCTCAATTGCGTTTCCGTCGAAGCGAACACCGTCGACCAGCAGCGTCGCGCGGCACGGTTTCCCATCTTGGCGCCTAGCCGCAACGTACTGATCCACGCCTGTACCTTCGACAAAGACGCCGGGCATCGACCGCAAGTAGTCGATCGGCGAAAGCGCCAAGACCCTGTTCAGAGCCGCGGCGTCAAGATGAAACCCGATTCCTGTGCGGCGGCGTCGCTCAAGGCCCTCGCGGGCAGCGGCAGCAGCGAACGCCTCGCTCGTAATGACCGTGGCATCAAGACTCTGAGCGAGGCGAGAGAGTACAATCGTTAGCCGAGCTTCCTTGGAGGATCTAATATCCACGGTCTCTCGGCCAGAAAGAAACCCGACGGCCCGCACCGACACCTCCATCGTGCCTCCTGGAAGCGAGTCCACTCGGAATGAGCCGTCTGTTGAGCTGCGGGTGCTTTTGCCGACGCCGATCAAGATGAGCTCGGCGTTGGATACCGCAATACCGTTATCGTCTGTAACCGTTCCGCCAAGGCGACCGCTGCCGACTTGAGTCGTCCCTACCCTCGTACGCGAACCGATCTGGAGCGGCCTGACGGCGAGTCCATGTTCAGGGATGGACACGGTCACCACGCCGGATGAGTCAGCCTCCCTCCATGCTTGTAGCTTGATCGTCGAACCGCTTGGGGCTCCGCAGAAAAAATATCGCCCGTAAGCGTCCGCCGTTGTCGTCGCGCTTCCTGAATCGTGCGCCACTCGTGGGCCCTCGACGTAGAGCGTCGTCCAGGTTGCTCGGACGGAGGCGTTGCCGCTCGCTGCATCGTGAGCTTCGTGCCACACACTACCGATGATTAAGCTGGCCATTGAATCGTCGCGTTCCGCTCCGCACTTGTCTCCAATCAACGTTGCGATAGATGGCAGGCCCAATTGAACGACGACTGGGCTGGGCTCTAGGAGCGATACTCTAAGGATGCGGGTCTCCACACTCAACGATTCGGCGCGAGCGTGTTGCATCTGAATCAGATAGTCGCCGAGCGCCAAGTCCCTGAATGCAAACCGGCCCAACGAATCGGCAATAATCGTCGTCCGTCCACCCGTTGCCACCGGTATCAGTGCGACGCGCGCACGGCTTAGCGGTCGCATAGCCGTACTATCGAAAACCAGGCCTTCGACACTCGACGTCTGTGCCGCTGCAACGTCCGTGCAGCCAAGAATAAACATTCCGGGAAAGCAAATAATGCACCATGCCTGCCCCAGCAAGCTTCGTGTCGCGGCCCTCATCTCCTGCCCTCGTCATCGTCTGTCCAGAACGCCACTACACCGCAATCGCTCCATGCGTGGAGCAGCTCCCGCGGTAGCATGCGTCCGCCGGAATACACTTCAATCCCGATCAGTCGGTCGATGCCAGCCAAGGCCGCGAGTTCTAACTCGTCACCGCGGAAAACGATTCCGTTTACTACAAGCGTGGCGTTGCATTTCGCGCCGCCAATCCCGCGCAACCGTATCGACGCCGTCGGTTCGAGAGTGTGAAGGTAAACAACTGGCAAGGTCCGCAAAAAATCACTGGGGTGCACCGCGGCACGCCCTCTGATCGCATCTTCGCCAATGAACCATCCTCGGCCAAGCTTCCTTCGCGCTTCGAAAGCGGCTCTTCGCGAACTGCCCGCCGCTTCTCCCACGACGCGGACTTCGGCGAGAGAAACGGCAACGGGGGATACCTCGAAGTCCAATCTGACCGACTGACCCGGGCCAACGGTAACCGCGAGTGTGTCAGGCTTGAAACCAACCATCCTCACCGTAAGGCGGTGTGTGCCAACCGGTACACAGCTGACCGCATACGATCCATTGAGTCCGGTGAGAGTGCTAATCTGCGAGAGGAGAACTGACACGGTGGCACCCTGCAGAGCGAAACCACTCGAGCGACGCACAGAACCTGAAATGGAACCCGTTGTCTCAAGTGACGGGCTGGTCTCCACGCCGCAACGCGTACCCTGGCCCACGACGATCGGATGCGTCAGACGTTCAGCGCCTGGACCCGAGCCGGTTCGTACGGGGTGCTGTGCAGCCAACCCCTGCACCAAGAGCGAGCTCGCGAGCCCGCAGGTCAGGCTCCGGCGCATTGAGTGTACTACCGCGGACAGCGAACTCTCGTTAACGCCTGCGGGCACGACGATCTCCCGGTTGCCTGTACTTGGATAATATCCAGGTCAGCGGCGGCGCTGCAAGCGTCCGGCCTGCAAGGAGTCGTACCTCAGTGCGTCAAATTTGCGTCTGCGGGCATGCGGACCGCTCGCTCCCCCGACGGCGAGCCGCGTCTCGAGCCCAACGTGAGTTGGACCGGCAACTGAGGACGGACATCGAGTGCGATTTTGCAGCCAGCGTCTGGTTCTTGGCAAGCACGGACGAGGTCCTGGCGAATCCCGGTCGTTGTCTGCGGTATGCCTAACGCATTGCGATACCGCCGTTGTGTATGACAGCGGAGTGCGGCGTGTCACGATTCTTCCCCCGACAGGCGGCGTCAACCAGTTCCCGACTACCGAGGGGAGAGGGGGCAGCAGAGATTCCAGTGAAATAAACTACTCCTTCGCCGTCTTTCCGAATGAGGTGTTTGCGCTCATTGCAGAGCTCAGCGGAGGACGCGGCCGCCTTGATCGCCGCCGAAGAGCAGGTCGAGATTGAGAAATGGCGGGCGACGCGTGAGCGGGTTCGCCGGCATTTTCTCCGATAATCCCAACCGTGCGATTCACTGAGCTGCTCTCAAGGGGATCCCAAGCCACAAGGTGCCGTTGAAACGTTCTACAACCAAGCATCTGGGTGGTGCGGCTCAGCCGAACAAACGCTCCCGCGCCGCCGACGTAATCTCACGTACCACCGGGTGCGTGATCCGTCGCTCAACAGAGATCGCATAAAATCGCTCAACGACTCCCTCAAGCAGGCCCAGACGCTCCACGTTGAACTGCTCAACAACGTCTTTCTCAATCGCGATTGGTGACGCAAAAAGCCCGATCCCGCCTTTCCCGAACACCTTCACCACCGCGCTGTCCTCAATCTCGGCAACAACATCGGGTTGTACGTGATGGCGATCAAACCAGAGCGTGAGCGAACGTGACAACGCCGACGTCGACGTCGGCATGATAAATGGCGCGCCATGCAACGATCGCGGAAAATTGTCGCGATATTTTGCAGCGAGCGCAGGCGCACCATACACAGCAACGCCGGTCTCGCCGAGCAGATGATTAAATGCGCGAACGCTGGCCTGGTTGCCGACCGCGTCGTCGGCGATCACCAGATCCACTTCGTGCAGCGCCAGATCGGCGAGCAGGCGATCGATCTTGTCGTCACGGAGAACCAGGTGAAAAGGATTCGGTCCGTGAAACGAGGACTCCAGCAAACGATACACAATAAACTTGGGCACCTGATCCGCGACGCCGACCACCAATCGATGCGGCTGGCCTCCCTCATGACTTGCCAGTGTCCCTTGCAGTTCGCGCCCAATACGGAAAATTTCGTCCGCATACCGAAACACTACGCGCCCCACTTCGGTCAACACCAGTCCTCGGCCCCGCTTGGTAAACAACTTCTCGCCCAGTGAACGCTCCAGCGCCCGGATCTGCGCGCTTACCGCAGGCTGCGTGAGATTCAGCTCCTCGCATGCCTTCGTGACACTGCCGGTGCGCGCGACAGTCCAGAAGTAGAGGAGGTGATGGTAGTTAAGCCACGCCATGACTGCGCACTATTGTTTTGAGAGACCGGTGTGAATTGCAGCAAACGTCCACACATCCGCGGACTCGGCGATCTGCCGATCGGTGGGCCGATATCCGTGGGATCCCTGGGTTTCGACGCGCAGAAGTATTGGCGAGTCGCAGCCCTGCGCCTTCTGTAAAGCCGCCGTGAACTTGTATGAGTGTCCGGGAATCACACGATCATCGTGGTCTGCCGTCGTGATCAACGTGGCCGGAAAGCAGCGACCATCCTCGATGTTGTGGAGCGGAGAATACTTTCGCAGATAAGCAAAATCTGCCGCATTGTCAGCAGAACCGTATTCGGTGACCCACGCCGAGCCACCGGTGAAATGGTGATAGCGCAGCATGTCGAGAACACCCACTTGCGGAATCGCTGCGGCGAAAAGCTCCGGACGTTGTGTCATCACCGCACCAACCAGAAGCCCACCGTTGGAGCCGCCGTTGATGGCAAGGCGTGCCCGCGACGTATACCCACGGTTCGTCAGATACTCGGCAGCAGCAATAAAGTCATCAAAGACGTTCTGCTTCTTCGCGCGCATCCCCGCCTGATGCCATGCTTCGCCATATTCGAGACCGCCGCGCAATGAAGCCGTGACCCAGGTACCTCCCTTTTCCATCCAGGCAATGCCGGAGGGCGAGAACGTCGGCGCAACATTCACCGCGAAGCCACCGTACGCGTAGAGCACAGTCGCACTGGTGCCATTCCGCGGAACGCCCTTGCGGTGGCTGATGAACAGCGGCACACGTGTTCCGTCTTTCGAAATGGCAAAGACGCGCTCCGTTTCGAAGTCACCGGGGTCGAATGTGAGCGTCGGCGGATCCATCGGAATCACCTTCCGCGACGTCGCATCGTATCGATACACGGTAGCTGGCTGCAAATGCGACGTATAGCTGAAATAGAACGACGCCGTCGACGACGTAGAGGAAATGGCTGCCACTGTCCCAACGCCGGGAAGATCAACTTCGCGGACCACGCGCCCTTGAAGATTGTACAGCGTCAGCCGGCTTGTCACATCGGCCAGCCGATGCACCACCAGGCCGGACGACGTCATCGCGACTCCGGCGATTGAACTGGTATCATTCGCCACCACGGTGCGCCACCGCGAGCGGTCCGGTCGTGCCATGTCAACGGCCACAACACGTCTGTTCGGTGCATTGAGGTCGGTTTGCAGATACACGGTCGTGCCGTCATTGCCGATCACCGAATATTCGCCGTCGTCAGTTTCAACGAGTGGTTTAACGGTTGCCGACACGTCTGGTTTGCGTGGCGTCCCGAGGTCGGCGACATAGAGCCGGTTGTGCGCGTCTGCTCCCTTGGACATATAGATGAACAGATACTTGCCGTCTTCACTGGTCATGCCCTGAATGAACCACGTCGCCAGGTCAGGACGTTCAAAAATCAGAACATCCTCGTTCTGTGGTGTGCCGAGCCGGTGATAATAGAGTTTCTGATGTTGGAGTGAGGCGCGAAGTCGCGTGGCTGAATCGGCCGCAGGATATCGTGAGTAGAAAAATCCGAGCCCGTCGCGCGTCCACGCCAGCGCAGAAAAGCGCACCCAGTGCAGCACGTCATCCATGTCTTCGCCCGTGCGCACGTCGCGCACGCGCACGTCCTGCCAATCAGCTCCCCCCTCCGACAATGCGTAGGCGATGTGCCGGCCGCTCGGCGATGGCTCGTACTGAGACATCGCGATCGAACCGTCTGGCGACAGTGCATTGGGATCCAGCACCACGCGCGGCGGAGTTTGTGCTGATGAACGGGCGACGACTTCGGCCTGCTTCTGCAAACCGGAGTTACGTTGATAAAACAGCACGCCGTTAGGCAGCCGATGTGGCACGCTGATCCGCGCATAGTTCCACAGCGCGGTCAGGCGCTCATGAAAGGCCACGCGCAGAGGTTGGGCATCCAGCCAGCCACGGGAAAGCACGTTCTGGGCGCGGATCCATGCGGCGGTGTCATCGCCGTCGGGGTCCTCGAGCCATCTGTACGGATCGGGGATCGCGTGACCATGGAGCGTATCCACGACGGGGCCCATGCGGGTCAGGGGATACATGGGTCGCTGTGCAGCGATTGATGTTGTTGACAACGGAATCAGAAGGCAGGCCGCCACGAAGTGGCGGAGCGCGAAAAAGCGCCGGCGTGGTCGCAAATTGTGGGTCTGGAGGAAAGACATGGGCCGCCGAAGGTAAGGAGCGGCGATGGTGAGGGGAACGGTCGCCCGTCACATACCCCGTGATCTTCGGGTCGGTGCGCCCACCGGCCCGCGTCTTTGATTTCCCCTCCCGCCCGAATGCGGGCCGGCAGTCGCGCGAGAAAGTGTACTCGCATGGAACCAGGCGGTGCACCGCGCGCTTCTTCTTGTCAGAAGACATTCTTTTGACTCAAAGACAACATCATAGATGAACATAGAAACCATTACGTCCGTGCTGCCCCGTCACTGGGACAGCGCGATGACGTTCGACCAATTCATGGTAGGGGCGCAGAAGAACAAATCCTTTTGGGAAGCTTCCTACCGCACGGCGCGCGTTCCAGATGAGTTCATACAGCGCGCGGACGCGCTCACTGACAATCGGCGCCTGCTGGTGCTACTCGAGGACTGGTGCGGCGACGCGGTGAGCACCGTGCCGTTGATTGCCCGGCTCGCCGAGTCGTCAGATCGTCTGGATCTCCGAGTACTCGCCCGTGACGCCAATCTGGATCTGATGGACCAGCACCTGACGCGCGGTACGAGGTCAGTTCCCCTGGTGATCGTCACAGATGAGGACCACGCGGTGCTCGGAACGTGGGGGCCGCGGCCGGCAGAGCTTCAGGAGTGGTACTACGAGGAAGGGTACGCCATCGAGAAAGCCGAGCGCTACAAGCAGATGCGTACCTGGTATGCCCGGGATCGCGGGCTTTTCACGTTGGATGAAGTTTTGCGGGTGGCGGAGGTCGGCTCCGAGACCATCTGACACGCAGGCCCTCCTCGGCGCAGGTGTTCGGCAGTACCTTACGCGAGTCAAGTAAGTGCTCCTGAACCTGACACGCAGATGACCAGTCACGATAAGCCGAATTTTTCGCAGGGTTGGGGCATGGCCGGTTTTATTACCGCCCTTGCCGTTGGCGCCTTTGTACTCGCGGGCGTCATCAAGAACCGAACCTATCACGACCCGACCGATCCGACGGCTCCTGCCAGCGGTGCGGCACATGCACCCGCTGCAGCTGAGCACTAAGAGGTAGCAGCTGAGGCCCCGCGCGTAACGGGGCCGATGACGAAACGAGGTTTTCCATGTCTCGTATTCTGATCGCAACTGTAGCCGTTCTCCTCATTGGCCCGAGCCAGCTCGAGGCGCAGTTTCAGCGCGCGCCGCGTCGCGGGCCCGCTCCATTGTTCTTCGCGCTTTCCGATGGTGAGCCCGTGTCGTACTACCTCGAAATCGCGCGCGAAATTGAACTGAACGACAAACAGCGGATGCGACTGATCGAGATCCGCCGCGTGCTGCGTTTGCAAAATGCCCGTTTTATGAGTCGTCTTGAAGAGTTTCGCGATCTCGCCGGCATCGATGTCAGTGACAAGTCGAAGTTCACGGACGATGATTTAATCGCCATCCAGCGGTTCAACGCGTGGTCAATGGTGACGCGTGACTCCATTCGACAGAACAATGAGCTCGCCCACAGGGAAGCAATTCTGGTGCTGACCTCCGCGCAGAGGCAGGAAGCGGATTCCATTGCTCGCTGGGTCCTGGCAGACGATCCGCCGGCGGGGCAGGGCAATCGCGACACCGCGAGGCGGCACAATCACTGAACCCGTTGCAGGCGATGCGGTCGCCGTGCTGTTCGCCGGTTCTGCGCAGCGTCGCCGATCACCGGTTGTTGTTGTTGCTGCCGTACTCGGCAGTATCGTGATTGCGCCGCTCCTTTTGTTGGCGCTCGCGCAAATTCTTCCGCATCATGATCCCGCGGCTCCGGCACTGGCACGCAAGCAGCTCGATGCAGAGTTAAGCAGCGATGAGCGCGTGCTCTATTCTGCGGTTGTTGAGCAACGGCTGTGGTGGGACTACTTCCGGCCCACCGTTGGTGTCCTCGCAGCGACGGGCGATCGCGTGCTGTTCGTGGGTGTATCCCCGGATCCCCTTGTCGGCCGCAGGGCGATGCCGAGAGAGTTTGTGCAGCACGCGTATGAATACACACGCATGGCCGTCGAAAGGCGCAGATTCCTGGGCCGACAGTTCATTGAGCTGTTATCGCCGTTGTCGCGCGAGACTTACTTCTACGCTGCGTCCGAGAAGGACGCGCTGGATGCGTTGGCGACTCGCGCTGTCAATTTTCAGGACTCGGTGCGCACTCAATTGGAGGCAGAACGCCGAGCCGCTGCCGCCGCCGCGGACGCGGCGCGACGGGCACTGTATTACGTCGTACGTCGCGGCGATGCCATCTCCGCCATCGCGCTGCGATACGGTGCGCCTGTTGATTCTCTCATCAGCTGGAACGGCCTTACCACAAGCCGCATAGTGGTTGGGCAGCGATTGCTGGTCCGTCCGGAGAACCGTTGAACTGCAGATGCACTGCGCTTCCTGCAGTCAGTTCACGTCTGTGAGGACGTGTTTCGATACGACACCTGAAGGTGCGTCTCGCTCAATCATGCGGTACAATCGATCCGCGACGTTCAGCTGCGACCCTTCCAGCGATTGATCTGACGACGATCCCTTTTGGACGGACGCCCGTCCTCTCCGAACTGCGGCGGGCCCTCGGCCTTGAGCCGATCAGCGATCTGTCGACGAGCAGCGGCGCTCTCGGGCGTTTCTGTATACATCAGCGCCGCAAGCGCACCGCTCCGACGCTGTGGCGCGACCAGTGCAACCGTGATGTGATGAGTAAATGGCGGCCGGCGAATCTCCACCCGATCGCCCACGTGGATATGCCGCGCACGCTTGGCCCGCTCACCGTTCACGTCGATTTTACCGCCGTCGATCGCTTCGGCAGCAAGTGCGCGCGTCTTGAAGAAGCGCGCCGCCCACAGCCACTTGTCCAGTCGTACTTCTGCTTCATCATTGTCGTCGTTGTTCGGCATGGCTGTTGTGCTGAGTAGGTCTGATGTGAAACAGGTAGCCCATCCCACGACTCGAAATCATCTCGTCAATAGCAGTGACGTGGAGCCGCAGGACCACCGTTGCGCAAAGCCGCCACGGCGATCGCTACAGCTCCCGGTTCACCACTCGCCGCAACGTGTCGCCGTCGATGTTGGCACCGGAGAGAATTATCGCGACCCGTTTGCCAGCCAGTTTATCCCGAAGGGCCATCACTCCGGCGAGACCGACCGCGGCCGCACCCTCAACCATCGAATGTGTGTAACGCATTAAAACGCGGCACGCCTCCGCGATCGCAGCGTCGGGAACAACTATGAATCCGGCCAGTCCCTCGCGCAACACCGGGAAGGTCGCGTCGTATGTGGCGCGCGTGGCCAGTCCGTCGGCAAACGTGGTCGCCTGAGCTGTCGTCATGCGCTCACCGGAGTGCCACGAATCGTGCGCAGCAGATGCCCCCTGTGACTGCACACCGTAAATCTGCAGAGACGGTTTGAGCGCTCGCGCCGCGACAATCGCGCCCACTGCCTGTGATCCGCCGCCCACCCCGATTACCATCGCGTCCAGATGAGGCGCTTCGTCGAGAATTTCGGCGGAAATGGTTGCGGCCCCTGCCAGCACCTGCGGGTCGTCCGTCGAGTGCCCGAAGACGGCGCCATGCTCCGACACCAGTCGTGCTGCTACCACCAGCGCTTCGTCGAAATCAGCGCCTTCTTCAATGAGTGTCGCGCCGAGCGCGATCATTCCAGCGTTCTTGTCCGGATTGTTTCCCTTGGGGACACAAATTGTGGTCTTCACGCCAAATGCGCGGCCGGCATACGCCATTCCGAGTCCGTGGTTGCCCCGGGTCGCAGCGACCACGCCGCGTTCCCGCTGCTCGGCAGTAAGCGCGGCCATGAACGACAACCCGTTCCGAACCTTGAACGCGCCGGTCGGATTAAAATTTTCGTGCTTCACATAGACGGAAATGCCACCGCCTACCTCGGCGTCGAGCTCGGGATAGGAGCGCAGTGGCGAGGGCGGCATGAACGGAGCAATCCGGAGCTGCGCTGCGCGTACGTCCTGCATCGAAATCGGAAAGGCCACTTTTACCTAATCGTCGAGGGTGGTCGCTTGAGCAGTCAGGGAGCCGTCGCGGTCAAAATGGAGTGTGATCATCGAGGGTTGGCAGCAGACCTGGCAATCCTCCACGTAGCGCTGAGCGGCCCCCCCCGACACATCGACGCCCACGGTGATCTCTTCTCCGCAGTACGGGCAGCTGAGCGTCGTTTCGGACGGGGCGTCGAAGAACTCGTCGTCGTCGGTCATAGGGGTAAGCTATCATCCGGCCGTGAAACCTGACGGCGCGAGCGGCGTAGAAAGGCGAGCCACATTTTTCCAGTGCCGAGACCCCCAATATGATGAACCAACTTTTTCCGCGGGTGGCAATCGCCCTTGCAATGGTACTCCCGCAGCTGGCGTCGGCGCAGGTATTTCGCGTTGACCCGCAGGAGAAGCGCGACAACAACGGTCCCGTGAGTCGTGTCATGGGTGGCGCGGCGCTGGTCTACTCACGTCCCACCGGGGACTTCGGCGACTATGTAACCCAGGCCTTCGGTCTCGACGGCAACGCCCGGCTCAAAATTGATAACCGCGGCATCTTTTCACTGGGAGTTGATGGTGGATGGGCGCAGTACGGGTCCGAGACCAGTCGCGTTCCATTGAGCGGGACGGTCGGGCGCATTCTCGTCGATGTCACGACATCAAACAACATCGTGTTCCTCGGCGCCGGCCCACAGCTTACCGCTCCGGCAGGCCCCGTCCGCCCGTATGTGAATGGAAACGTCGGCCTCTCGTACTTTTTCACCCGGTCATCGGTTGAAGGGTCGAGCAACACCAACAACACGAGCTTCGCTGAGACAACCAACTTCGACGATTTTGTCTTTGCCACCACGGGCGGCGCCGGTGTGCTGATTCCCTTCGGTCGGTCGGGCGAAGCCGGGTTGGATATCGGTGTGCGTTACCACAATACGGGCGACACCAAGTACCTGCGTGAAGGAAGTATTATTGATCGGCCGGGGAACACGCCGCTTATCAATCCGATCAGGAGTGACACGAAGATGTGGTCGTTCCGGGTCGGCTTCGTCGCCGGGCTCAGATAGAGGTTGTGCTGCACCGAAACATCGACGGGCGCCTAACGGCGCCCGTTCTTTTTTTTGTTTCACGCGGAGTGTCCGCATGAGACATCAAGAGTTTGGTTCAGGAATAATCACATCACGTTCCCCCCCCCCCGCAATTAGTTGATATGGGGAACGCTGACTGGTTGTCTTAAGTGTCGAAAGGCTGGAGCAGTGTTTTGCCCGGAGCAACCAAAAGGCGAAGGTGGCACCGCTGCCCTTGCCGCGTGGGAGGTCTGCCCGTAGGCTACCGACGTGCCAACTCCAGCTGATACAACGAGCGTCGCGTCACGCGAAGGACGGGCCGCGCTGCTCGCCCTCGTCGCAGGGTTCGCGGTGGGCGCCGGGGTACAACGCCTCAGCGCGACGGCTGCCCAGGCGATGCTGTCAGTCGCCGATCCGATCGGTGCGTTGTGGGTGAACGCGATTCGCATGACTGTGGTCCCGCTGGTCGTGTCGCTGGTGATCACCGGGATCGTCCAGAGCAGCGATTCGCGCGCCGTCGGCAGGTTGAGCGTGCGGTCCATGGTTGTGTTCGTGGCGTTGCTTGCGGCCGTGGCAACTTTTGTGGCGCTCGTCTCGCCTCCCATCTTTGCGTTTCTGCAGATCGATCCCGCCGCCGCGGCAACGTTGCGTGCGTCTGTGGCTGGGGCTGCCGAGTCGCCGCCGCTCCCGTCGATCGCCAGCTGGATCACTGGAACGGTGCCGGTGAATCCTGTGAAGGCTGCAGTGGATGGTGCGATGTTGCCACTGCTGGTATTCACAGTGTTCTTCGCCCTCGCGCTCAGGCAGATTAACGCACAGAGCAGGGAAGCCTGCGCCTCGTTTTTTGCGGCAACGGCCGAAGCGATGATGGTGATCGTGCGCTGGATTCTGGCCGTGACACCAATCGGCGTCGCAGCATTGGCGCTCTCGTTAGGCGTGCGATTGGGGACTGGTACGGTTGGTGCCGTGGCGTTTTATCTCGTCGTGCATGTGGTGTTGGCGCTCGTCGCAGCACTCGCGTTGTATCCCGTGGCCTGGATTGTCGGCGGGGTTCCGATGCCACGTTTTGCCCGGGCGGCGCTTCCTGCTCAGCTGGTTGCCGCGAGTACACGGTCAAGCCTGGCCGCGACTCCGGCGATGCTCGACGCCGCACGCAGGCAGCTCGGTATGTCAGACGAAGCGAGCGGATTTGTCATCCCGTTCGGCGTTTCTGTCTTTCGATTGAATCTGGCAGTCTCGTGGACCGTCGGCGCGCTGTTCATCGCCAAGTTGTATGGCCTTCCATTCGGCGCCGGAGCGGTGGCTTCGATTGCTCTGGCATCTGTGGCGCTGAGCTTCTCCGTACCCGGCATTCCGAGCGGCAGCCTGTTTATTATCGCACCAGTGTTCGTTTCAGTCGGCCTCCCGGTGGAGGGCGTCGGTATTCTCATCGCGCTCGACACCATCCCTGACGTCGCCAAGACTACACTCAACGTTACCGGACATCTCACCGCTGCAGCGATCGCGAACCGCGGTGCGTTGCATGGTGAGATACCCGCTCGACCCTGAACCACAAGGATCATGTCAAAGCTGTCTGGCAGGAAACCGATCGTCGCCGCGCTGGCC
>JBGTBX010000099.1:0-10879 GCA_041749115.1 Gemmatimonadaceae bacterium
CGCGTCGCTGACCGCCGGCGATGCCGACACGCAGCTCCTGCTGGAGCGCCTGCTTGCCCGGGCCGAGGCGATTCCGGTGCCAAAGTCGCGAAGCGATCTGCTGCGGCTTTATGTGAGTTCGGAACTCGCCTATTCGGGTAACCCCGTTGAGCTTGCGGTGTGGGAGCGTGGAGTGGAGGGGCCAACGTCGGAGCTGATTATTGCCGATCTGGAGCGGAGAGAATCGGGAGAACGTTCTCTCGTACGCGAAGTTGAGGAGACCGGACGTCCCGTTCTCCGCGAATTCGGTTCAGCACAAGGTGCACAACTTGTGGTGGCCTATCCGCTCGATTCGAATCATGTTTTCACCGCGGTCGCCGCCCCGCGGACGCAGCTTATTTCTGACGATCCGTTCGCTGCGCTTCTGGGCCTCGATCCACCGAGAATCATCGAACCGCCGTACCGTCTCACGGTGTCGCCGGTGAGCGTCCCCCGCTTCGATTCACTGCAGACCCGTTGGGACCGGCAGGGAGACGAACTGCATTCAGATTGGCGATTGCAGGCGCTGTTCGGGATGTTGCACGCACATGCTGAAGTGGATCTGCGTCCCCTCGATGCGCTGGTTCCGCGCGGCGGGCTGCTCGTCCTCCTCGATCTGGGCGTCTTCTTCCTGCTGTGGTTGCCGGTTGCGGCCTCGGATCTGGCACTGCCGCGTTGGTTCCGCGGAGTCGTCCGACGATGGGCCGGTTCGTATCGCGCACAGCTGACCCTGGCGATTTTTCTGGCCTTTGCCGTGCCAACGATTGCGTTCGGTTTCTGGACGTTCCGGCGCATGGCATCAAATGATCTGACCCTGCGATCGCTCCTCGTGGAAGAGACATTGAGGGCTGTGCGCGGCAGCGCCGACGCGCCGTCGCTCGTTCGGGAATCGCAGCGGCTGGATGCGCCGCTCTTTGAGTATCAGGCCGGACGCCTGGTGAGAACCAGCGATCCGTTGTATGACGCGTTGCGTCCTGTCGGTCTGTTCATCGATCCCGCCGCTGTGAAGGACCTCGTGCTCGGGTACGAAGAAACGTTCACACACCGACTGAATGTCGGGTCCGTTCCGACCGTGTTCGGACATCGCGTGATGGGACCTGATCTCATTCTTGCTACAGCTGCACGTCGCAATCAACTGACGCTCGAGCGCCAGGAGCGCGATCTGCTCGCGCTGCTCGCGTTGGCTGTTGCACTGGGCGCGCTGGTTGCCCTATGGCTTAGCGGTCGCACCGCGCAGGCGTTCGCACGACCCATCGGCGCGCTGCAGGCCGCGGCGGACCAGATTGCATCAGGTGCGCGCGAGCTACCATCCCTCGGCAGGACACCTCCGCGGGAGTTCCGTCCGGTGTATGGAGCGTTCATACATATGACGGCGGAGTTGTCCGCGTCAGAGTCGAAGCTCAATGCGGCGCGACGACGGACTGAGGCGGTGTTGCGCGACGTTGCGAACGGAGTGATCGCTGTTGGGGCGCACGGCGAGGTGCTGCTCGCCAATCCAAGCGCGGAGCGCATGCTCGGAGTCCCACTCTCTGCGGGGGTGGTGTTATCGCAGTCGACGGCAGCGGATTTCGCAGCGCCTCTCGAGCGATTTCTGCAGTCGGAGCACGACGAAGCCGCGTTTGATTTTGCGCATCGCGGGCGCGAATATCGTGCGCTGCTCACGCGACTTTCGCGCGGCGATGGCGGGGTGGTGATCACGCTGGACGACGTCACCGATCTGCTGCACGCACAGCGGCTGTTTGCGTGGGGCGAGATGGCGCGGCAGGTCGCCCACGAGATCAAGAATCCTCTGACACCAATTCGCCTGGGGGTTCAGCATGTGAGTCGCGCTCACGCGGACCAGCGTGCCGACTTCGGCAGCATTCTTGAACGGAACGTCGATCGCATTTTACAGGAGATCGATCGGCTGGACGAGATCGCCAGATCGTTCGCAAAGTTCGGTACCCGCCCCGACGACCGTATCATCGGCGACCCGACTGATGTGGGGCGGGTGATTCGTGACGTCGTTGAGCTGGAGCGTCTGGGCGCCGCGTCCGTCGAGTGGATCGTGGACATTCCCGACGGGTTGTGGGCGAACGCAAAGGACAGCGAGCTCCGCGAGGTGCTGCTCAATCTGTTTGAAAATTCGCGACACGCGGACGCGCGTCGCGTACACGTCACCGCACGTCGCGCGGAACAGCTCGTCATCATTGCGGTCGCGGACGACGGCTCCGGTGTGCCCGAAGATTCGTTAAGCAGGGTATTCGAACCCCGCTTCTCGACGCGGTCGAGTGGAAGCGGGCTTGGTTTGGCCATCAGCAAGCGCATGGTTGAGTCGTGGGGTGGCGCGATTCACCTGCGATCCGCGGCCCAAAATGGGACGGTTGTGGAATTGACGCTGGTCGCAGAGCCTGCGCCCTAGCAATTTTCCTGACATGACCAGCGCTGATTCGAGTGTGCCAGGCACAGGGCCCAATGCGGGCTCACCTGCGGGAGGGGGAGTTGGGGGAGATCGGCCGAACCGCATTTCATTTGAGCTCCCCGCCCATCTGAGGGGATGGGAACTGCCGAGTGGATGGGCGTGGGGTGCCGAAGGCGTCTTCATGGATCATAGGCACTATCAGGAAGTGCGCGATGCACTTGGGCGCTCCTTGTCCCTCGTGTCGGCCCCGTCTGCGGATCACATCGATTGGCTGGCGTCGGAAGCGCGTGCGCTGGCGCACAGAAACCATCCAGCGATTCCGACGACGTACCACTATTGGGCGCCGTTTGCGTCGAGCCCCCGCGGCCCGGGATACCTGCGCCGGTGGATTTCTGCGGAAACTTTGGGAGCGCGATCACGGCGCGTGGGTCGCGACGAACTGCCCATGACCATCCGGATTCTGCGGGCGGTAGGATCGATGTTGGTTTATCTGCACGACGCGGGAACCGTGCACGGTGCGATCGGGCCCGACGTCGTGTGGACCGCTCCCTCGGGCCGCATCTGGACGCTTGGCTGGCAGTGGGCGGTGCCACGAGATGCCGTGCCCGAAAAGGTTGCTCCCGATACGCGCTGGACACCGTGGGCTCCGGAGTGGAGCGAAGGCTGGTCTCCTGATGTTGCGTCCGACCAGTGGCAACTCGCGGCGACGTGTTATTTCGCCATTACCGGTCAGCTGCCGGATCCTGATCCGCGACCCGCGCACTTTTTGCGAGAGGAGTGCCCGCGCGCGGTGAGTGCGATCCTTGAGACGGCATTGCAACCGAACCCTTCGGATCGACATCGAACTATCTCGCAAATGCTCCGCACACTGGAGCGTGTGTCGGGGGGACGGGCCGTCTTTTCCAGTCTTCCCACGATGCCTTCCGCTCTTTCAGAAGAGGCACGGTTGCGATGGGCAGTGGGTGACGACTATGACGTCCTCGGCTTTCTTGGCAAAGGAACGTTTGGGAGCGTGTGGCGTGTGCGCGACCTCTCATTGGAACGTGAGGTCGCGCTCAAGGTGCTCCATCCAATGGTGGCCGATGACGAAGCAGCAGTGGCACGGTTCCGTCGTGAGGCGCGGTTAGCTGCACAGCTTGCTCATCCTTCGATCATTCCGATTCACGATTGGGATTCTCGCGGCGAGATGTCGTGGTATACGATGGAACTTGCCGAAGGCGGGTCGGTCGGTGACCTGATGGCTAGGGCGGGAGCACGTCCTTTCGACATGGTCGCTGAACAAATTGCGTCGGTGCTTGATGCACTGGCCGCTGCGCACGGGACAGGGATCATTCATCGGGACCTCAAGCCCGAGAACATTCTGATCGACCGGTATCGCCGTTGGCGCATTACGGACTTCGGTATCGCCAAGGGTGTCACCGAGTCGATGGGTACAACCGGCACGCCGGCGTTTGCGGCTCCCGAGCAGCTGCTGGGCGAGGCGCATGGTACCTCGGTTGACTGCTTTGCTGCGGCCGCCATCATCTATTTTGTATTAACCGGGACGCCACCTTTTGATGGCGCGGATCCACAGGCCATTCTGGCGCAACAGATGGGTGGTGCGATTGACTACAGCACGTTGCCGGAGGCCGTCGCCGGTTTCATCAAGAAGGGCCTCGCGCTTGATCCGGAGACCAGATTTCAGGATGCTGGTGAAATGAAAGCGGCCTGGGAGGAAGTGGTCGAACGCGTCGAGGGTGAGGAGCGGCGCCACAGTGGGTCGTGGTGGGGCCGCGTCCTCGGCTACACGGAGTAGCGTTACCTCCTGTACCTCGCGACCATGTCACGATAGACCACGTCGAGAAACGCATCCGTATTAATGAACCCGGCGCCGTAACTCCCGAAATCTGCCAGTGGTTTTGCGGCGGCGACTTCCTGCAGCGATTTGCCCTGCAGAACGAGCGCCTTCACGCGATCTCGCGCGGTGACCATCATCCGCCGATATTCCACCAGATCATTACGCGTTGATACCGCGCCGTGCCCCGGGATAATACGGGTGTCCGGCTTTGCGATCGCAAGCGCTGCGTCGGCGGCGGCAATGATGCCCTCGAACGAACCACCGCTGTTCACATCAATGAACGGGTATCGGCCCACGAAGAACGTGTCACCCATGTGAATCGCGTTTGCCCGCACAAAGTGCACAAGGGCATCGCCGTCGGTGTGCGATGGCGGCACGTGAATCACACGTACCGAATCACCGTTGAGATGTAGCGTCAGCGTTTCGTTGAACGTGACCACGGGCAGCGCCTCACGCGGGGATGGCGGCGTGCGGTTCTCGCCACGCACTTGCTCGGATCCCATGCGGTTGCGGACGTTATCGTGCGCCACGATCACGGCGCCATCACGCCCGAAGTTCACATTGCCGCCGGTGTGGTCTCCGTGCCAGTGTGTGTTCGCGACGTAGCGGATCGGCTTGTTGGTCAGCTTGGCGACTTCGGCTTTGATCTTTGCAGACAGGGGAGCAAACTGATCGTCGACGATGAAGGCACCGTCGTCTCCGATCGAGACGGCAATGTTCCCTCCCGCACCAAACAGTACATACAGCTGATCGGTCAGCTTTTGCGGTCGCACCTGCACCGTATCAAAGTTGGTCTGCGCCTGCAGATCTGCGGCTGTCAGCACGCAGAGCGCCGTCATCCATCGGGCCAGCTTCATCGATTGTCTCCGTCGAGGATTCCACCAAGTGCACCAAGAACACTGCCTTCACCTTTGCGCGTTCCACCGGCGCGCGGCGACGCTGCGATAATACGGTCGGCCAGGCGCGAGAAGGGGAGGGTCTGCAGAATGACGCGGCCCGGCCCCGTCAGCTGAACAAAAAAGAGCCCCTCGCCACCAAATAGGGCCGTTTTCACGCCCTTCACCATCTGAATGTCGTAGTCCACAGTCCGTTCCATGCCAACGAGGCATCCGGTATCAACGCGCAGTTGTTCACCTGCAGCCAGCGACATTTCGTGCAACGTGCCACTCGCGTGGACAAACACCACACCGTCGCCCACAAGTCGCTGCAGAATGAATCCTTCGCCGCCAAAAAAACCAACGCCAAAGCGCTTCGAAAAGGCGAGAGTGACCTCCACTCCGCGAGCTCCGCACAGGAATGAATCTTTCTGGCAAATCAACTCGCCGCCCCAGTCGTCCAGGTCAATCGGTTTGATTTTGCCGGGATACGGAGAGGCGAACGCGACGTCCTGGCGCACGCGCGCTTCGTTGGCAAAGAAGGTCACGAAAAACGAATCGCCGGAGAGGACACGTTTGCCAGCCGACTTCAATTTGTCCCACACCTTCGACGTACCCGTGCCCGTCGCATCGAGTGTGGTCGCCATGGAGATGCCCTGTTGCATGTACATCATCGCACCGGCTTCGGCGACGACCGCTTCACCGGGGTCGAGTGTAATGATGACGCCCTGCAGGTCATCGCCGATCAGTTTGTAGTCGATTTCATCTGCGCGCATAACGTCGTTTGGCTGGAGAGAAGCGTCAGGGAACCAACCAATCAACTGCTGTCGCGCGGTGAGGGGAAGTGATACTGTCAGGTACGGTCCCATCGTGCAGAACGGTCGGCAAGTGCACGCGGTACCGACGCTGCAAGGTGCGCTGACGGCGGATACCACGTGAGACGGGATCCGGACAGTGCGACGTATCGATGGACAGGTGGTCGTGTATGCGACAGACGCACGCTATCTTCACGCGTTGCAGGGGCTCCCGCCCGGGTGCATTCACCTGTCACGCGTGGGTACAGAACACGAACAATCTGACCAAAATCCTGTTTCTGCCGACTCGTCACGGCGGTTAAGGGATCGACCGGGGACAACAATGGTACGCAGGCCCTTCATTATCATGTGCGTCGCCCTTGCGGCCTGCGCACCGGCAGACAAGAACCCCGCTCCACGCGATGGCAGCGCCACGCAGGCGCCTGCTCAGGACGTGGCGGAGGATCCTGTCGCCGCGGGTGAGTGCAGAAAAACCGGGGATTGGCAATTGTGCTCGGTCGAGGATCGCCTCACGCGGGCCGGGTTCGTGATCGAGAAACTCGAGGAATCGCCGTCGTACGCATTTTTCTCGGTGCCGGGCACGGCGTTCCGCGTCGGGGCCGGCTCCGATCGCGTCGAAGTGTTCATCTATGCCTCAGCAGCAGCTCGTCAGGCAGACACGGAAAAAATGGACAGCGCGGCGGTAAGCCCCAAGGGAGAAAGGGTGAACTATCCCGTGCCGGCATTGCTTATCACATCGCGGAACCTCGCGGCCATCGCTTTCACCTACAACGAACGCCAGAAAGAGCGCATCGACCTCGCCCTGTCCGCCGGCCTGCCCGCCAGATAAACGCGCCGCTCGGGACGGACCGGTTCGCAGAGAACGTTGTCTCGGAAATCCCGGTCGGCAAGTTCGATCAGCGTTCCTTTCTGCCGGTAAGGCCAGCCGGCAGCACCGCGTTGCGACCGAATTTTTCGCGGACGCGATCAACGGCTCGGGCGAGCGCCACGTCTCTGGGGGTCTCCTCACCGTCCTGCTTGCCGGGCTCCTCAAAGAGCGAGAGCTGCGCATCCACATGGCCTTCGCCGAGTCCGGAGAGCGAGACACCGAGCAGTCGGGCAGCTACGCGGCGTTTGCGGCGCAACTTCATTAATAGGCTACCGGCGGCGTCGAGCACGACACGATCCGTCGCCACGGGTTCGGGCAGGGTGCGCGACGCACCGCGCAGGCGAAAATCATGATCCTTGATTTTCACGGTCACCGTGCGGGCGCGAAGCCCCCGTGCGCGCAGGTCGGCCATCACGCGTGTTACGAGGTGCAGGAGTTCGCGACGCAGCGTCGTGTCGTCTGCGATGTCGGCTTCGAACGTCTCTTCGTGACCCAGACTTTTTGCGGCACCTCGCTCCTCAACGTCTGAGTCGTCGAGGCCGCGCGCGCGGCGCCACAACCATCCTGCGGCGCGAGCGCCAAGCAGTCTATCAAGATCGGATTGCGTGGCGTTGAGGACATCCGGAACGGTGCGCAACCCGGCCGCTTCGAGTCGGGCGCGAAACACCGGGCCGATCATGGGAATCTCCGCAAGCGCAACCGTGCGCATGAATGCGGCTTCGTGACCGGCAGGCACCACATGGACGCCGTCTGCTGTGGTGCCGGGTTTCGGTTTTGCGCGTTCAACCGCCAGTTTACTTATCAGGCGGTTGGTGCTGCCTCCCAGTGAAACCCACAGTCCCGTTGCCTCGTGCACCGCACGCCGAATGCGGGCTCCGACGGTCTCGAGGTCCGCTCCCCCATACAACACTTCAGTGCCCGACAGGTCCAGATACCACTCGTCGATGCTCGCCGCCTGAACGACCGGAGTGAACGAGCGCAGCACAGTCGCGATCTCGCGGCTTTTGGTTCGACACGCGGTAAATGGAACCGGCACGCACAAGGCGTCCGGGCAAAGTCTCCGCGCAGTGGTGATCGGCATGGCTGAACGCACGCCGAATGCCCGTGTTTCGTACGACGCTGAACACACCACGCCCCGCGTGCGACCGCCGACGATAAGCAGAGGATTTGCTCCGGCGCCCTCGGGGTCCTCCATCCGGGCGACCGCGACAAAAAACGCGTCGGCGTCGACATGAAGAATTCGGCGCTCCGTGCTCACGCCCGGCACCGCAGACGCCGCAGGTTACGCGGCGACGCGTTTAGCCAGGCACGTCTTGGGGGTGGGCTGAATCCCTCGTGTGGCGAGCACTGCATAACGAGCGAGCTTCTCCGGGTACGCGCGGATGTCCGTGACGTCATATCCCAGCGTCCGGAAGAACGCAGGGACGGTCGTCACCGCAAAAAGCTCGTCAATCCCGCGCTGGCGCGCCAATGCCTCGACGCCGCGAACGATCAAAGTGCCCAGCCCGCGCCCCTGCGCGGACACGCCCACCGCGACCGAACCAACCTCGGCCAGGCTTGGCGCATATGCATGCAGCGCGGCGCACCCTTCGATACGATTCCTACGATTGACAGCGACGACAAAATCCGTGATGCAATCGGCGATGTCGTCGCGGGTGCGCGGGAGCAACAATTCAGGCCCCTCGAAGGCAGAAACGAGTGCGTGGATGGCGTCCACATCACCTTCATGCGCGCAGCGAACCACGTGTGTGGCGCTGAGGTGGCCCCGCCGCCCCTGCTTGCGCAGGGAGGGAGATCGTCGCGTAGAAGATCTGGCAAGTTTATGCACACACAATGCATAAACGGTCACTTGTCGGGCGTCAATACCTGCGGGCGGTCGCGAGGAAAGCCGATCGCAACTCCCTTGGACTTTACAGCCCAGCGGCGGCGGAGTCGCGAACTCTAGGTACACGTGATAACCACCTTTCCGAACGTCTGATTGGACTCGAGACGGCGATGCGCCTCCACGATGTCGTCGAGCACAAACGTCGAATCCACCACCGGTCGCACGATACCGCGTGCAAGCAGCGGCAGAACGTCGCGCGCAAACGCCGCCACCGTGACAATGCGCTCCGGAAGAGCTCGGGATCGCAGCACGGAGCCCTGAATGCGCAGGCGATGCGTTATCGCACGAAGTACGTTGAGTTCGGCGCGGGCACCACCGATTGCACCGATCAACATCAGCCGACCACCTGAGGCAAGCACATCGAGCGACGATGTCGCGTACGCGCCTCCCACGAGATCGAGCACCACGTCCACGCCGCGGCCGCTGGTCCAGTCCTCGACGGCATGTGGGAGCGCTGCCGGTCCGTCTGTCAGCACCACACCATCCGAGAGTCCATAACCGCGCGCCGCGTCGAGTTTGTCTGCGCTGCGGGTGGTGCCGAAGACACGAGCTCCCACGGCGACACCAAGTTGAATCGCGGCGAGCCCGACGCCGCTGCCTGCGGCATGCACCAGCAACGTCTCCCCGGTCTTAAGCTGCGCCTGCGTGTAGAGCGCGTCGTGTGCGGTGATGAACGCTTCGGGAATGGCGGCCGCTTCTGTCCAGTTCAGTGACTCAGGAATGGGCGCAACGGCGTCCTCGTGCATTACCACGAATTGCGCGTGCGCGCCCCCCGGCACAATCGAAAAGACGCGATCGCCGACCGCCCAGCGCGACGCGCCGGCACCCCGGGCCGCCACTTCACCGGCGAACTCGATGCCGGGGATGTCCTGAATCTCTCCCGCCGGTGCTGCGTATCGCCCGCGACGCTGCAGAATGTCTGCACGGTTGAGCGCGGTTGCATGGATCCGGACGAGGAGCTCGCGGTCCCCCGGTGTGGGTCGCGCCATGTCCCGTATGCGAAGTACGTCCGCGTCGCCGAACACTGGAATGTGCGCGGCCCGCATGACATTGTCGTGGAGAGCACTCATCCCGCGAAACTACGCGCTGCGCACATCGGTCGCGAAACTACGCGCCGCGCACTCCGTACGGATGAGCGAACGTCCTTTCAAGAGGAGATGGAAAATGATCGGACTCATTGCTGCAGGTGTAGCCTCAGTTGTTGGATATACGCAGTCGAGCGCCTTTGTGCGTGATCGGCTTCGCTTTGTTGATGCCGCGCAGTCGCCTATGGCACCCGTGATCGCGGGTGTTGGCGCCATCGCGATTGGTTCGGTAGCAGTTGCGTTGCTGCCATTTGTTGGTGCCGGGACTGCTCTGGCGTTTGGTGCCAGCGTCGCCGTTGGCGTTGCCACCGGGCAGCGGGAGGTACGTAAAGCGCTGCCTCCCGGCATGTAATTCCCGTTGAAGGCCCTTGCACCGTGCCTGCTGCGACGACAAATCACGGTATGCACACACGTTTGCGCGAAGTCATCACGATAGCTGAGGAGACACGACGGGAACTCCTTGCTGTGCTCGACGCGCTGCGCGCAGAACAATGGAGCGCCGCAGCGCCGTCGGGTGGATGGACGGTTGCCCAGATCGTCGCGCACCTTCAGATGGTCGAAAGCTCGTCGCTGCGTGCGCTGTTTCGCACCCTGCGCGACGGCGTGAAGGCCGGCACGGCTCGTGCCGAGGACAGCACGGAGTCCGTCGCGGACGCCATGGAATCTTATATAGCTGGACCAGCGAGCGGTCCGATGGTGGCACCGGCGTTTATTGTGCCTCCCGGTGACGTGAATCCGCAGGAGGAATTGATCAAGCTGGCGGACGCCCGGGCGGGCCTGCGCACGTGGGCGGCCGAGGCGGATGGGATTGCGTTAGGCGGACTGACGTTCCCCCATCCGATCATGGGCCCGCTTAATCTGTATCAATGGGTGTTGTTCCTCGCGCTGCACGAACGGCGCCACCTGTCGCAGATCCAGCGTATCCTCCACGACACCGCGGGCCCGTCGGCCGGCGCCAGCTGAACATCAGCGTGTCGCTCTCGGCGGGGCGGCCGCGCTGGGAGGGGTATCTCCGTCGAGGGAGGCTGACCGTACCGTCGCGGCGTGAGGCTCGGTGGGCGCGCGCTCCGGTCCCGTGGTTAGCGCGTTCCGGTC
>JBGTBX010000100.1:0-3633 GCA_041749115.1 Gemmatimonadaceae bacterium
GCAGCATGCGGGAGTGACGATGTATGGAGGGAGGAATTACGCTGTGTGCGATTCTAAAGGGCCGAGGATTGTCCCGACGGAGTTTTTGCTGCAAGGGGCGGCCGGGGATTGACCGTCAGTCGGCTGTGGTTGCCAACTGCCGCAAATGTGCAAAGTTGCTCCACGTAGAGTGCTCTTTCGCGAAGCCTTCTAACGATCGTGGCAAATCTAGCCGGAGAAAATAGACATGAACGCTGATCGCAGCCCGCCAGTTGCAAACTCCGAGAGCTGCAAGACCTTTAGTTCTCTAGCTGATCCAGCAGCGAGTAACGAATTCGAACGATGGCGCAGCGCGCATGACATACTGGGCCACTATCTAAACCGGAGCGACAGATATGGATGGGTGCTCCACCGCGCGCGCTGCAAACATATTTCTATGCCGAAAGGCAGCGACCTCGCGCGACACGAAAAGATTTGCTGCGAGCGCCGCGAGGAATTGGAGCGGTACGCAACCCGACACGATATCCAGTACCACCGCTGCCAGACGTGTAAACCAAAGTGACTCTGCTGATCCTTCGATTCTTGGGTAGCAAGAATCGGCGTGCCAACTCCGTATTCTTCTGCCAGGCTGCAGAGCTTTCCTGTCGGATAGGGACAGTCGCCCCCTCCATTTTAGGTGATTCAACCACAAAGGTTCCCAAATTGTCAGTCGCTCTAACTACCTTCGCCTGGTAGGGGCACAAACACCTTACCTTACCAAGCCAAGTTTGACGACGACCCCCGGGAACGGCAACGACGACATCGCCCCGCGTACACTGAAAAGCATCCTGAAGCAATCCGCCTTGACCGTTCGCAGGAGGACCGATCCGTGAGTCGTTACCTCGTAATCATCGAAGAAACACCGACCGGATTTTCCGCTTCTCTGCCCGATCTGCCCGGCTGCATCGTGACCGGGCCAACTCGCGATGCGGTAGAGTCATCGGTCAAGGAAAATGTGGATTTTCACCTTGAAGGCATGCGCGAAACCGGCGAACCGGTGCCTCCGCCCCGGTCAACAACCACATATGTAGAAGTTGCGGCCTGAGCCGGACCCTCGCGAGCGTGCCCACGTCCTGCTCGCGTCGGCCGGCCCAGACGCCCGAAGTCACACACAGTCTTGACGCGTGTCACGTGACGCGCTACACTATCTCGTGATCAAGACGTTCGCCGATAGACGCACACGCGATCTGTTCCTGAATGGCTCAGCAAGGAGATTTCCGTCCGACATTACGGATCGGGCTGTCCGGAAACTTGAGTACGTTGATCTAGCCACGAAGCTCGATGATCTGAGGGTACCCCCGGGGAATCGGTTGCACGCACTGAAGGACGATCGAAACGGACAACATGCCATTTCGATCAATGATCAATGGCGGGTTTGTTTTCGATTCGTCGACGGTGATGCGTATGATGTCGAAGTCTGCGACTACCACTAGTCAGGAGAAACCAGTTGTCTATCCCAAACACCCGGGTGATCACCCGCCGCCCTACGCATCCGGGGGAAATGCTGCGCGAGGACTTTCTCCCGGACTATGGGCTAAGCGTTGCGGAGCTGGCAAAAGTCGCAGGCGTTTCCCGGCAATCGGTCAACGAACTTCTTCGTGGCCGCCGGGCAGTCAGCCCCGAAATGGCGCTTCGCCTTTCGCGCCTGTTCGGCAACTCACCCGAGTTCTGGATGAACGCGCAACGAGCCGTCGATCTCTGGGAGGCAAACCGTGCAATCAAGGCCGACGTCGCTCGCATCAAGCCGCTTCGCGTCGCCTAAACCTCGTAAGGCCCGTAGCCTTACCGAAGCAACAGACCGTTGGTAGCGGTGACATGAACCGAAATTCATTCGCTCTGCCCAATCATCGGAGTTCTTCCCACGGCAAACACCTCCCAAAATGCCCGGCCCTCGCACAGTTCTCATAGTTCACCTTCGCGAGCCCCAACTCCTCCCAGGTCGCCGCAATAGACGGATCGAACTTCCGTAACCACCGCGACACCGCTGCCGACTCCAACACACACCCATCGACAAGAATCTCCACATGACTCGGCCGCCGATCCCTCGGCGCCCACGCGAACGTCACCTGCGCCTCACTCACAAACCCTGTATCCACGATCGCCAGGGCGATCTGCCTCGCCCGAAACGCCCCCACCCGGTCGAGTCTCCACGGATCCTTACCCGAGAACGCCCCTCCTCCAATCGGCACCCGCGGCCCATACGCGTCAAAGACAAGTTTCCGTCCCGTCTGCCCGTTGTCATTCATCGGCCCGCCAGCCGTGAAAACGCCGCTCAGGTTGACCCTGACAGGAACGTCATCAGGCACCATGAGCAGATTCGGCATCGCCGCCGCTTGCGCGACCAACTCCGCCACGAATGCATCCCGCACCGCGCGCTCGATTGCCACCACCGATGCGTCGGCGAGATGCTGCACGCTCACGATCACATCGGCCCCCCGATGTCTTGCGTGGGGTCCGACAGCTCCATCAGGCAGGAGCGTTAGCAGAATCTTCCCGTCCGGTCCCGCACCCAGCTCCCTCCGCAGCACGCACAACTCGAGCAGCCTGTCCCGCAACGCAAGCACGAGATGCTGCTCGAGCGGCAGATACCTGCACGCGGGCTTCGCTATCGCATACCCGATGTGAATCGCCTGATCATCGGTGTACTCCCGCTCGGACCTTTCGTCAGGGTCGGCTTCATCGATTAACGCGGTCAGATGCAGCTTCACATCCGCCCCCCTCGGGCATTGATAATCTGTCCCGTTTCCCACTCCGGGAAACGCCTCGCCGAATCCCGCCCGGCCGTACACCGCGCGAATCGTTCCCTCCACGAGTTCGCGCTCAAGTGGTCCCCCGGCAGTGGAACACCGCCCGTCAACAAAGCAATTCTCCCGATCGACCGCGACTTCAACCTGAACGATCGCGCGCTCGTCCCGCTCGAGCGCGATGTCGACGATCGCATCCGCGATCTGATCCGCCAGCTTGTCAGGATGACCCGGCAGCACCGCCTCGGCCACAAGCGTACGTCCGGGCACCCGCGCGGCACTATCTATAGTATTTGTCATCAGCGTTTGCCCCGTGAATTGTCTGGAAGACGCGTGGATGATGTGACCCAGCTTTCCATGTCGTGCATCGGCCCGTTCCCAATAACGCCGAGGTGAATTCTGATTCCTCTGCCTGTGAGAGTGCGGGCGGTATCTGTGCTCAGCTCCTCGAAATACCCGTCGGTCAGAATCAGGGCGTCACACTTGATGCCCGGCGGCGTTTGCTGAAGAACATGCGCGATCACGGGTTGAATCGAAGTTCCGCCAGTCGTTCGAACCACTCTCCTCTCGAACTCCGCGGGCGTGATCCTCTCGACCGTCGTTGAGAACGCAAAAATCTCGGGTCTCAATCGTCGGCGCAGTGGAACGAGCGCCGCGTGCAACCTCTCCGCCAAACCATGCATGCTGCCGCTTACGTCGAGATATATCGGCGCGACACACGGCTCGGGGACTGGGCGAGTGGTCACATCAGCAAACAGGAGAGGGCGAGACAATCCGAGGTCGCGCGCGATAACTTCCCTGACTGCGGCCCGGCGGTCTCGCGACCGGTCAACCGATATCGTCGCTGTCTGCACCTGACGTACGCGCCGCG
>JBGTBX010000101.1:0-73141 GCA_041749115.1 Gemmatimonadaceae bacterium
AGCAGATTAATGTGATCTGCGATCAGCATCAAGTCGCCGGCGCTCCACAGTGGATGCATGCCACCGCAGGCGTTGGACACCATCAGCGTTTGGGCACCCAGCGCCTGGAGCACACGTACCGGAAAGGTCACCTGCTGCAGGGAATACCCCTCGTAGCGATGAAAGCGTCCCTGCATCGCAACCACAGGTCGCCCGCGCACGGTGCCGCACAACAGCCTTCCGGCATGGGACTCCACGGTCGCAGCGGGAAACCCCGGGATCTCCGCATAGGGGATCTGCGTCGGGTTCTCGATCTGCTTTGCTAAGCCACCGAGCCCGGTGCCGAGGATAATCGCCACTTCTGGACGTACCGGATGCCGCTCCCGGATCACCGCCACCGCGCGCTGCGCCACCTCATACGAGAGCTCTGACATCAGGGACTCATGATACGTCGTGCTACTTGTCTTTGACCAGAGATTCCAACCACTCGGGAGTTGCCGTGGTTGAATGTGGCTCTTCTTCGGCTGAGGGTCGTCGTTCCGCGGCAGACTGCGGCATGGATTCAGCCGCCTCGATCTCCGCCAGATGGCGATCGACCATCACACGCAACTGCGCCAAATATGCTCGTCGCTGCCGGTGGAGCCCATCAAGTTCGGCCTTTGCCGTGCGAACATCTGATTGGATTTGATCGAGGAGACGCTCTGCGGCAGCCTTCGCTTCGCGAATAATCAGCTGTGCCTCGCGCTCGGCCTGCTCCTTGACCTCCGACCGCAGTTGCTGCGCAGAAACGAGGGCATCATTCAACGCCTTGTCTCGATCGCGAAACGCCCGCAGCTGTTCGTGAAACCCCTGCGCCTTTGACTCCAGCGATTGCACGTGTTTGGTCAGTCGCTCAACCTCGTGCGACACCTGATCGCGAAATGTGTCGACACGCGCGCGATCGTATCCACGCAGTGCGCTGCCGAAATCGTAGCGGCGAATGTCGAGTGGAGTGAGATGAAATGCGTCGTCAGTCATGGGGGGACCGTAATCCAAAGAGAATTGTTCCGAGTCGTACCAGTGTTGCACCTTCTTCCACCGCGATCTCGTAGTCGCCGGACATGCCCATCGAGAGCTCTGGCGCCTCGAATCCCGCAGCGCACAGCATGTCCCGAGCATCCCGTGCCGCTCCGAACGCGGACCGCAACACTCCTTCGGACGCGTCAAGCGGTGCCATCGTCATCACTCCACGTACGAGCAGCCTTTCGCACGCGACGAGGTCGGCCACCGACTTCTCCAGCTCCAGATGCGAAAATCCCCCCTTCGACGCCTCGCCGGTCGTATTCACCTGGATCAAAACGTCCAGCGACTGTTGAGATTTGTTCGACTCCCGGTCCAACGCCTGCGCAAGTCGTAAGGAGTCTATTGAGTGTACCATCGCAAACCGAAGCGCCTGTCGCGCTTTGTTGCGCTGAAGGTGGCCGATCAGGTGCCATCGGCAGGGTACGTCGGAGACATCCATCTTCTGCAGCGCTTCCTGCACTTTATTCTCGCCCACGTTGGTGATCCCGGCGTCCCAGGCGGCACGCACAGCTTCCACTCCATGCGTCTTGGTTACCGCAACGATTTCGACGCGCTGGTTGTGACCTCCGCGTTGCCGCGCCAGTTCGATTTTCGAGCGTACGTCGGCGAGACGGTCCACCACATCTGGAAACGACATAACATGCGAAATTATCGATAGTTACAGGTCGATTCAAGTAAACCGCCGTAGGTCGAATCGGTCCCGCCTGCCCGCGCCTTCACTGCGCTCGGGCAGTGCAGGAGCCGCCACACATACGCCTCCGTCGGATCGGCGGGAGACCGATCGCCCAGCTGCGGGTCCAGGAGCGCCGCGAGCGCCACGGCCATGGTATCGCGCAATGCCAGACGCACCGTCCCCACCGCGTCGAAGTGGAACAGGGCTCCGTCAAAAGACCAGCCCGCACCCACGGCGTCCCGATCGCGTGGTGCGACCGCAAACGACATCACGACCGGCCGTCCCGACCGGACGAGCGCCCTCATTGCCTCTCCGGTTCCGCGCCATGCGCCGTCGGCGGTGGTCGCGAGCACGCCGTGGCGGCGTGCCAGTTCCGCGCGATACCATGATGCGCCGAGCAAAGTGATGGTGACGGGTACCACATCAGGACGCATCCCCTTCACCTGCTGAACAAACCAGACCGGATACGTATCGTTGTCTCCGGCAAGAAAAAGCAGCGAGCCCGCCGGCGCGTTCATCAGCAGGGTTTCACCAACCAACCGGGCTAGTGAGGCTTGCGGCTCTGCGCGACGGTTGAGCCTCGACGCGCCCATGACCACGGGCGTCAGCGCAAAGGCGCACACCCAGAGACCAACCCGACGCAGGGACAATCGCTCAGCGAAACGAACGGCTCCCATGGTCGCCCATGCGGCGGCGAGTACAAAGTGGAGCAGAAAGAAGTAGTCGCGCTCCCGCGCCTCGTGCAGCACATCCTGCGGGAGCAGTCCGTAGCCGAACGAAGGCCCGGCACGAAGGTTGAGGATGACGATCGCACCTAACGACGCAGATGCGACCGCCACCACCGTGGCTACCCACGACACCCGGTCGGTGCGACGATGCCAGCCGGCTCCGGAGACGGCCAAAGCGGCGACAGCAAGTGTAAACGGTGTCCTCCACCAGATCGCGCCGGGATTGGTCGCCTGCCCGGCACCGACCTGCCAATCAAAGTATTGAATCACGTTCCCGATCTGCAGCCAGAACGGAGCACGACGCGGCCACAGGCCGGCCACGTCGTATTGTTCGCGCGAGACCACCGCGGCAAGTCGGGCCCACGTATCGGGATTCCCCTGATTAATAGCCGGATCATGCTGCGCGAGCCCCATCATGATGAGCAACGCACTGCATCCCAGCAGCACCAGCAGCGGAAACCTGAGGAGCTCCGGATTGAATACTTTCCGTCCCTGTTGACCGGGGCTGAACCCGGGCGCGAGCATCACAACCAAACCCGCCACCAGCAGCACGGGCGACGTGAGACCAACTCCCAGCGCCATGATCCACGCGCCCCCGAGTGCGACTACGTGACGGCGCTTTAAGGCAGCGGCTTCACCGTGGGTAAATGCACCTCGGCCTGCCAGTACAATGGCGGCGGGCCCGGCCACCAGAGCGCTCAGGTGCAAACTCACCCCGAGACCGAAGAGGAACGCGAGCAAACGCGAGCGCGACCCCGGCTCTCCTCGGCCGACCTGGTCACCAACCACAAGCAGGAGCACATTGAACAACAGCGTATAACTGTATACCTCTGTCTCTGTCGCACTGCTCCACACGCTCGACATGGCGCCGGCCGCGATGGCCAGCGGCAGCGCAACAAACGGGCGCCCTATCCAACGCGCGCCAAGGACACCAAGCAGTGCACAGCTTACCGCCGCCGCCACCGCAGATCCGAGGTTCGACGCCGTGGCGAAGGGAAGAAATCCCACGGCTTTCGTCCACACGTTCACCAGCACGATGAACAACGGAGTGCCCGGTGGATGCGGCACCCCCAGGGAATGCACGGCCGCGAGCAACTCGCCGCTGTCCCACAGCGTGGCGCCCGGCGCCAGCGTGCTTGCATAAAGCAGGAACAGCGTGATTCCACCGGCGACGCCCCACATGGAAGTCGCTCGCGTGGCCGGGATGTGTGTGTTGAGAAGGCCCGAAAAGGGAGAGCCCTCACCCGCGACGGGGTGAGGGCTCGTAAGACCTGGAGTCATTGAATAATCAAGCGGGCGACGGCTCCGGTCCCATCAGCGGTGGTGCGGACGGCTTGGCCGTCGTGGCGGCCGGGAGCGCAACGGCTGCCGGTGGCGCGATGGGTACCGGCGGCGCACGAGGCGGAAGGTCTTCGCCGCTGGCCAGTATGTCGAAGTCCTTTCGGTTGAGTGTCTCACGCTCGAGCAATGCGGCCGCGACTCGATGCAACAAGTCGATGTGCTCGTTCAACGTGGAGCGAGCGCGTTCGTACGCATCATCAATGACACGCTTGACCTCGGTGTCGACCAGACGTGCCGTGTCATCAGACACCTCACGCCGGCTGCCGAAGTCTCGCCCCAGAAAAACCTCCTGCTCATTCTCTCCGACGAGCACCGGACCAATGCGATCAGACAGACCCCACTGCGTGACATAACGACGCGCGATTCCAGTAGCCTGCTGAATGTCACTCGCCGCACCGGTAGTGACGTGATCACGTCCGAAGATGATCTCTTCGGCCACGCGGCCACCGTATGCCATCACGAGCCGCGCCTCAATCTGCTCGCGGGTCACCGATACGCGATCATCCTCGGGGAGCGTGAACGCGAGGCCTAACGCCCGACCACGCGGCACGATCGTGACTTTGTGCAGTGGGTCGTTCCCTTTCACCATCACAGCGCACACCGCATGTCCCGCTTCGTGATACGCCGTGAGGCGGCGCTCTTCTTCCCTCATCACCAGCGATTTGCGCTCGGCGCCTAGCATGACTTTATCCTTGGCTTCCTCAAAGTCGGCCATGTGGATCTTGTCGTGACCGCGGCGTGCAGCCAACAGCGCAGCTTCATTAACCAGATTGGCCAACTCCGCGCCGGCCATCCCGGGTGTGCCGCGTGCGATGTTCGTGATTTCCACGTCCGCCGCGATGGGCTTGTTGCGCATATGCACACGCAGGATGCCCTCGCGACCGCGAAGGTCAGGAGCGTCCACGACAATTTGCCGATCAAAGCGTCCCGGACGCAGGAGCGCCGGGTCGAGCACGTCGGGGCGATTGGTCGCCGCGATGAGAATGACGCCTTCATTTGATTCGAAGCCATCCATCTCCACCAGCAACTGATTCAACGTCTGCTCGCGCTCATCGTGTCCACCGCCGAGTCCGGCTCCGCGATGGCGCCCGACGGCATCGATCTCGTCGATAAAGATGATGCAGGGAGCCTGCGCCTTGCCCTGCTCGAACAGATCGCGCACACGCGACGCACCGACGCCGACGAACATTTCGACGAAGTCTGAACCGGACATTGAAAAGAACGGTCGCCCGGCTTCGCCGGCGACAGCCCTGGCCAGCAGTGTCTTTCCGGTCCCGGGAGGTCCAACGAGGAGCGCCCCCTTCGGCAAACGACCGCCCAGCTTGGTGAACTTCTGAGGATCCTTGAGGAACTCGATGATTTCCTCCAGCTCGGTCTTGGCCTCGTCGCAACCCGCAACATCAGCGAATGTCACCTTGGGTGTATCACCCGTCAGCAACTTCGCTTTGGACTTGCCGAACGAGAACGCCTTCGCACCACCCGACTGAATCTGGCGGAAGAGGAAGATCCACAGGCCGATGAAGATGACGTACGGAAGCAGCGTCAGCAGGAATCCCGTGAGAGACGCCCGCGGTGCCTGTGCATTAACCAGCACGCCGCGCGCAACGAGCGAATCCAGTTCCGACTGCGAGTCCTTCATCGGAAACATGGTGGCAAACCGCTTGTACTCGCGGCCTTCAACCTGAATCCTCTGCTTGAACTCTCCGCTCGCAGTCGACCCGCCCTGGACGGTGATTTTTGTGATGTTTTCCTTCTGCAATTCCTCGCGATACTGCCAGTACTCGATCTGGACGCTCGCGTCGGCTTTCGATTCTGACAGCTGAATGATCGCCAATGGAATCAGGAAGATCAGGATCCAGAAGGAAAGTCCCTTCGAAACCCGACCCCAGCTATACGGCTTTTTTGGAGGCGTTGCGGCCATTATCCCCTCAGGTTGCGACTATTCAAGACTGGCGATGTAAGGCAGGTGCCGAAAATCTTCGGCGTGATCAAGTCCATACCCCACTAGGAACTCATCGGGTGCGTCAAATCCCACGAACTTCGGCGGTTGCTGCAGATGTGTCGACACGTGCTTGTCGAGCAAAGCGCAAATTTCGATCGACCGCGCTCTTCTTGAACTTAGTACGTCGACAACCTGCCCAAGGGTTCGTCCGGAATCCACAATATCTTCGACTAAAAGAATGTGACGCCCCGCGAGTTCCGTTTCGGGGTCATAGACCATCCGAACGGTACCGCTCGAGACGGTCCCAACGCCGTACGACGACACCACAAGAAAGTCGACGTGGAGTTGCCGCGTGATGTGACGCACGAGGTCGCTCACAAAGATGAAACTCCCCTTCAACAACCCAAGGACGAGAAGCTCCCCGTCGGGATACGAGGACGTGATCTCTTCGCCGAGTTCCTGAACCCGCCGAGAAATTTCGTCCGTCGTGAAAGCGATGCGTTTTACCCTGCGTCCCGCCAGGCGTGGATCAACTTTCGGCACGCGTACACGTGTAGAGGTGCTCCGGCTTGCCGGGCCGTCCGGTTGGCGCCACGCTACGACAGATTCCTGGCACCCACACAATCTCGCCATTGTACACGACGACGGGCCACCCCGTGCGTTCGATCCGAGGAATTCCCACTTCGGGGAAGAAACGTTTCACGCGGCGACGGCTACCACCTGCTCCCGCCGACACTCGATCTCCGGCGTCCCACGACCTCACCTGCAGTCGAGCACCAGCCGGGAATCGGAACGTCCACGGCGAATCCTCAACCGACGCGTCGGTCAGAACCCGACCGGGCCGGCGCTCGAATCGAAATCTTCCAAAGGCTGTGGAAACATCGAGATCCAGCGTCTGCGGCACCGACGGCGACGCGGGCAGGACCAGAAATCCCTGATGAACGCGTGCGACGATCCAACCCGCCGAAAGCTCTATATACCATCCGGTTCTCGGCGCGTGGGAGACGGCACCCAGTCTTGCCAGCCCTCGGCGGTCCGCAACAACACCGTGCGCACCGAGCATGGCACCCCAGGCGTACGCTCTGGCGTCGGAGGCTTCGAGGCTCAGTACGTCATCACCGACTTCGATCGCTCGCCCTCCCCCACCACCTGCGACGCTACCAATGGGACGCACACGAGTCCATTCAGCTACGCAGGAATCGATCGCGCGTCGCACTTCTCCTGCTCGAGACGCAAGCGCGAGAAAATCCCGCGGGAACTGCGGGTCGACGGCGTGAAACGCTGGCAGGAGATCGAGTCGGACGCGGTTGCGAAGATGCCGCCGCGAAAGATTCGAGGGATCGTCGAGCCATCGCAGGCCGCGCGATCGCGCGTATTCCTCGATCTCAGCGCGGGTATGGGTGACGAGGGGACGTCGGATGCCCGGTGACGCGGCGTAAAGGCCGGCGATGCCACGTGCGCCGCTGCCACGCAGCACACGCATGACGACCGTCTCCAATTGATCATCCTGCGTATGCGCGGTCATCACATCTCCCCCGCCCGCTCGTGACACACGCCGAAGAAATTCCCAGCGGGCAGCACGCCAGGCAGCCTCCGTAGTTCCGCTGGTCTCAGCCCGCCCGATGGCCACGCTCAACCCGCTTTCACCCGCGACCGACGCCACCAGTTCAACAGCTCGCTCCGCGTGTTCACCCGTGCCGTGGTCGAATGTGGCGACCGTGATCGAACAATCACCGCGTGTGCGAGCCACCAGATCGAGCAGCGCCATCGAATCCAGCCCTCCGGAGACCGCGAGCACCACGCGGTCCACACCGCGGAGTTGCATCCGCACACTTTCGATCAAGCCTACGTTGGGAGGAGGAGCGTTCATGCCGCAATTTACGAGAGGCGCGAACCCACTGCTGCGTTCCGTGCTGCTTATGAGAGGCAACGCGGGCCTTCCTGCATGATTGTCCCGTTCATATGTTTCTCGTCGACCCCAACACCAATTCAGATGGAAACTCAGGGACCACTTGGCACACTTTGGGCAGGGCTTGGCTTAGGCGCCTTCTTTCTCGCGCTCACGTGGGTCAATCTCCTGCTTGGCCATTTTCTGACACCTCTGTTTCTGGTGCCGTTGACGTGGCTGCAGGATGCAGTTGCAAGTCGGAAAGCGAAGTAGCGTTCACACACTTTGCCGCTGACAGCCCGCGGCGCGGCGGGATTTCGCAGGCCACGACGACACCATCAGGTGTCGTCGTTTCTTTTTGTGTCTGGCGCACAAGTCAGGTGTGACCTGCGGCCGCATCTGTATCGGAGGCGATGGATAGGTTCCGACACGTCTTTCACGACTGCGCCGTCCTGTGTGCACCCCCAACAGCCCACCATGCCTCGATTCGCACGCGCACATGCGCTGAATGCTTTGTTGTTGTTGTTCCTGCTCGCTCCTTCGCTGGTCACCGCACAGTATCTGGCACGACCGAACCAAAGCTGGGAGACGCTCGAAACGACGTCGTTCAAGGTGCACTACCCTGCAGCTACACGCGCCTGGGTCATGGCCATTGCGCCAAAGCTTGAGAGTTATGCTGCGGCCGTCCACGAAATGGTGGGCACTACTCCGACGAAGCGCACACAGGTCGTGGTCGAGGATCCGTCGAACGTGGCCAATGGTTTTGCTATTCCGCTGCTCGATGGGCCGACCGTATTCCTATGGCCGACGCCACCTATTCCCGGTCCTTCGTTTGGATCGCACCGTGGGTGGGGCGAGGTGCTGACGATCCATGAATACGCACACATCGTTCACCTGACGTTTGCGACGCGCAGCAGCACAGAGCGTGCATTGTGGCGGTTTATGCCGGCGCGCATCGGCCCGGTGGCGCGCAAGGTGCCGTCGTGGGTGATCGAAGGATATGCGACCTTTGTTGAGGGTCGTCTCACCGGCAACGGTCGGCCCAACTCCGTGGGGCGTCCGGCGATCATTCGCCAATGGGCCCTCGAGGGCCAGCTTCCACGGTACCACGAGCTGGGAGCGACGGAACCGTTTTATGGCGGATCAATGCGATACCTCGTTGGATCAGCCTTCCTCGATTGGCTGGCCCTGCGACGCGGTGAAGAAAGCGTTAAACATCTGTGGCGTCGTCTGACGGCCATTGAACGACGCTCCTTCGACGAAGCATTTCGTGGTGTGTACGGGGCCGCGCCCGAAGAGTTGTATGGTGCCTTTTACACCGAAACCGTTGAGAAGGCGCTCACCGCGCGCAGCGACCTCCGCGCTGCGGGTATCGTGAATGGAACGTTGATACAGCGGCTGACACGCGCCACCGGCCACCCCGCCATTTCCAAGGACGGCAACTTTCTGGCGTACGTGACGCGGCAGGCCAGGGGACGATCACGGCTGGTGGTGGTGTCCACCGCGGCGGAACCTGTCGACAGCAGCACCGTGTGGGCGCGCCGACGTATGCTTGAGCGCGATCCGCTCGACGTGGCACCCGTCGATTCCTTTCCACCATCGAAAAAGGCAATCGCAACCCTGCATGCACGCGGCGAACGCGGCCACGAGAATCCCCGATGGTTTGCCGACGGCGAGCGCATTCTCGTCAGCCGCGACGAGCCGTTGGGCGACGGGGCGTCGCGACCGGATCTGTTCATCTGGAACCGAAAGTCCGGACGCATCAAGCGAGTCACCAGCGGGGCCGGTATCCGCACCGCTGATCCGTCGCCCGATGGCAAATGGGCTGCGGCTGTCCGTTGTGCGAGCGGCATCTGCGATCTCGTACGAGTGGACTTGGAGCGTGGTCGGCTGACAACCATCGCGGCCGGATCTCCGAAGGACGTCTGGTACCGGCCACGAGTGTCCACGGACGGCCAACACGTCGCAGCCACTTTGCAGCGTAACGGCCGCTGGCACGCGGCGATCGTCGACCTGTCGTCCAACGCCGTGCAAGTCATCGGAGGCGGCAGTGACAATCGCTATGATGTGTCCTGGGGGACGGACGGCACACTCGTAGGTATCAGTGAGCAGGGCGGCGTCGCGAACATTGAACTGTACGACCCCCGTTCGCAGACCGGTACGATCGTGAGTCGGGTGACCGGCGCCGCGATGGCGCCCGAAGTGGGGCCCGACGGCCGCATCTGGTTTCTCGACATGCATGCGCGCGGTTTCGATCTGCGCCGCATTCCCGCCGGAGCGCCGGTGCAACGTATTGTGACGCTGGACCCGAGGCTGACGCCGGCCGCTCCAAAGACTCCTGACGTGGGTCGCACGTTCGCTGATGTGCCAGTGAATGCTCCGCACGCGTATACGTTGGGCTCACCGGGCTGGCGTCTGCTGCCGGGAGGAACGTACGGACCCGACGGACAAATGTGGCTCCTGTCGTTGACGACCATCGACCCGATCGCACGCTGGAGCACGGTGATCCAGGGCGGACAGGGTTCCAAAGCAGCGTGGCGCGGCGGCTCAGCGTCCAGTTCGTTGCGCACACGGCCCATTCAGCTCGATGGATCCGTCTGGTATACAGAGCAGAATCCTGCAGAGCAGATTAATGCGCCCTTCGCTTCCGTCGACCTCGATGCGCGTTATACGGGACTTGGCGTCGGCGCCCGTTTCGCCAGACAAAAGGCGGACTGGGGCGCTAAACTGCGCACCGCAGGGAGCGTAGGCAAACTCAACGCACCGCAGCTTGACGACCGGTCGCGCGCCCTCGGGTTCGCCGAGTTGGACCTGCGCCTGACCTGGCCACTGCGCACCGTAACCATCACGCCGCACGGGTCCGTTCACTACGCAAAAGGCAACACCGCTGGTGACTCGTGGACGCGTCAGATCGTGACCGCGGCCCTGACGGTTGGCACCAGCAAAACGTACCTGAGAGTTGAAGGAGTGCGAGGCAACGTGACCGAGGCGGAGCGCGGTGATTTTGGGCTGGACTACGAGCAGTTTACTGTCGGCGGGGGCGCGTTGCCATTCCTCGATCGCAGCATAATGAGTCAGCGCATCGAGGTACCGTCTGTGCCGGTAGGCTTCGCCACCGGCAGCAAGTATGAGTCGCTTCGCGCCTCGTTGCGCATGCGTGGGCTGACACCGTACGCCATGTGGCTCGCGGCTGGTGACAGCATCGGCACCTATCAGAAGATCGCCGGCATCGAAAACGACTTCGACTTCCCCGCCATCGGCTTTGTGAAACTACCGGCGACCCACATACGGTTTGGTCTCGGCTACTCGTTCGATCAACCGTTCGCCGAGAAAATCCGCCCCTACGTGAGTGTCACGTTCAAGCCGTAGCGATATACTTCGCGCATACCTTCCAAGGCGCATGCAGTGAAGAAACAGAAAACGATTCTCATCCTTGTTGGTCCCGAGTACGAGGATCTCGAGGTGTGGTATCCCAAGCTGCGGTTTGAGGAGGCTGGTTATGAGACTCCCGTGGCCGGCCTGGGCGAAGCGTCATATCGCGGAAAGCACGGATATCCGTGCAGAGTGGACGGCAACTTCGCAGACTATCGGGCGGAGGACCTCGCGGGGATACTGGCTCCCGGCGGTTGGGCGCCGGACAAAATTCGGCGAGATCCCATAGCGCTGGACCTGGTGCGCGGGGTGCACAAGGCGGGGGGCCTCATCGCTACCATCTGTCATGGCCCATGGATTCTCATCTCGGCCGGGATCGTGCGCGGACGCACGCTGACATCGACCGTCGGGATTCGCGACGACCTCGTCAACGCGGGCGCGATCTGGGTCGATGAACCCGTGATTACCGACGGAAACATCATCAGCAGCCGCGTCCCTTCGGATCTGCCAGCGTTCGGATTGGCCTGCGTGGACTGGCTGGCCGCCCACCCAGCGACGTGATCTGAAGCCGTCCAATCGGTCGTGCACGCCTTGTGATATCCCGTGTCGCTAGGCAGTATCCCGCGACCTTACCACGAGGCATTTGGAATGCGGATTGGTGTTCCTCGCGAGACGGCCCCCGGCGAACGACGCGTGGGTCTCGTACCAGACAGTGTCGCACGATTGCGAAAAGCAGGGGTCGATGTCTGTGTTGAACGCGGCGCGGGTGCCGCTGCGTTCTTTCCAGACGAGGCCTACGCATCGGCCGGAGCTGAACTCACCGACGCGCTGACCGCGACGGGTGACAGCGACGTCGTCGTCAAAGTCCAGCGACCCGATGCGGCCGAAGCGGCACGTCTTCGCACCGGATGTATTCTGATCTCGTTGATGCCGAGCGGCAGCGACGACATACTCGACGCGTTAGGCGCGCGCCAGGTGTCCGTCCTCGCGCTGGAAAAGGTGCCACGCATCACGCGAGCACAGTCGATGGACATTCTGTCGTCGCAGGCGACCGTCGCCGGATATAAAGCTGTGCTGCTTGCCGCCGCGGAGAGCCCACGACTGCTGCCGATGCTGACCACCGCGGCGGGAAGCATTCCGCCTGCCAAGGGATTTGTGATCGGGGCCGGTGTGGCCGGTCTCATGGCGATCGCAACGCTACGTCGACTCGGAGCTTCTGTCTCGGGATTCGATATCCGCGCCGCCGCCCGCGAGCAGGTTCTGTCACTCGGCGCAACGTTCGTTGGCCCGGAGCCGGAAACGGACGCGGAGACAGCAGGCGGTTATGCACGCCAGCAAACAGAAGAGGAACGCCAGCGGACGTTGCAGGCACTCGCCGATCACCTCAAGGAACAGGATGTGGTCGTGACCACGGCTCAGATTCCGGGGCGCCCTGCGCCACGACTGATAAGCCGCGCCATGGTCGCTACCATGAAGCAGGGGTCAGTGATCGTTGATATGGCGGCAGAAACCGGAGGCAACTGCGAGTCCACGGTCAGCGGTGAAGTCGTGACGGTCGACGGCGTCACGATCGTCGGAACAAACAATCTCGCGGGAAGCATTCCGCACCATGCGTCGCTGATGTTTTCGAAGAATGTGCTGACCCTTCTGCAGCACATGCTTGTCGACGGCACCGTGAAGGTTGATCTGGAAGACGAAATTGTCGGCCCGATGTGCGTCTCCCATGCCGGGGTCCGCCGCTAAGCAGAACGACTCGCCGACTCGCCCTATCACTTTGCCATCCGCCTTATGGATTCATTGATTACCGGAATCGTCATCTTCGTGCTCGCCACCTTTCTGGGCGGGGTGCTGATCGGGCGTGTGCCCGCCACGTTGCATACACCCTTGATGTCCGGGTCCAACGCCATATCCGGGATTACCGTCGTCGGTGCGCTGATTGTTGCAGCCGCCGGTCTCGGTTGGATTTCGAGCGTGCTGGGGTTCCTCGCGATCGTCTTCGCCATGATGAACGTGGTCGGCGGATATGCCGTCACCGATCGCATGCTGGAGATGTTCAAGAAGGAGGGGAAGTAAATGATTCCGGAATCCATTGAGCGGCTGCTGTACCTCGTTTCGGCTGGCCTCTTTATCATCGGCATCCAGCGGTTGCAGAATCCGGCGACCGCGAGGATGGGCAATCGGACATCCGGGTTGGGGATGCTGCTCGCCATCGTCGTGACGCTGCTCGGCATTGATTTTGTTTCACCGATGGTCGTCGTGGCCGGGTTAATCGTTGGAAGTGCTGTCGGTCTGTGGATGGCGCGCAGTGTGAAGATGACCTCGATGCCTCAGATGGTTGCACTGCTGAATGGATTTGGCGGCGCGGCATCACTGTTTGTTGGCGGCGCGGAGTTTTTGCGCGCGGAGCTGCGCGGCGAGGCGTTGCCCGTCGAGACAGGGCTCACGATTCAGCTCACGTTGCTGATCGGTGCGGTCACCTTCACGGGTTCGCTCATTGCCTGGGCTAAGCTGCAGGAAGTGATGACGGGCCGACCAATCACGTTTCCCGCGCAGAAACTGCTGACCGCGCTGCTCTTCCTCGCGGTGGTCGGCGCGAGTGCGTACCAGCTGATCACTCCGGAAGCGCATCTCTGGCCGTTCTACGTTGTGTGCGGCGTGAGCCTTCTGCTTGGCGTGTTGCTGGTGATTCCCATCGGCGGCGCTGATATGCCTGTTGTCATCTCCCTGCTGAATTCGTACTCGGGGATCGCCGGGGCCATGACCGGGTTCGTCATACGCAACGATGTGCTGATCGTCGCCGGAGCGCTTGTGGGTGCCTCCGGCTTGATCCTCACGCAGATCATGTGCAAGGCGATGAACCGTTCAATCGCGAACGTCATTTTCGGCGCGTTCGGTGGCGGAGATGGCACGGCAGCGGCGGCGGGCAAGAGCGCCGCCGGACTCACGGTGAAATCGGTGACGGCAGAAGATGCCGCCATTCAACTGGCGTATGCTCAGAGTGTCATCGTGGTCCCCGGCTACGGCATGGCTGTCGCGCAGGCCCAGCACGCCGTTCGCGAACTCGCTGATCTGCTGGAGAAAAAAGGTGTGATCGTGCGTTACGCCATTCACCCTGTGGCCGGCCGCATGCCTGGACACATGAACGTGCTCCTGGCTGAATCCAACATCCCGTATGATCGCATGTACGCGATGGAAGACATCAACGACCAATTTGAAAGTTGCGACGTGGCGATCGTCATTGGCGCGAACGACGTGGTCAACCCGGCTGCGCGGAACGACCCGGCCAGTCCGATCTATGGAATGCCCATTCTCGATGTCGACAAGGCAAAGACCTGTTTCGTACTGAAGCGGTCCATGGGTGCTGGCTTCGCCGGCATCGAGAACGAATTGTTCTATGCTCCAAAGACGCGAATGCTCTTCGGCGATGCCAAGGCGAGCATCAGCGCGCTCGTCGGCGAAGTAAAGCAGCTGTAGACAGCTGGGACAGCAAGGTTCGCGATGTCGTGGCGATTCCGTCGCGCCACGGCGCTCAGTGTTCCGTCAGCAGTGGCGCGCGCCCGCGCCACTGCGTTGGACGACGGACCGACGACAGCAACAGTCGAAACGCGGCCACGGGGTCGCTGAGCGGTGACAGCCAGTAGCCGACGCTGCGCACTGCGTAGCTCCCTTTTATCGCGAACAGCATCAGCACCCGGATGGTGAACAGGAACGCATTCAGGGTGAGCAGCAGGGATCCGGCGGGTGAATTCAGAGGTGGCAGGCCCGCGGCAAATGCCGCCAGTATCAGCATCGGCAACCCCTGCACCATCACTATAAACAACACGTCGCCCCATTGCCGGACCCGATCCGTCGCGTCGCTCAAGTCAAACGACCTGCCCCACTCTCTCCACATGTGCGGGAGACCATCGTACGCCCGCACATCGTACAGGCGCGAACCGTCCATAAAATCCACCGCGTATCCCTTCGCCGCCAACGTACGCGCGAGCGTCACGTCGTCTGCCCACGAATTGCGCGCCGCAGCATAACCGCCATTGTTCAACAAGACCTCGCGTCGGGCGAGAAAGCATTGCCCATTGGCCATCACCCGATCGGGATGTGGTCGCGACGCCCCCCCCACCGCCCCATGTCGGTAGACGAGGGTGAGCAACATTGACGGCTGCAGCCACTGCTCAGCTGCAGTCATCCCGGCGAACCGGGGACCGAATGACACCACGTCGAGTCCGTCTGCTTCGGCCCTCGCCACGATGGCAGCGACCATTCCGGTCTTTGGCTCCGTGTCCGCGTCCACGCCGAGTACCCACTCACCGGTCGCGTGCTGCAACCCGAATTCCAGCGCCCACACCTTGCCAACCCAACCCGGAGGAAGCGGCGGATCCTGCAGCAGCTTAATCCGCGGATCCCGTGTCGCCGCTGTGCGCACAATCTCTCCTGTTCCGTCCAGCGAGCCAGAATCGACGACCAGAATCTCCTTCAGTGGAGCACCCTGAGCCATGAGACCTGCCAGGCACCGTCCTACGCGCTTCGCCTCATTCAGCGTGGCAAGAAGCACGCTGACAGATGCAGTCGCTGGTGCAGAGGAAAGCATGGGCTCCACCGGCGGTCTCCTCGACCACCCGGGAGCGAGATGTTTCAGCAGCACGATGGTCGCCACCCCCTGCGCAATAAGCAACAGGATCCATGCGACCATCCCCATATCCGCTGCTACCGATCAGCAGACGTATCGCTGATCAGCCAATGATTGAACCACTGGCGCAGGCGACCGAGACGATCGACAAGCAGCCACGGCTCGCCACTCCGCGAGAGGTCGTGCGTTGATCGCGGATAACGAATCAGCTCAACGGGCGTTCCCTGTTTCTTGAGACCGATAAACCACTGCTCCGCGTCCGTCATTGGTGTGCGGTGATCCTCCTCCGACTGAACGATCAGCGTTGGTGTTTTGACCTGTCGGATATATCGGATCGGCGAAAGTGTGTCGTACATAACAGGATTGTCCCACGGCTTGCCAAGAAACTCGAATTCGGTGAGCCCCTGCGCATCAGACGTACCGTACCACGACCACCAGTTGGAAATCATCCGATCGGCCTGCGCGGCCTTGAAGCGATTGGTTTTCACCGTTACCCAGGCGGTCATGACACCGCCATACGAACCGCCGGTGACACCCATGCGCGTTGAATCGACGTCGGGGCGTTTGGCAACGATATCCACGGACTTCATCAGATCCTGGTAGTCCTCGGCAAACCATCGCCCACGTGTGGCGTAGGTAAATGCGGCACCGTATGAGGACGATCCACGCGGATTGGTGAACAGAACAAACATTCCCGCCCCCGCCAGATTCTGAAACTCGTCGAACCATCCTTCGCCATAGGCGCCATGCGGGCCACCGTGGATGTACAACACAACCGGATACTTCCGCGACGGATCATATCCGTACGGCTTCATCAACCACGCTTCAATTTCCAGATTGCCCACGCTCTTGTACGTGAACCGCTCGGCGTCAGAGAACGCCACACGTTCGTTCAACGCGTTGTTGAACGAGGTGAGCTGGCGCTCATTCGTACCGTCGGCGTTGGCAATGAACAACTCGGTCGGACGCGTCATGCTCGTGGCCACGAACGCAATCGAGCGCCCTGCCGCGTCCATGCTGGTGCCATTGATCCGGCGGCGCCCTCCCAGGATTTCATTCAGTCGTTTGGTTGACGGATCGAGTGTAAAGACCGCACTGCGTCCCCCAATCGATGCCGTCATGAGCAGCGTCCCGTTAGGCACCCACTCGACACTTCCTGGTTCGTATTGCCAGTCACCGAGGAGGTTGGTGGGGGTGCCACCGGCAGCTGCGACGACGTACACCCGCTCCGACGTAATGCGCGTTGGAGACGACACATACGAAATCCACTTTCCGTCGGGTGACCATCCCAACGAACCCTCGCTCCCCATGGCCGACGTCAATCGGCGAGCCGGACCGCCATCTATCGACATGACGAATATGTCCGCGTCGTTGCGCGGCATTTCGTCGCGTTTGGCATTGTACGGCAGTTTTGCAAGAGAATCGCGCTCCGCCTCAACCACGCTGTCGGGGCGCATCGCGGGATCAGCAATAAACGCGATCCAGCGTCCGTCGGGCGAAACGGTGGCTCCCCGCCGGGAATACGACGTCGTTTCGATCGTGCGCTTGTCGGTGCCGTCGAAGCGTTGCACCCAGACCTGCTGCGGTCGATACGTAGTCGCCGCGGTCGGCCCGGGCAGGAACCCGGGTCCGTTTGACTTATAGCGCATCTCCGTGACGTGCCTGCCGTCGAATCGCTTCGGATCCAGCGGCTCGGTCACGGCCCCAAAGGGAGGTCGTGCGACCGCCGACATGGCGGCGTAACGCGCATTCGGCTTGTTCGCAGCTGAATCAACAGGCACCGACTCCGACCACACGGCAAAGGTGCGATCAGACGGCACCGAACCGGAAGGAAACTTTTCGATCTCAACTGCCTCGCCGCCAGGTTGATCCATCCGTACCCCCCACGTGCGACCGCGCGACCCCTGGCGCTGCGAGGTGAACAGGAGCCAGTCACCGTCGGGGCTCCAGCGTGGATTCGTGCTCTCGTAACCGGGGCTGGTGAAGCGCCGAGGGGCAGACGCGTCGCCACCGACCTGAGTCGACGCCACCCAGATTTCAGTGTGACGCTTGTTCTCGTTCTCGCGCACCGTGGTGACGGTCATCGCCACCCAGTTCCCATCCGGCGACATGGCAGGCGACGCAACGTTTGTGACCGCGTACCAGTCGGCGGGGGTGAAAGCCTTGCCCTGAGCTTGCAGACCGAGAGAGGCGAGGCAACTCAGCGCGGCGATGCGAAGGAGGCGCATGATGAGGTATCGTTGGGGTGGCACTGGCGGCAATCCAGCTGACAGAACGCGAATTTACCCCACGAGCGCCTCCCTCGCATCCTCCTCCAACCTTCCGAGTGACTCAACGAGCACCGCGCCTCCTTTCCGTGAAGTATGACCCGCAACCAGAAGCGGTCGGACACCCCTGCTTTCCATTTCGGATCCCGACGCTGCAGACGCTGGCCACACTCGATCTGTCCGCGTCAGTCACCTTCTTTGCCGGCGAAAACGGATCGGGGAAATCGACCTTGCTTGAGGCGCTGGCGATCGCGCTGAATCTGCCAGCGGTTGGCGAGGTGCCGCTCGATCGCGATCCCACGCTGGTAGAGCAGGCCGCGTACTCCAGACAGCTTAAACTGACGTGGCAGGGAGCCAAAACGCGGCGGGGATTCTTTCTTCGCGCGGAGGACTTCTTCGGCTTTGCTAAGCGGCTCACCAGTGAGCGTGCGGCACTCCAGCGTGAACTGGTCGACATCGACATTGAATACCAGCGACGCTCCGACCACGCCCGCACCCTGCGTCGCGGCCCCATCGCATCATCTCTCCATGAAATGGAGGTGCGGTACGGCGCGAATCTCGACGCGCAGTCGCACGGTCAGGGGTTTCTGGCCCTCTTCGCAAGTCGCTTTGTACCGCAGGGACTCTACGTACTCGATGAACCGGAGGCCGCGCTTTCTCCGACCAGTCAACTGGCCCTCCTTGCGATGATCAAGCAGCAGGTCGAAGAAGGTGGATCTCAGTTTATCATCGCGACGCACTCTCCACTGATTCTTGCCTATCCGAACGCCAGGATCTACTCGTTCGATGCCTCACCCATCACCTCTGCGGCGTACGACGATCTGGCGCATGTGCGACTGACCCGCGCGTTTCTCGAGAACCCGGAAAACTTTCTGCGGAGACTGTGACAGCGTGCCGACTCCAGGAGCACTTCGGTTCGACTCGCGTGCCCATACATGGCTCCGGCCTTACATTCCCCGAATGATCCGTTCTCTCCTCGACCTGTTGCGGACACCGGACCCTCACACAATGCTCGCCGTGTGGGATACGATGAACGGTACTGCCGCCGGGCGATGGCTCTTCAACCGCGTCCTCGCGTTTGCCATCCCCTACTCCGGCGGTGTCGGTGCGCGCGTTGAGCGACTGGCCCCCGGTGAGTGCGTCGTGACACTGGTGGAGCGACGGGCTGTTCGGAATCATCTGCGATCCGTCCACGCGATCGCGCTGGCGAACATCGCAGAGCTGGCCAGCGGTTTAGCAATGTCAACCAGGCTTCCCGACGGGGCGCGCGGCATCGTGATACGGATTGAAATCGACTTTCTCAAGAAGGCGCGCGGAGTGCTGAAGGCACAGTGTGCTGTGGCGGCGTTTTCGGGAGAACTTCCCCTCGAGTCGCATCCCGTTGCCGAAGTCGTCGATCAGAGCGGAACGGTCGTCGCACGCACCCGCGTCACGTGGAGACTTCAGCATAGCACGCTGCGCGGCAGCGGTGTGCCTGCGAGTCCGCCAGCGACGGTGACGACATGACCTTCCTGCGTACGCCCTTAACGGACCACGCAGGGATTGAGCTGCCGATCATCTGCGGCGCCATGTACCCGTGCAGCAATCCGGAACTCGTCGCCGCGGTCAGTGCCGCCGGCGGAATCGGCATCGTGCAACCCATTTCGTTAACCTATGTGCACGGCCACGACTTTCGCGTGGGTCTGCGATTGATCACGTCGCTGGCCGCCGGCCGTCCGGTCGGGATGAATGCGCTCATCGAATCCAGCTCAAAGAGCTACCATGAACGTATGTTGCGGTGGGTGGACATCGCCCTCGAGGAAGGAGTGCGCTTTTTCGTCACTTCACTCGGCAACCCCAAGTGGGTGGCGGACCGTGCACATGCGGCGGGGGGCTCGGTGTATCACGACGTGACGGAGCTCAAGTGGGCGCAAAAGGGTGCTGACGGCGGCGTCGACGGCTTGATTGCCGTGAATCGTCGAGCGGGCGGACACGCGGGCTCCCGTTCTGCTGAAGCGTTGCTTGATGAACTGCGGCCGGTCGGCCTCCCCGTCGTGTGTGCAGGCGGCGTCAGTACCGGAGCTGACATCGCTCACATGTTGAGCCTCGGGTACGCCGGTGTACAGCTTGGCACGCGGTTTATCGCAACGACTGAATGCTCGGCCCACGATCGCTATAAGCAGGCGATCGTCGACGCACGCGCAGACGATATCGTGTTGACTGAGCGTCTCACCGGCGTGCCCGTCGCAGTGATCAACACGCCGTTCGTTCAGCGCATCGGCCTGCGTGCGGCACCGTTCTCGCGTTGGCTGCTCCGCCAACGACGCACAAAACGCCTGATGCGCACGTGGTACGGCCTGCGGTCGTTCACTCGCCTCAAGCGGTCGCACCACGCCGGTGACGTGTCACGCGATTACTGGCAGGCCGGCAAGTCTGTTGACGGCATCACTTCCATTGAGCCCGTGCCGACCTTGATGCAGCGTTTTGCTGCAGCGTGTCGCGTTCCTTCTCCTCCCTCTGCATGATCATGCGTCTGCCCATCTCACGTGCTGTTGCGTTCGCCTTTCTGACGCTGAGCGTCGTCATCCTGCCGGTTCTGTCTGCGCAGTCTGCACAACCGACGATGGCAATCGTCGGAGGCCGCGTCCTCGACGGATACGGCGGTCCGCCAATCGAGAACGGCGTCGTGCTCATCGCCGGAGCACGCATCGTTGCGATCGGGCGTGAAGGGGAGGTCCCTGTTCCCGCCGGCGTCACGCGGGTGGACGCGAACGGCATGACGGTGATGCCCGGATTGATCGACATGCACGTGCATTTGCACATCCTTGGCCACGCGGATTATCGCCGCTGGGATGCATTGTATGGTAAGCGCGATGCCGATCTTGTCATGCCCATCGCTGCAAAGCAGCTCCTCATGGCCGGCGTAACATCCGCTCGCGACATGGGGTCGCGATTGCAGGATGTTCTGACCGTGAAGAAGCGGATCGCGGCAGGTGAAATCCCCGGCCCGCGCATGTGGGTCGCCGGACCGTTCATTCAGCACGAGCCGTATGAAGAATACGAACGCGAATATCGTTGGGGAATCAGCGGTGCCGACGAAGCCAGACAGAAGGTGCAGCAGATCGCTGACGCCGGCGTGGATTTTATTAAACTGATCGATCAGGATCAGATGACCGACGACGAGGTCCGCGCGGTCGTCGAGACGGCACACCGCAACGGAAAACCGGTCGTGGCACATGCCCATCGCATGGATGAGATCCGTGTCGGTCTCAAACACGGCGTCGACGCGTTCGAACACACCGGTCTCGGCACGGCACCCGGTTACGCCGAGGATGTCCTTCAGCTGTTACGCGAGCGCAACTCGGCATTGTACTGGACGCCTACCATCTCGCCACTTTATACGTTATACGAGAGCGGAACGACGTTCCCGGAGCGATTAGACGATCCGGCTTGGCGCGAAGGAATGCCCGCCGACATGGCGCGCGAGATCAGGACATCACTGAATGTGGTGACGCAGTCGGCGTACTACGCACTTTTTCCCTCACGCATTCCGTTGCTCCCGTCGAAGTTTACGCAGCTGCGGGAGACGGGTGTGCGTCTGATGATCGGCACCGACGCGGGCATCCCTTCAATGTTTCACTCAGATGCTACATGGCGCGAAATGGTAAAGTGGGTGGAACTCGGTGTCCCGGCGATGGAGGTGATACAGTCCGCCACATTGTGGCCAGCACGTTTTCTCCGCGCCGAAAGCGACGTGGGTGTGTTGGCACCAGGCCGATACGCGGATGTCATCCTCGTGCGAGGAAATCCGCTGACTGACATGACGGTGATGCGCGACGTGCGCGGCGTCTTTCAAGGCGGGCGCCGCATCCGATAGTTAAGCCGCGCGGCAGGCAGGCCGGAGGCACGATTTTCAGCTGCCGCGCCGCGCGGATTCATTCAGGCAACACGCGCGATGTCCAGCCGTCTGCACAGCGCGAATTTACTCTGGCAACACACGCCCGACTCGGCAGATTTACGGTTAAGCGACGGTTGGTGCGTCCGGCGTCCGTGCAGACCTACGACGCCCTGGAGCAGGCAACGTTGCCCGCGTCCTGCTCTGTGAGTTCACGCTTGAATGCGCCGAGCACGCATGAAAGCCCCCCCCGCTCGCGGACTTCGGCGGTGCGGAGGCCGGTGTAACGCTTGACCATGTTGGAGAGCGAGCTTCCCGACGGAAAATTGTGCATGAGAGCTACCTGCTCAATCGTACGTCCCTTGTCTTCGAGGGCCCGGCCGCAGACCAGCAGTCTGCACCACCCGATGACGGCACTGGGTGTCGGCAACCCGGCACCACTGAGCCGCGAGACCAGGGTTTTCCGGTGAACGTTCAGAGCGGAAGCAACGCTTTCCACGGTCAGCGAGGACCCACCGTTATGAATGCAGTAGGACAGAAGCGGGAGCACGTTGGTCGGAACGAGCGGGCGCAACTCCTCAACTATTTGATGGGTGGAGCAATGTTGCGCGGCTGACCGAAGAGCCGTCGATATTGATCCACGCACGTCATCAATGTCGTGGAGAATAATGTCGTTCACACCTGCTCTCGCAAAATCCAGAAGGTACCGTGACGATGACGGCGACATGCGGAGATAGAGCAACACCGGAACGGTTGGAAAATCATCACGAAGCGTTCGTACGAGATGAAGCGTGACATCACCATTCTGATCTTTTACGTCTACTACACACACTGTCGCTTCGCCGCGCTCAATGACCGAGCGAACTTCAGCTTGTGACTCGCAGAACCGGACGCGAGCTTCACCGCGAACGGCGGTGGCAAGTCGTTGACGTGGCAGCGGATCCCATAACAGCGCAGCGACAGTCATTCTTCTCTCAGTTTGGTTACACCACGTAACACGATTGCCCATGGCGTATATGCGCCACGCTCGACGCGCACGCATAGTTAGGCGTCTCCTTTCCCCGACTCCATTATGACACGCGTTATTCGGCTCGTCGCCCTGTCCGCTGCGGCCGTTGCCTTCACGGCCTGCTCAAACCCGACTGCCCCCGCGGCGAAGTGCTCCCCGACAAAGGCGACCTCTTGCGTGAACGTTGACTACGTCAATCCCAACATTGACTACGTCAACCCGAACATCGACTATGTCAACCCGAACATCGACTACGTCAACCCGAACATATAAGGGCAAATGCCGCGTCGTCGCTCTCCGGCTCAAACTGCGAGAGCGACGTAACGGCGCTCATCTGTGTCTGAGTCAAATCAGGGGCGGGTGGATTAGCAGCAACACGGCGAATCTCAGTCCGTTCGCACTCGAACTCAATCTCGTGAAAGCGATTACGGGCGGCGCGTAGCGCCGTTTGGCGGTGACGCTCTGAGGTGAGGTCGTCGCCCAAGGCTCGGTGTGCACACGCCAGAGCCAATGAAAGCCGCGCATTTTCATACGGAAGCGCGGTGCGCTCCATCGTGTCCTGTGATTCCTGTTCGATACGCAGAACAAGTGCGCTCTGCCCGGCGCGACCCGCGGCGACCGCTGCCCCGGCGAGGGCCGCAACACGAACACGAAGCACAGTGCAGCGCGCCAGGGTGCCCATAAAGCCACGAAGCGCCGCGTCCGGGAAGCCCGCATCCAGGCACACCTGTGCAAGGTTGGTAAGCGATTCGGATTCCTTCACGCTATCGCCGCGGGCCAGCCGGAAAGCCTCCCAGCCGTTCTCCATGGCGGCACCAAAATCGCGGGCGACGCCGAACATGATCGTTAAGCCCTGCCGCGCGTAGTATTCCAGCTCGCTGCTCCCCACTGCCTGGGAAAGCTGCATGCCCTTCTCGAACAGCTGTCGAGCACGCACGTAGTTCCCAACCACCCGCGCAACGACGCCGCGGCCAAGAACGGCACGAGCCATCAGTTCGCGATCGCCGGAGCGCTCGCCGATCGTTGCGGCGCTGTTGTAAAGCTGGTCAGCGCCATCGAGATCACCCAACTGGCGCGCAAACTTCGCTTGCTCGGCCGCGGCAAGTCCACGCTCACGGTCTGATGCATGAGAAGCGCTTAAGCGGGCGTGATCCATCAGCGTGTAGCTCAACGCGTGCGCCCCACTTTCGGACATCCTCGCGGCGAACCCGCGGCATCCACGCAACAACGCGTCGCATCCCGCGAGCGTTTCGATCGTGGCCAACCCGCCGATTAACAGGCGAAGGTCATGATGATGCTCGCTCGCCTTCTCCGTCGCATCGGGGTCTGCCTCAAGCAGGTCACGCAGCGCCTCCGCCGAATGGGCCGCAATCTCCTCGCGCACGCTGTTGCCAACGCGACTCATCCGGCTCATGCAGTGCGTGAGCAGCAGCCACACCGTGTCCGCGTCACCAAACTCTGTGCGCGGCCCTGAACGACCGAGGTCGCTTCGGTAGGCTTCAAACGGACTCAATGGAGCGAGCATTGAACGATCCTTAAGCTGTGACGGTCAGGCAATCTGCGATATTCGGTCACGCTGCACAAGATCGACTTGCCTTCCCTTGCCGGGTTCCCTGCGCACGGGCTGTGCCGCGTCCTGCGTCTCCGTCACAACACTCGGCGCGCTGCGTCCAACTCCTTTCGCCGCAACGGTTTGCCATTGCGCTTCCGACCCAGGTAAGAATCGGGTACGCTCACACGCGAACGCCGCCCCTCGCAATCAGCCGAATCACTCGTGCATTTTGTAGCCTTGATCACGAACGTTGCCCCCAATAATGCGGATCAAAAACGCCATGATCGATCTCGTACCGCTTCTTGTTGCACCAGCGCTTGCCACGTTTCGTAAACAGGAACGTCTGGGACGACGAGCGATGGACCAGCTCACGCCGGATGAACTCTTTGCAGTGATTGACCAGGAATCGAACAGTGTCGCAATTCTCGTCAGACACATGCACGGAAACATGCTTTCACGCTGGACCGATTTTCTCACCACGGATGGCGAAAAATCGACCCGCGATCGCGATCGTGAGTTTATCGCTCCAGTTGAACGCACGCGTGAGCACCTCATCGACCTATGGACCGAAGGCTGGGCATGCGTACACGCCGCGCTCACCACCCTGCAGAGCGAGGACGTGCTTCTCAGTGTGCGCATTCGCGGGGAGTCAATGAGTGTTCCCACGGCCATCATCCGGCAGGTGGACCACTACGCGCAGCATGTCGGCCAGATCGTTGTGCTGGCGAAACACTGGCGCGGCAGCTCCTGGAAGACCCTGTCCGTTCCGCGAGGAAAGTCCGAGGAGTTCAATCGCGAGTTTCGCGCGAAAACCTGAGGCGCTCCCCGCGCCCGGCAACAGAACGCCCCCCGGTCACCCTGCGTGACCGCATCCCTCAGATCGGATTGATTCCGAAGGCGCGGCGAATACGCACCGTGCGCTCCAGCTCATCCGTGGCCTGCAGGACCTTGGCGCGGAGGTCGGCTGGCAAATCCGTGCGCTCGCGCAAAAACGCACGGATCAGCTCGAGTGCCTCCGGCGTTGAGTGGCCTCCAACGAACGAACCGATCCACGATGTTATGAAGAAAATGCGCCGGTTCTGCTGAATCCATTGCAATGAATCCAACGCACTGCGCAGGTACGGCATGGTCAAGCTATCGGCCGACGTTGCATTAAACGCGTCGAGGCTGCTGGTCACCCAATCTTCATTCAGATCGGCACCGAAATAGTCCTTGAAATAACGCGCCTTGACCAGAGGATCGGGCGTCGCCGCACGCGCGACAAAAGCCCGGCGCAAGCCTTCCGGCGTGGGATCCCGTCGGGATTCGTCGGCGAGCCGCCGCTGCCCCTCAGCGGCTCCCAGTTCAACCAACCGGGTTACCATGGCCCAGCGCGTCGGTGCTCCCAGCGGCGCGCCCACCACCGTTACGCTGTCCAGCATGCCGTCGAGTTCACTCACTCCCGGCGGTGTGCCGACCAAGGCCACCCAGGCGTCCAGGTACGCCTTGCGCACTCCATACGTCCGCGCCTCATTGTTTAATCCGCGCAGCAGCATGCGCTCCACGTCGGGCAGCATCGCGCTGCGCATCAGCGGCGTGGCGTAGGCGGTGACCGCTCGCGCCATGCGAGCCACGACCGCACCAACAATCTGTTCATCCGTCTCGCTGGGCAATTCACGCACCGCCAGTCGGATGAATCTCTCCGGACTCACCAGCGCCTCACGAACCTGATCCCAGATCGCGCCCCACAACTGGGCCCGGAGAAAAGGATCCTTCACGGACGCAATGTCAGTCTCCAGCGCCGTGACACTCCGCGGATCAAGCTGCACGATCCCGTACGCATAGTCCGACGCATTCGCGAAGACAAAGCGGGGCGCGGGGCGACCCACAGCTTCTGTCACGACGACCGAATCTGCATTAAGTAGCACAGGTATGCGGACCATATCGCCGAGAACCGGAGCAATGAGCACCTCCAGTCGAATGGGCCAGGGACGATCCCCACTCAGCGCTCGCGCCGGGCGCTGTCGAAGCGTCAGGGACTGAATGCGGCCATTCCGCACCTCCAACCGCTGTTCAATTATCGGCATCCCGGGACGGAGAACGTACGCCTCACCCCACGCGTCGAGCGGTCGACCGGACGCGCTTCCGATCGCGCTCAGCAAGTCTTGCCATGTTGCGTTCTCATAAGCGTGACGGGTGAGGAATCGCTGTACCCCACTCCGAAATGCACTATCTCCCACCAGGTAGTTAAGCTGCTTCAGGATTGAGGGTGCCTTGTTGTAAACGATTGCGCCGTAGTTGCTCTTCGCCTGATCAAGATTGTCAAGCCGCTGCCAGACCGGCGTCGTACCTTCGCTGCCGTCCACGGCGTAGGCGAGCGGCTTATTGCGCAGGTAGAACGACTTCCATGCGTCGGACTTCGGATCGAGAGCATCCTGCATTTTTGCCGCCATATAGGTAGCGAACCCCTCCTTGAGCCACAGGTCGTCGAACCATTTCATGGTGACCAGATCGCCGAACCACTGATGCGCGATCTCGTGATAAATGGTCGCGGTCCGGCCAAGCAACTGCTGCGGCGTCGGACGCTCCCTGAAGACAAAGCGCTCCTCGCTGTAGAACACGGCTCCGGGATGCTCCATCCCTCCAAAAGGAAATGCGGGCGCCAGAACCAGATCCAGTTTATGAAACGGAAACGGCGAGCCGAAGTACCCTTCGAGCCAGGTCGCCGCGCGCGCATTCTCGGCGATGATGGAATCGGCGTCGACTTCTGCGAGCCGAGAGCGTCTCACGTACAAGGTGATCGGTCGATTGCCCACCGTCGACTGCACAGTCGCCCACGGGCCAGCGGCGAAGGCAACCAGGTACGTGCTGATCGGCTCGGACTCGCGAAACAGGTGCACAGCGCCGCGGGACGTGGAATCCACGCGTAGGGCGGCACCATTCGCCACGGCGCTCCATTCGAGCGGAGTCGTCAACGCCAGCGACACACGCGCTTTCAAATCGGGCTGATCGAACGACGGGAAAAGTTGGTTCGCGTCGGCCGGAACGAGCAGGGTATACAGGTAGGTCGTTGCATCCGTGCGGTCGTCGACCCGAATAATGCTGGCCCCGGCCGCCGCGATGAGCGCCGAAAACGCTACCTCAATTCGGTTTTCACCGCGGCGCAGATACGAGCGCGGAATACGGATGTGTGCCCCGTTGAATTCCACATTCGGCACTTCATCGCCGTTCGCACGTATCGAAGACAAGGCGGTCCCCCGAAAGTCGAGGATCACATCGTCATCCCCGCGGCGCACAAAACGTACGATGGCGCGACCTGAGGCGGTGTCGCGCGCTGTGAGATCAAACGCAAGATCATATCTCACGTCGCGGATGCGATCGCGCCGGTACCGCGCCAGCGCCTCGCTGACGCCCGGCGACATCAGGGAATCCTGTGGTGGTTCGGTGCGCGGGCCACCGGCCAGCGCGGCCACGAGTAACAGTGCCAAAGTCTGCATGTGAGGAGCGTAGTCTCGGGAGAAACGCGACGAAAGAGGAACCCCCACGACGTACAGGGATTTCCTACCTGAGGCACTTTCCTTTATGTGGCCTCGTTCCATCTTTGAAGCGGCTCTCACCAAAGAGGATGCGCACAAACATGCGAATCGCAAAAATCGGAGTTGTTGGCGCAGGCTCCATGGGAAGTGGCATCGCTGCGCTCGCCGCGTCTGCGGGTTTGCCCGTGGTCTTGCTCGACATACCGGGAGAGAGCGATCGCAATGGCGTGGTCGACGCCGGCCTGGCGCGTGCAATCAAAGCGAAACCTGCGCCGTTCATGGATCCGGCCCGCGCGGCGCTGATTCAGACCGGCAACACAGAGGATCATCTCGACCTGCTGCGCGACTGCGACTGGATCGTCGAGGCGATCATAGAACAACCGGCACCGAAGCGCGATTTGTTTCTCCGCATTGATGCATTGAGAAAGCACGATGCCATCGTGTCCTCGAATACGTCCAGCATTCCGATGGAGCAACTGGTCGACGGACGCACGCCGGAGTTCCGCGCGCATTTTATTGGAGCGCATTTTTTCAATCCCCCCCGGTACCTGCACCTCCTCGAGCTGATTCCTACGGCCGACACGACCGACGTCGTCATGAATCGCCTGCGGCGGTTTGCGGAACGCACGTTAGGCAAGGGTGTCGTGGTGGCAAAGGATGCTCCCGGATTCATCGCGAACCGGCTGGGCATCCATGGCCTGGTGCGCACACTGCGGCTCATGGAACAGTATGAACTCTCGGTCGATGAGGTCGACGCGCTGACCGGCACGCTGATCGGACGGCCGAAATCGGCCACCTTCCGCACCGGCGACATCACCGGGATTGACGTGCTCGCCCATGTCTCCGTCAGCCTCGGCGAAAGCACGGGAGAGGATTTCTCGCTCCCCGACTGGGTCCATCGGTTATTGGCTGCGGGCCACAAAGGGGAAAAATCCGGTGCTGGATTTTATCGCCGCGAGGGCAAGGCCATACTGACGGTGAATCCCGACACCCTGGAGTACGCGCCGAAAACGACTCCGGACCTGCGCGAGCTGGACAGCCTGATCCGTGCCCCACTGAATGAACGCCTCCCGGCGCTCATGCGCGCCGGCGGTCGGTACGCCGAGTTCGTCCGCGATGTGTTGCTGGACATGGCGCACTACACGATCGAAAAAACTCCGGTCATCGCGCACGACGTCAGCTCCGTGGATCGCGCGATGGAATGGGGATACGCATGGGAAATCGGGCCGTTTCAGCAAATAGACGCCATCACCGTCGATGTCCTGCGCGATGCGTTCACTGCGCGCAAGCTGCCACATCCACCCCTGCTGCAATCCGTGCACGAAGCGTTTTACCGCGAGCTCAGCAGCGGACCGCGGCAAATTACGCTCTCCAACGGCTACGTGCCGGTGGAATCGATGCGGGACGCTGTTGAACTGCCTACCGTGCGCCGCATGGGCGGCACGATTGAGGCGAACGACGAGGCCGCCTTGCTCGACATCGGCGAGGACGTGCTGCTTCTGGAGTTCCGCGGTAAAATGAATACCCTCGGCCCCGGCGTGTTTTCACTGCTTGAACTGGCTGCATCCCGGGTGAACGCGGGACCACATCAGGCCCTGGTCATCGGAAACGCCGATCCCCGGACCTTTTCTGCGGGCGCGAACCTCATGGCCCTGATGGGCCCCGTTCAGGCCGGTGATTGGAAAGAGGTCGACGCGCGCATCCACCACTTTCAGCAGGCCGTAATGTCGGCGCGTCGGTCTCCCTTTCCCGTTGTGGTCGCGCCGTTCGGTCTCACGCTTGGTGGAGGCACTGAACTGATGATGCACGCCGACCACGTCCAGGCCCATGCCGAACTGTATGCCGGTCTCGTCGAGGTTGGCGTTGGCCTGCTGCCCGGTGGCGGGGGCACCAAGGAACTGCTGTTCCGTTTTGCTGCGGAGCTCGCTGCCTACGAGGAGGCAGATCCCTTCGAGGCGGTCAAGCGCGCGTTCAAAACAATCTCGATGGGAGTGACCAGCACCAGCGCTCTGCATGCTCAATCGTTAGGCTTTGTGCGTCGGTGTGATGCCATCAGCATGAACCGCGACCGACTGTTAAGCGACGCGCGCGCGCGTGCCGTTTTGCTGGCACGAGACTACACGCCGGTTCCGCCGATGACAATTCGCTCCGTCGGTACCGACGGGCTCGGCAATCTGTCGTACGCGGTGTGGTCCATGCAGGAAGCCGGATACATCTCCGCGCACGACGCACGGATCGGCACCGCGATCGCTACAGTATTGTGCGGCGGCGACGGCCCTGCGCGCGATGTCAGCGAGCAGGACGTGCTTGACCTCGAACGCGAGGCCTTCATGAGCCTGCTTGGCACGGCGGAAACACAGGCGCGCATTGCACACATGCTGAAGACCGGTAAACCACTGCGCAACTAACGACTACGAGGTCCGGAGAAACGATATGCATGAAGCGGTGATTGTCAGCGCAGTTCGTTCAGCTGTTGGCCGGGGAAAGGCCGACGGCTCCCTCGCCGGTGTGCATCCCATTGATCTGTCGGCGCTCGTGCTTCAGGAGGCGATCAAACGCGCCGACGTAGACCCGCGCACGATCGACGATGTGTTCTGGGGCTGCGCGATGCCCGAAGCCGCGCAAGGCCTGAACATCGCACGCCTCGCGGTGCTCAGAGCCCGACTCCCGGTGGAAGTCCCGGCCGCAACCATCAATCGGTTTTGCGCGTCAGGACTGCAGACGGTCGCCACCGCGGCGCAGGCGATCATGTCCGGCATGGCCGACGTGGTTGTCGCCGGCGGCGTGGAAATGATGAGTCAGGTACCGATGTCCGGTTACCACACACGCCTGCACCCGGAGATGAGCGCGGAAATGATCTCGATGGGGCTGACGGCGGAGAACGTCGCTGACCGGTGGAATGTCAGCCGCGAGGATCAGGACGCCTATGCGCTGTTAAGTCATCAAAAGGCGGCCGCCGCGCTGCAACGCGGAGTGTTTGCGGACCAGATTGTACCCGTTCCGGTGAAACGGGTGCGCTGGATGGGGACCACACAGCACGTGGACGAGGGCCTCTTCTCTGTCGATGAGCTCGTCCGGCCTGATACCTCGGCCGAACGATTGGCTAAGCTGCGAGCGGTGTTCAAGGTGAACGGTTCCGTCACCGCCGGCAACTCGAGTCCGTTCTCGGATGGGGCTGCCGCGCTGGTACTGGTCTCCGCTGACCGCGCACGGGCGCTGGGCCTGCGACCCCTCGCGCGTTTCGTGTCTTTCGCCGCCGCCGGCGTCGAACCCGAGGTGATGGGCATCGGACCACTCAACGCCGTGCCGAAGGCGTTACGTCGGGCCGGCATTTCGATGTCGCAGATCAATCTTATTGAATTCAACGAAGCCTTCTCGTCGCAGGCTGTGGCCGTCGCACGTGAACTGCAGATGCCTGCCGACATCGTCAACGTGAATGGTGGCGCGATCGCCCTGGGGCATCCACTGGGCGCCACGGGCGCCAAGCTGTCGACACAACTCATCCATGAACTGCGCCAGCGTGGCGGTGGTTTCGGACTGGTGACCATGTGCATCGGTGGAGGGATGGGCGCGGCCGCGGTCCTGCACGTCGACGCGTAGCGGTCAAATCGATCGCTCGCCGTTCTTCACGTGGGGTTCGATAGATCCACCTCGTTAGGCTCGCCGCGTAGGAAACCGCGAGCGAGCATCGCGCCGGTGCAAACGTGAAGCGCGCAGACCGCCGTCTACAGTAAACACGGTTCCGGTGCAGAACGCGGATGCGTCGGACGCCAGATAGTGTACGACATGCGCAATGTCCTCGGGTTGCCCGATGCGTCGTAGCGGTGTCGCCGCCACCACCGACTCAAGCAAGGGCGCGTCATCCCACATCACGCGAGAGAGATCGGTCCGGATAAAACCGGGGCACACGGCGTTCGCCCGAATGTTGAACTGTCCCCACTCACGAGCCATGGACTTCGTGATGCTGATCAACGCCGCCTTGCTCGCGCTGTACACGCCGAGTCCGTCCTCGGGGCTCAGGCCGCCAATGCTTGACATATTGATGATGCTCCCGCCACGCACCTTGAGCGCCGCCAGCACACTCTTCGCCAACTCAATCGGGCCCAGCAGGTTCACGGAGAAAATTTTCTCGAATGCCGCGGGGGTGGCGAGTTCGAGGCCACCGAATATCGGGTTCGTACCGGCGTTATTCACCACGACATCCACACGTTGAAACGTCTCAAGGGCGAAAGCGCCGAGTTTCTGCATATCGTCGGGGGATCCGGCGTGCGCGGTGATTCCCGCAGCGTGCAGTTGCTCCGCCTGTAACGCACTCACGGTCTCGTGGACCGCCCCTTCTTTCCGCGACGACACCACGACCGACGCTCCGCGCCGTGCCAGCGCGAAGGCGCACGCGCGACCGATTCCTCGCGTGCCGCCGGTGATGATAGCCACCCGCCCCGACAGATCGCGGCCCGTATGATCCATGTCCTGAGTGGCTATGGGTGTGTGCACGCCCCATCTTACTCGCGGAATGGCATCAACTGTAGCCCGCGTGGCAAGAAAACGCGCGGCGCGTATGTTCCCCGCCTCACCATTATCGCCAAGCCAATGACCGCTCCTACCTATACGAACCTCACGCCCCCGACCACGGGCGAAACGATCACGATGCAGAACGGATCGATTCAGGTTCCGGATCACCCGATCATTCCTTTCATTGAAGGGGATGGCACGGGACCGGACATCTGGCGCGCCTCCCAACTGGTATTCGACGCAGCGGTCACGCGGTGTTATGGCGACAAACGTTCACTGGTGTGGTTCGAAGTGCTCGCCGGCGAAAAGGCCAAGGCAACGGTGGATTCCTACATGCCTGACGATACGCTGAATGCAATCCGCCATCATCTGGTGTCGATCAAGGGGCCCCTTGGCACGCCGGTTGGCGGCGGCATTCGGTCGCTTAATGTTGCGCTCCGGCAGGAACTTGATCTATACGCGTGCGTCCGCCCGGTACGGTACTTCGAGGGAGTCCCTTCGCCGGTCAAGCGCCCGCAGGACGTCAACATGGTGATCTTCCGGGAGAACACAGAGGACATCTATGCCGGGATTGAATGGGTAGCGGGGACGCCGGAAGCGAAGAAGGTGATCGCGTTCCTGCGCGACGAGATGAAGGTCAGCAAGATCCGGTTTCCCGAGACGAGTGGTATCGGCATCAAGCCCATGTCGTCTGAAGGCACCAAACGTCTCGTGCGCTCGGCAATAAGCTATGCGCGCACGTTCGGCTTCACGAGCGTGACGCTTGTACATAAAGGCAACATCATGAAGTTCACGGAAGGGGCCTTTCGTGATTGGGGATATGAATGTGCCAGGGACGAATTCGGCGGCGTCGAGATCGACGGCGGCCCGTGGGTGAAGCTGCCTGACGGCATCGTCGTCAAGGACGTGATTGCGGATGCGTTCCTGCAACAAATCCTGACCCGTCCCACCGAGTACGGCGTCATCGCCACCCCGAACCTCAACGGCGACTACATCTCGGACGCGCTCGCCGCCCAGGTTGGCGGCATCGGTATCGCGCCGGGAGCAAACATCAACTACGTCACGGGTCACGCGGTGTTCGAGGCCACGCACGGGACGGCGCCGAAGTACGCGGGACAGGACAAGGTGAATCCCGGATCCGTCATTCTGTCGGGGGAGATGATGTTTCGTTACATGGGCTGGTCCGAAGCCGCTGACGCGATCGTCTCGTCGCTCGAGAAGACCATCGGCCAGAAGCGCGTCACCTACGACTTCGAGCGATTGATGGAAGGCGCCCACCTCGAATCGTGCAGCGGCTTTGCACGCGCCATGGTCGCCAACATGTAACAACCATGGCGCCCGCCGTTTAATTATCGAACGGCGGCGATCGCCTGGATCTCGATCTGGTAGCCGTAGTGCAGATCTTTCACCGGGACAACGGCACGCGCGGGCTTGTGATCGCCCATGATCCGCGTGTACGCGGCGTTCACCTCGCCCCACAGCGAAATGTCGCTTACGTAGATCGTCATCTGCAGCACCTGATCCAACCCCGAGCCGGCTGCATGCAGCACCGCGGCCACGTTCTTGAGTGTCTGCTCAGTTTGTTCACCCATGGTGCCCACAACGTGTGTGGTAGCGCCCGGCTCGATCGGGAGCTGGCCGGCGACGTAGACCACTCCGCCATGAACCATGCCTTGTGAGTAGTGACCCGCAGGTCGGGGAGCATCATCGGTGTACACGGCGTGCATTCAGGTCTCCGGTGGTGGTGGTCTTCGTCAGGTGGATCGTACTAGCGATGAGGCGACATCCGACTTCAGTGAGGGACGACTGCTCCCCGGCACGAGCCGAGACCAATGGCACGGTAGTGGCCGCTCGCATCCTCGCAGCGCCCGCGAAGCGTGACTTCATCCCCGTCCTCCAGAAAGGTGCGACTTTCTCCCGTTGGCAGCTGAACAGGTTCCGTTCCGCGCCATGCAAGCTCCAGCATGCAGGCTCTGCTCCCCTTCTCCGGCCCGGAGAGGGTGCCCGTACCCATCAGGTCGCCGGTGCGCAGGTTGCAGCCGTTGCTCGCGTGATGCGTCAGCAGTTGTGCCGGCGTCCAGTACAGATCCCGCGTGGAACTCACGGAGAGTCGCATGGCATCATGCTCAGCTTTACGCATCGCCTCACTGCGCAGCCACACCGAGACTTCAATCGCCAGTCCTCCGCGGGCCTGATCTGCGGGATCATTCAGGTACTCGAGTGGCTGGGGGTCATCAGACGGTCGCTCAAACGCAGCCGTGCGAAAGGGTTCGAGCGCCTCCATCGTGACGACCCACGGCGACACGGTAGTCGCAAAGTTTTTCGCCAGAAACGGACCGAGCGGCTGGTATTCCCATGGCTGAATGTCGCGAGCCGACCAATCGTTCAGCAGGCACACGCCGAATATGTGGTCTCCGGCCCGACCGATCGGCACCGGAGCGCCCATGTCGTTAGGCGTTCCCACCAGGATGCCAAGCTCGGCTTCGTAGTCCACGCGACGCGACGGCCCAAATGTCGGCGGTCCCGCCGGAGCCGCGGTGGTCTGTCCCGCCGGACGCCGCACCGGCGTACCACTGATCACGATCGATGAACTCCGCCCATGGTACCCGACCGGAATCCACTTGTAGTTCGGCAACAGGGGATTGTCGGGCCTGAACATCGATCCCACGTTCGTGGCGTGAAATACGGAAGCATAAAAATCGGTAAAATCGCCGATGTGCACCGGCACCCGCATAACGACGGACGCTTGCGGCACCAGCAGCTTCGCGCGGGCCTCCGACGCCGTCCGTCCCAGCGGAGTGTCTGCACGCAGCAGATCGCTCAGTGCCTGCCGGACGCCGCGCCAGCCCTGCAGGCCCAGATCGAACAAACCACCCAGCGTGTCATCCGCCGTCCAGTCACCGAACACGCTCCGGTCGGTCCCTTCCATGGCACCCCCACCCAGCGCCCGCAGATCAATGATCTCATCACCGATCGCCACACCCACGCTCCAGGGATCTGACTCGCGTCGTCGGAACACACCGAACGGCAGGTTCTGAATCGGGAAATCGGTGCGTGGATCGTTGGCAGATTCCACCCAGGATCGCAGAGAAGGATCGTGCGTGTGGTTCATCAAAGAGTCCTCATGGCAACGGTACGTTGCAAATCGGGGAGTCGCTCCGCCGCTCGCCGGCAGCTCCCGACCAGGCATCGAAGCGAAGAAGCGTACGTTTTATTCATCTACGGAGCGTGCGCTGAACGCAGCAACGTCGATATCTCGTCCAATGGTTCACTGAAAGAGCAGGACCCGAAGCCCTGCAGTTGATTCAGGCGCATGCGCAGGATCGACTCGACCGGTACGAGGACTCCGTCCAGTGTGATCCCGATCGCATCACTGTGCAGCGGCGCGTCCCGACCGGCACGCAGGACATGCAGTGCAGTCTCGGGCGCGCCGCGCGCGCCGATGATCGACGCGGCCAGAAAGACATTCAGATACCCGAACATCTGTCCCGAATCAGCGTCGCTCGCATATGTCAGAGGGTACACTCCACCCAGCGGATGATGCAAACCCGCCGTCACCTTGCACGGCACGTTCGCATCGTAACACGTCGTAAGAAACCTGAGCACTCGCGCGGCTGACGGAAACGCATCGGATGTCACGCCGCCTGTGCGCATCTTCGCCTTGGCGCCTGTTCGGCCCACTGCCGCGACAATCGACTCCAACGCATCACCCACAGGTATCTCAATAAAGACATCTGCAACGACATCGACGAGCGGGCGCCACAACTCCACCTGTTCCACAGACTCCGCACGCACTTCGATCGCGTCAATCACGGCACCGGGAGCATTCCTCGCGTTAAACTGTGCAATGGCACTCGCCGTTCCCGCAACACCAGCGCCGATGGCGGCCACTCGCCACGGATCACTACCCGCATCCGTGTACGACGGCGCTGCGAGTGCTTCAAATTCGCCCAAGCGTGCCACAGGCAGCACGAACCGCCCCAGCGCCCAGCGATCCGGTCCTCTGCGTTCGCTCGCGTACTCTGCCACCGCATTCGCCATGTCCAGCGCAGCAGGAGGAAAGAGCCCCGCATAATCAATCGCGCCGTGCAGCACCGCGCGAATCGCTGCGTGCTCCGTCGCAATCCGCATCACGCCGCGCGACGCCTGTCTGCAGGTGAACGGTCACGCGTCCCCCGCTTGACGGTCTTCGCCCCCGCCTTCTTTTTCGACGTACGCTTTTTCGTGCTTGCCGTCTTGCGTTGACCCGTCGTTGCGCGCGTACCACGCACCGCCCCCTTGTCAGATCCGGTCGACCGCGCGCGGGAACCGCGGGGCTGCTCGGACCGTTTTACGGCCTTCTTTTTCGCCACCTTCTTTTTCACCGCGCGCTTCTTTTTCGGCTCGAGAATTGAGCCACGACATTTATCTGTGCCGCAGCGACAGAAATACAGCTGCTCGTCTTCCTCGCTCGTGTCCTTGTCTCTGGCGTACGCGTAGTCATAGAACAGCTCTTCACCTTTGGCAATCGCGCGTTTGGCGTAGATGAAAATCCGCGTACCTTCGCCGAGGGCCTCACAGTTCGGACCACAGGAGTGGTTGATAAAGCGGGCGTCGTTACCGTCAACCGCTGCATCAATCACAATGCGCTTGTTCACGCCGAACAGGAACGTATGGTGGCGACTGCTGCTCGTATCGTCGTATCGGCGATCCGATTCCGCCCAGGTGATGCGCTCGCCCACGTACTCAATCAGGCGTTCACCTTTCCTGATATCACGAGTCGCAAAAGCGCCGCGTCCCTGAATCGTTGAACGGCGGATCACGAAAGGCTGCACGGCCGGTACCGTCAGTTTCTTCGCGGTCATCGGGCCGCCATGGTTGATTGCACACGCTTGGTGAAGAACGCGACTCGCGCACGCGCCAGATCGCAGCTGTCCGCAATCCACTCCGCGTTTCGGAACAAATCGGGATTGTACACCTCGCGGACCTCAGCCAGAAAAGGAAGTACTCGGACGTAGAGGTACAAACCTTCGGAACAACTCTCCAGCATGAACTCGGGCTGTACCACGCCATGTTTGGCAAGAGCATAGGTCATCTCCCAATACGATCCCACTTGCCTGAACGCGGCGTTGAGCGGGTGATCTGTCTTTGTCACCGTCAGCACGTCGTCCAGAGACTTCGGGAAGAACTGCGTGTTGATGGCGTTGCGTGCTTCACGCATCACCGGCTCGCGCCTCAATTCGTACAGCTTGAGCGTGAGTTCGGCGTCGTGATGATCTGCGAAGTCCTTCTTATAAGCGGGCATTTTTTGAGGATGGTGTGAACATGAAGCAGTCGGGCGCAGTATCACCAATGGGCGTTGTGTGCGCCAGTCACAGTGGCACCGGAATCAAAAACACTTAGCTTGTCACCATCCTCTCTCCAAGGGCACATGAAACGTCGCCGCTTTCTATCAGCCGTCGTATTGGGGGCTGCGTCTGCGTGCGCGCGTCGCGTGCAAGGCGGCCCCGAGCAGCCCGTGACCACGTTGGTGGTCCGTAACCAGGCATTCCTCGAGATGGTCATTTACCTTCTGCCGGGGAGCGGCACCTCGAATCGGGTCCGCCTGGGCACGGCATCCAGCAATCGGGACACACGTTTCACAATCCCGAGGCAGTATGTGTTCGGGCTGACCACTCTGCGTTTTCTGGCCGATCCAGTCGGGAGCAACCGAACGCCGGTGTCTGACCAGATTCAGGTCTCGCCCGGGGACACCGTTACACTCATCATACCAGCTTAACAAAAAGGGGCCCCTGTTCAGGGGCCCCTTCGTACGGTAGCTACCGTCGCTAGCGAATAATCGTCGGAATCGGTGCGTTGGGCATGATGATCACGCCGCCCCGACCCGGTGTACGCCCGCGTCGTCGCGGGGGGCAATGATCCGGACCAACTCCGCCGCCGCGGATTACCACGCCGATGATGTCACCGACGCCAATTCCGCCGCGGCCACCGCCATCTCCGTAGACCCCAACCCCCGAACCGCGACCTGTACCTTCACTGGGATAATCGACCGGCAGGGCGGCCGGCCTTGGAGCTACACTCGGCACCGCAGACACCTGCACCGCAGGCTGCGGCGTCTCGGGAGCCGGCTCAGGCGTGGAGGCCACGGCGATCTTCGTTTCCTGCTCGGGCGCCAGAGCGCGCGTCTCGGTCTGCTCAACTCCGGCGAATTGGGCGGCTACCGGGCGCGGAGTCCGCTTGCGCTGCGTCTCTTCCGCTTCCCGGCCCTGCTCCAGCTCGGACACAAAGCGCATGGGTTGCGCAGGGGCGCTCGCGGCGAGTTCGATCTTCGTCGATGCCGCATTCAGATCGGCTTGCAGGTCGGCTGCGAGGTCACCCCCGCCCACCGTACACGCAGAAACGAGAAGTGCGGCGCTGACTGCAGCTACACCAGCTAGTCTCATGGAATTCCTCCCGCTGAAGCATCGCCCGCGCACAGCGCGCGGAACACAATCATACCGTATAGCATAAGGTACGCCAGCTGCCCTGCCCAGTGTTTCGCGCCAACTCGCAGGAAAGTGTCCTCCGGAGCGAACAGGAAGCCGTCCAACTGGTAGGACACTCCGCAGTCTCTCTGACCCATTTCCCCAACTCCACCCTCATATGCCCCGCGCTTTGGTTTTCGTTCCCGTAGCGCTACTGCTGAGCCTGCAGCTGAACGCGTGTGCGGGAACTGTCGCAGACGCCACCCTCGACAACTCACAGCGACGTACGATCGCGGACTCGCTGGCCGCCCGCGTCAGGGCGGCATACGATCTGTCGCAGGGAGAACCCGTACAGGGTTTCCTGTCCCTGTATCCCCAACGCGGACCCGTAGTGTCGGCGACGGCTGGACGAATCACCCACAGCCGGGACTCGCTCGCCACCGCAATCAATGCCTTCTGGACCGGAGTCGGGCAGTACATGATTGACCCCACGTGGACATGGACTTTGCTCGACGTCGACGTGTTGACATCCAACGTCGCGGTGATGACTTCGCAGTACGTGGTGCCTCACCACACCGACCGCGGTGACCCCCACGTCATCGGAGGCGTATGGACTGCGGTTTGGCGACGGACCGACAAGGGATGGTTCATCACACACGAACACCTCTCCGATTTGCCGCGCGCCGCAGCCGAGCAACTGGAGGCACGCATGTCTCCGCGCGACTCCACCGTGGCCCCCACGCACGACGGGCACTGACCGTCGAAAGGGACGGCACATTTTGGTGTCGTCCCCCTCTTCGCGGCGCGGCGCGGCAAACTCAGGCCAGCGCTTCCTCGACGAGTGAGACGTCCACTGAACGCGCCGTCGACGCCAGACGCCTGGCCAGCGGCAGATAGCCCAGTTGTTCCGTCTCCCGATAGGCCCGAACGAGGTGTGCGCGCAAATCCTTTTCGTTGCTCAGTCTGAACAGCGCGGCGCACTCGGCGACCAGCCATCCGAAGTCGTACGGATCGGCCTGAAGCGCCGCAGCCGCCTCGCGAAAAATTCGCGAAGCCGTGTCAACATCCCCGGAACTGAGGGCATAACGCGCCATGAACGCTTCGACGCTCTCTCTCCCCGTAAACCAACCCGGATGGTGCTCTTTATAGAGGCGGAGCCTCCGTGCGACATCTTCCATCTCGTGATCCGTGCCGAGCGCAATCGCCGCCAACCCGATGCGTGCGAGTGCCGCGACACGAACGTGCTCCACGCCGAGCTCGGAGGCGAGATCCGCCGCGGCCTGCGACAGATCGTGCGCTTTCGCCGCATCGCCCTGCTCGTGGGCCAGATGTGCGAGGTTGTACAGCGTGGCGAGACGTCGGGGTTCGTTCTTCACTTTCTTGAAACACTGCATCGCCCGCTGGTACTGCTCTTCGGCCGCCTCGTAGCGCCCGGAGCGTGTCAGCAGCACGCCAAGGTTGAGTGCGGCCAGTCCTTGCAGATCAATAAAGTGTGCGCCCGACGCCATGGCGACCGCCTCGCGGTACGCGAGCTCACTCTCCGCCGCATTGCCGAGCCGCTGCAATGCAATGCCGGCGTTCACAAGACAGCGCGTTTGCCCAAAGAGGTTGCCGCTGCTTGCGTACATCTCGGCTGCTGAACGAAACAGTGTCAGCGCGTCGGCCGGCGCGGTATCGAGAAGGGCGGTCCCCAGACGGATCGTCGTATCGGACCGCAGCTCCAGGTCCTCGAGCCGTTCGGCCGCATCGCGTGCCTCACGTGCGAGCTGCCGCGCACTCAGTCCATCCCCCTGCCGGGCGTGGAAGTCGGATATGGCGGTGAGCAATACAACTTCTTCCCGCGCCGCCTGGCACTCCCTTGCTTCTGCAAGCAGGGCGTTGAAGCCGCTCATCGTCGCGGCCGGCGCCTCACCGCGCAGGGCGCGCACTTCGAGTCGCGTGCGTTCTGCCATGATACGCAGGTCGCTGACATTGAGCGCACTGGCTTCTTGCATGAGTTCTGCACAGAGTTCCTCTGATTCGGCGTACCGGCCGGAGAGGTGCATCACGTGCAGGAGTTGCCGTTTCGCTTCGGCGCGTGCGGCGTTGGTGGTTGCTCCCCGCACGGCAATGCGGAATACCCGAATGGCGTCGTCGAGCGCGTACACGGCAGCGGCCTGCGCTCCTGCTTTAAGGGCGGCGTCGCTGGCGCGCTGAGATTCACCGCCCAGATCGTACAGCGTTGCAATTTCCGTGAGTGCATGCGGCCGGAGCTTCTCCAGCGCCTCGGCTGCACGGACCTGCGCGAGTTGCAACCGTCGTGGATTCATACTGCGTTTCACGACGTCTACCATGAGCCCGTGCACAAAGCAGAAGGCACTGGTGCCCTGTTGCCGGGCCGGCTCCACGACGCCGCTGCTCAGCCCTTCGTCCACGGCGTCGAGCAACTCGTCATCGGAGGCCTGAGCCGCCAGCTTCACCTCGTCGAGATCAAACGTGCGTCCGAATACCGCCGCAAATGACAAGAGCTTGGTCGCGGCGGGAGACAGTCTCGACAATCGTCGTCCGACCAGATCATCGATGGCCGTCGGCAACACCATCTCGTCGATGTCGCGCCATTCCCACACGACCCCATTGTGCCAGAGCAGGCCTTCGTCGAAGAGGGCCTGCATCACCTGTTTAACAAACAACGGATTGCCTTCTGTGAATCGGTACAACACTCCGGGGAGTTCTCCATCTGCATGCGCTTGGTGCATGGCACCAGTGATCCAGGTGCTGACCTCCAGCTGATTCAACCGATTGAGCGGTAATTCAAAGTAGCGCTCGTTGCGCGACATGCGCTTGCGGCGCGTCTCGAAGCGCTGCGCATCCTCCTGGCGAATGGTTAAACAGATCAGGATCCGATCGTTCTCCAGAAGCGATACAGCGTGCTCGAGAGCGTCCATGGAGGCCATATCGCCCCATTGCATGTCGTCGAGCACCAGAACGAGCGGGCGCTGCGCCGCCGCCAGGCGGAGAAATTCCACCAGTTCATCAAGCAGGGCGTACTTCGAGCCGGGGCCGCCAGCCGCATTCTGCGTTGGTCCAAGGCTCAGTACGGGGACCAGTCGCTCCAACTCGGGCCATGCCCGTTTGGGCATCACATCAAGCCCGTGAATGGCGCTGATGATATCCATCCACGGACCGTATGGCGGGCGGACGTCCGCCTCCTGCGACCGTCCGAAGACAATCAACCCGGTGCGCAGACGCACTTCGGACATGATGCGACGGACGAGCGTGGTCTTCCCGACGCCGGCTTCTCCCACGACGGCCAGTGTTCGCGCCTCGCCCCGCACCGCGGCTTCGAAGTGACTGATAAGCTGTGCAACTTCACTTTCGCGACCGACAAAGCGCTCCAGATCAAGGCGAGGCTTGCTCGCATTGGCTTCGGCGCCGGCAACAGCGACGATGTTCCGGCCACGACGTTTGGCGCTGTACAACGCGCCATCTGCCGACGCAAACAATGCTTCGAACGTGGCGCCGTGCTGCGGGGCGGCACTAAGTCCGATCGACAGTGAAACAGAGACTGCACCTTCTTCGTTTGCGCGGATCGGGATGATGCTTCGGGCGACCGTTTCGCGCAGTCGCTCCGCGATCTGCACCGCCTCTCCAATATCTGAGCGTAGCAACAGCACAAATTCGTCGCCCGCATAACGGCCCACGAGGTCAAAGTCCCGCACCCCTTCGCGCAGGATGCCAGCCACAACACGGAGCACATCGTCGCCCTGCAGATGACCAAAAGTGTCGTTGACCGATTTGAACGAGTCCACGTCGATCACGGCGAGCGTCCAGTCGCGTGCGTCCGAACCACCGACAGCCGCCAGTCGTTCGGAGACCGCATCAACAAATGCCCGGCGCAGATGCAGTCCTGTCAGTTCGTCGACCGTGGCATCGTGTGCAATCACTTCCTCTGCCTTCGGCGCCGGAATATGATCCTTCTCCCGTGCCAGCATCACTTCCTCGAACAGGAGAAAGAGATCCGGATCAAACTGTCGGCCCACGTCCCGCCGCATCAGCTCCATCGCCTGCGCGTGCGGCAGTGCCTTCTTGTAGGAGCGTTCAGTTGTGAGCGCATCATACACGTCAGCCAGGCAGACAATACGGGCCTCGAGCGCGATTTCATCGCCGACCAGACCATCCGGGTACCCGGATCCGTCCCAGTATTCGTGGTGCGAGCGCACAATCGGAATGACGTCCCAGGGAAACTCAATATCAGAGAGCAGCTGAACGCCGGCGACGGCATGTTCCTTGATCAGCTGCCACTCGTCTGGCGTTAATCTGCCTGGCTTGTTGAGTATCTCCTCGGGAATGACCAACTTTCCCACGTCGTGCAGCAGCGTGCCAATGCGGAACCAGAAGATAATCGTGTCGTCGAATCCCGCGTGTTTCGCGAGCGCGCAGGCCACTTCGGCGACGCGCTCGCAATGCCCCTGCGTATACCGGTCCTTGGACTCGGTGGACTCGCCCCACCGTCTGGCAACGTCGATGAACTCGCTTTCCAGCTCTCGCGTTTTGCGTTCGATATCAGCAAGGTCTTTCCGTGCCTTCAGTTCAGTAAACAACCGATGCGCAGAGTTGAGGCTGCGCAGCAGTTCACGGTTGCGACCACTCTCGCGATACAGGATTGCGCTCTCGCGGTGCAGTTCAGCCAGCAGCAAGATGTCCTGCCGTTGTTCGGCGATCTTTGCCGCGTCACGGAAGTGCATTTCGGCCATGTCGTGCATCTTGCGCACCCGCGAGATGATGCCGGCGAGCTTGAGCGCTTCGGCCGTCGCGGTGTCATCCCCGCGTGCACGCGAGTTCGCGAGTGCCTGCGTAACTTCTTTCTGTGCTTCGAGGTAGTCCCCGCGCGCGACCGTGAGCGCTGCATGGTTGACCTCAAGCTGCGTCTGGATGTCCGGATGCACATAGCGCTGCGCAAGGCGCAGCGCTTCGGTATACGACGCATCGGCTTCAGCCCAGCGACCCAGACGCGTCTGCAACAAGCCAAGATTGTTTAACGCGATACACTCGTCGCGATGCATTTCGAGCTGACGGTATTCGCGCAGCGCGCTCTCGTAATACATCAGCGCCTGTTCAATTTCCCCACGAACAGAAGCGATGACGCCCAGGTTCTGGGCCGTCATCGCGGCGAGAATCGGCTCGTGATGCCGCAGCGCGCGCTCGCGCGCCGCGAGATAGAGACGCCGCGCTTCATCAAGCTGGCCCATCCGCCAGAAGATGATGCCATGAAGATTCTGCGCGTGCCCCAGCGCGCGTTCGTCTCCGTCGCGCTCTGCGGCCGCGTACGCGGCTTCGAGGACGATCAGTGCTTCTTCGAATTTCGCTTCGGCCTGCCACGTCCGCGCGATCCACCTGAGCAACGTGGACGGTCCGGGGCCACCTACACCGGCTTCAATGCGCTGCAGCGCCGCTTCAAAGCGTACGCGCGCCTCCGCGGGCCGGCCTTCATGTTCAAGACGCTGTCCCTCGTCGCACAGGTCCCGGTAGCCAGCGGCTGGAGACAAGTCGTGAGTCGTGGTTCCATCGGTCACGGCGACGGCGAGCGAGGCGAAGGGATGAGGTGAGCGCTGCCGGTCCGAAGCATGGCGCACTCTCAAGACGAGTGGTCGCTTGCACTAGGCACACGCAAAGCACCCGGATCGTCACTCTCCCGTACCTGCTTTCTACTGGGGAACCGCCGTGGCAGCGTCCTTGACGGCGTGCTGCACCTTTCTGGCCAACACCGAGTCGACCGAAATGCCCGGTAGCAAGGGTGCCAGTGAAGTCGGATCGACGTCCAGCAGGCGCGCCGCCAGCGCGACCGCAGCCACGCTGCTGCCGAGCGGGGACCCATGCAGACCGTCGGTGGCGTACAGCGGGAGACCGGGTTCACGCTGCAGCAGGAGAGTCCACGCCGACCCTGCGTGGGCGACGCTCGCCGAAATCGTGGTGGCGGCCGAATCGTACGAAAGACGCACGTTGGGCGCGTCGCCGCGTCTGGTAGATTGTGGCCAGACCTCGTAGAGAACAGGCTTACCACCTGCTGCGACAATCAGTGGTGCAAACCGCTGGACCGCGTTCGCCAGGAGTCGTCGATTCTCCGGCAACGATGACGGTCCCTGCTGTAAAACGACGAAGTCAAACTGTCCGGATGAGATGGCCGACCTTGCGCTGCCTTGACCGATGTGGTCATCGAGCGAGAAGTCCGGGTATGCCACTTGAGCGACCCGCATCGTCTTGCCGCTGGCCACCGCAAGCGCCCGCACCATGCTGGGTACGTCGTTGAGATAGGTGAGCGAATTCCCAACAAAAAGCACGCGGGGACCCGGACCTTCGCAGGGCTCGGAGAGCCCGTCGGCGCAGGGCGGGAAGAAAACAGGCCGCGACAAACACGCTGACATCAGGATTGCGGTGCCAAGCAGCGCGACCCTTGTCGATGCGGTGCGACGACGTACAGAGAGTCGATTCATTTGTTCACACTAGCAGCGGCGGGACGTGTTGCGGCACGCGGCGTGACCGTCGCATGTGTGGGCGGGGTCGAAGCGTGCGATGCGTGGTCGATCAGTCCCAGCTGTTTCGCTCCTTGAGACCCAGAACGTGAGCGAGGTGGTGATCGCCGTGCCACGCGTACGTCTCAAGCAAGACATCCAGCGTGCGCTCGCCTTCAGACGCAGGGTGCTTCCACGTGCGTCCGAAATCCGATGCGTGCATCGCACGGAAGAGGACCACCATGCGAAGGTGCAGCGCGTCGAGGAGGTCAAGCGACACTTCAATGGGGACCTCATTGGTATCGCTGAGTTCGGCCCACGCCGCCTCATCGTAAGGTTTAATGACTGGCGTCGTCTCCGTGAGCGCCAGCTTCAAACGCACGTATGCATTCATGTGGCTGTCGGCGACGTGGTGCACCAGTTGACGCACGGTCCATCCCCCCGGGCGATACGGTGTGTTCAGCTGCTCCGTGTCGAGCGTGGTCACAGCGTCACGCAACCGGTCCGGCAGTAGTTCGAGGCGTTCCATCGCCAGTTCGCGGGAGGCTGCGTCGATTCGTGCCGACGGCGCGAACACTCCGATGGGGTAACGAAGATCAGTCATCAGGATCCGAGAAAGTGGGTCCCAAAAGCTAGCGATTCCTGAGCGGAGATGAGTAATTCGATCGAACTCGTCGGCCGTCGCCTCCACTCCCCTCCACCGCCGTCCAATGCGCGTCTCCCGAATCATCTGCTTTTTTGCTCTGGTGTGTGGCTCGCTCTCGCTCCATGCGCAGGCCCGCGGCGGGCTACGTGTCTACATTTCCGCTGACATGGAAGGGCTCACCGGCATTGTCACCGGCGAACAATTGGGTCCTGCGGGCTTCGAATACCAACGCGCCAGACAGTTCATGACGGATGAGGTCAACGCTGCCATCGCTGGAGCGCGCGAGGCCGGAGCAACCTACTTCGTGATCAGCGATTCGCATGGCAACGGTCAGAATCTGCTGATCGACCAACTGCCCGAGGACGTCACCATCATTCGATCGTGGCCGCGCCCACTGATGATGATGGAGGGGATTGATTCAACGTTTGATGCCGCGCTGTTTATTGGTTATCACTCCAGCACCGCCAATGAGCGCGGGGTGCGGGCGCACACCATGTCGAGCGCGACGCTGACCGGTGTTTCGTTGAATGGCCAGCCGGTACCCGAGGGAGGTGTCAGCGCCGCAATCGCGGGCTATTTTGGTGTCCCCGTCGTGATGATTTCGGGCGACGACGCAGCAACCGCGGAGCAGCTGAAGTTTTCTGCCGGCATCACCACTGCGGTAGTGAAACGGGCGATCTCGTTCCATTCAGCCGCCACCCTGACTCCGAAGGCCGGCCAGGCTTTGATCAGGACACAGGCCAAAGCCGGCATTGAGCGACGCGCGAGCATGCAACCCTGGGTCGTGCGCGGCCCGATCGCGCTGGAGCTGTCGTTCAAGCACTATCGCGCCGCCGAAATCCTGGCGTACCTCCCGATCGTGACCCGCGTGAATTCCCACACTATCCGTTTCGTGGGGAAGGACATGCTGGAAGTGTCGCGATTCATTGAATTCGTGCAAACGTATCAGCCCGATCTCTCGCCGTAGTGTTGGTGCCGTGGAGATCCACCAAGTTCTTGAGCGCAGTGTACCTCCACTCTGACAACCGCACCCCGAATGGAACTCCTTACAGACCCACAGGCGTGGATTGGCCTCCTCACGCTGACCGTGCTCGAAGTGGTTCTGGGCATCGACTGAGTGCTGACGTCCGTGTCCCCCTCCTGCCGGCCGATCCGTTGGCGAACCCTCGACTGCAAAGTCGTGAGCTCGACAGGAAAGCGCGCAACAAGGGACCGGGCATCGAACTGTTGATCAGTCGTGTCCGATAGGACCGCGGCCCGCAAGACCTGACTAAGTCCCGGGTGCAGGCGCCGGATCAATACGGACATCCCGCGCGCCAACGCCAACGGCAGCCTTGTGACACTGGCCCGACGGCCACTCTCCCGCTCGTAAAGCCGCACGACGTCCATGGCCGAGAGGTTCTCGCGTCCGCCGACGTCTAGACAACGTGACGAACGCCGCTGGCCTTGGCGACATCGATCAAGGCGCGATGTCCCGCGCCATCGACGTGAACCGATGCACCTGGCCCGCGGCCGAGAATGGAATGGGCCGCGGCGACCAGCGCGTCAATACCTGTGCAGGGAGGGACGATCCAGCAGGTCGCCCTGAACGATCTCGGCGCCGGCGGCACTCAGTGCCTCCACTCGGTCGGCGGTGCACGACATTACGCGCACGGGTACGCCCGCGGCCAGCAGCTGTCGGGTAACAATGCCTCCGAGAGTGCCGCTCCCGCCTACAACCAGCACCGCGCCGCTTTTCAGGGGATGCGCAGACAAGTGTCAGCCAATTAAAGGATTGTTGTTAATCTGCACATACCATCTGATTTCCCAGGCAAGATGGCATAACAGTTCGGGACGGCAGCTTGCGTCGTATTTGTCGATGGCATGAACGACGACACACCTCGCACGCGGCTTAACGTGGACATGGCACCGGAATCTCCCCTTGCGCAATGAGGTGGTGATGTCTGGCCTGCCCCCGACGTGCGACCGTCGCTCACACCGGAGGGGTGCCACACTGAGCTCGGCACGTGGGCTCACCTGTCGCTGCGACCCGCCAAGAGACTATCGCGGAGCACTCGACGTCGCATCAACTCACCGAACATTTCTGACTGCACGGCGAGATTATCCATTTCGGTGCGATCGACGCGGAGGGAATACAGTTGCTCGCTCCCCGCGCTGTTCGTGATGTAGTGGAGAGAATCGTCAATCAGGGAATGCAGTGGCCCCAGGGCAGTCGGGTTGGAAGCCGCTACGTTGGGAGCGCGGGAGACCTCCGAGAACACCGGGCTCGTGGGAATGGTATCCAGCCATTGCTGAGCAAGGGACACGCCAGGGACCGAAGATTCCGTTGCGTTTGCCAAATGCAACACAGTCGCCGCCAGGTCCCGAAGCGAAACCGCATCGCCGACTCTGATACCTGCGGGGATTCGCCCCGGAGCCAGCAGCACCAGAGGAACGTGGAGCACGTTGTGATACACATTGTGTGCGTGACCGCTCAGACCATGCTCGTCAAAGAGCTCGCCGTGGTCCGAAGTGATCACAACGACCGTTTGCTCGAGGATTCCGTCCCGACTGAGGTCGGCAAGGATGCGGTCGACCTGGGAATCGAGGTAGGCAATCGCAGCTGAATACTGCGGCTGATTTGTGAACCGTTGGAACTCGTCGGGCGCAAAATACGGCTTATGAGCGTCCATGTAGTTCAAAAACGCAAAGAACGGTTTGCTGCCGATTCCGTCGCGCCACTGCAGGAACTCGGCGGTGACGTCCTCGCCACGCTTGTGATCAAATCGATGCTTGGGTTCGATCGACAGATCCGGGTGGCTGACTGCAGACCACACGTCGGCGATGGAGCGGGCATTCTGCAGCGCGGCAAACAACCTTGTTTGCGTGTATGACGAACTATACAGCAATTGCCGGGGGGATCGCAGATAGTCCGAGTAGGTGTGAAAGCCGCGATTGAGACCTGAATCGTGGCTGGTGTAATGCATATTTGCGACGAAACCTCCGGTGGCATATCCGCGGCTCCCAAAGACTTCGGCGAGCGTTGAATCACGAGCATTAATCGGCGTGGTCCAATCACCGGAGGTCTCACCGCCATACCGGCCCGTGAACATTGATCCATGCGAGGGGAGGGTCCAGGGGGCGGTGGAATACGCGCGATCGAACGTGACACCCTGTTCCGCCCACTCCTGAAGCCTTGGGGTGGAGTTCTCTGCGGCACCGTAAAGTCCCATGGATGCAGCGCGCATCGTGTCAAACACAATAAACAGGACGTTGGGGGCATCTGCGGCCACAGCAGCGTCTCCGCGCGCTCGTTGACTGCGGACCACGCTCGCTACGTGCACGATGAGCGCCAGAAGCGCCAGCGTTGGCGCCGCGGCGAGTGCTCCTTTTCGCCACAGCGGAATCCCGGACTCCGGTGCTTGCCCGACGATCCGACCAATCTGGATAGCGGCCCCCAGGGCGAGTACCAAAGACGCGAGGCGGGAGATTTGCGGGTATGGCAACAACAACCCAAAGACGCCAACCGTCAGGCAACTCATGACCGTCAGACGGTATACCCCGTCCCAGCGCGTCAGCAACGAGGCAACAGCAAGCGCTACTACTCCCGGGAGCATCACACCGACATACACCACCGGCGCCATCCACACGAAATCCCGGCTCACGAAGATCATCTGACCAAAGACCACCTGCGTGACTTTCAGAATGAGGGCGTGCAGGAGCCCAGTCATGACACCGCAAGACACGCCAAACGCGAGGATGGCGGTCGCGCGCGACATGGGTGACCTGCTACCCCACGATCCTGGAGCATTCATGGGTGCGTTTGGCTGAGGACTGGAGGGGCCTGCGGTTCAAAATCCTGGGACGCCTCCGACGGCGTTGCAAGAAAAGCGCCGCGAGCGCAGTTCGCTCACAAAAAGAGTTCGACGCCTCTTTCCAGCCCGAGTACCCAGCGGGACTTAACGTGCGAACGGTCGGACCGCACGCGGCGAGAGTCTGGATCTGACCATGGCAGCCCGACGTGGCTGCTCGTCTCCGCTGAAAATGACCAGGCTGCGGTTGAACGCACTGGTCATGTGACGCGGGTGGTCAGCGGGGCACCGGGCTCTCTCTATCGCGTGGCACCCCGCGTGGGGATGCGTTAAGTGACACGCCGGTCTCTGCTGTCGCCGTGAGTATGTCTAGCGCTCGCGAAGTGCAACGTTTACTTGCATGGCTCGCCGCCGCGAGCGTGCCGGCGCTGCCATCCCTGACGTTGTCGGTGACGCGAGTCGCGTGGCCACGACTACAGGACTTACGGCCGCCGACATGACGCTGGCATGGCGGATTACGCCGATTGTGGGGCTCTCGGCACCGGACGTGCGACGGGCCAGCATGCGGCCGTGGGCGGTGCGCGGCCCGATCACGCTGGAGCTGTCGTTCAAGCATTATCGCGCCGCCGAAATCCTGGCGTACCTCCCGATCGTGACCCGCGTGACTTCCCACACTATCCGTTTCGTGGGGAAGGACATGCTGGAAGTGTCGCGATTCATTGAATTCGTGCAAACGTATCAGCCCGACCTTTCGCCGTAGTATGCGTGTAGAGGGGGATCGACTAAGTTCTTCAGCGCTCTGTACGCTTCCCTCTGACCACCGCACCCCGAATGGAACTCCTCACAGACCCACAGGCGTGGATTGGCCTCCTCACGCTGACCGTACTTGAAGTGGTTCTGGGCATCGACAACATCATCTTCATTTCGATTCTGTCGTCGAAACTCGAGGGCGCGGAGCAGGCGCGCGCGCGGAGTCTCGGGCTGATGGGTGCGTTTGTCACGCGCATTCTTTTGCTGCTCTCGATTGCCTGGATCGTCCGCCTGACCACTCCGCTGTTCGCGGTGCTGGGCATGGAGTTCACTGGCAGATCGCTCATCCTGCTGGTTGGTGGCCTGTTCCTGATCGCCAAAGCGACCCACGAAATCCACGATAAGCTGGAGGGCGACGCCCACAGCGAAAAGACGGGGAAGATCGCGCGTTCACTGGCATCTGTGGTTGCGCAGATCATGGTGGTGGACATTGTCTTTTCGCTGGATTCGGTAATCACGGCGGTGGGCATGGTCGATCACGTGTCCATTATGATCGCGGCCAACGTCATTGCGCTGGGCGTGATGCTCACCGCGGCCGGGCCCATCTCTCACTTCGTCGACCAACATCCGACGATCAAGATTCTTGCGCTGGCGTTTCTGGTTCTGATCGGAACGAATCTCGTGGCGGAAGGATTGGGCCAGCACATCAGCAAAGGCTACACGTATTTTGCGATGGCGTTTTCGTTCGCGGTCGAAATGCTGAATCTCAAGTTACGCGCCACAGCCGCGGTGACTCCGGTGACACTCCGCGGCGCGCCCAAACTTGACGAATCCGAGGGGTAACACCGGCGAACAGCAGCACCTCGGCCTGCTCGTCTGCGTGCACGGGTGCGTGCGGCGGGCTGTCGGCCCGAGGGCGGGCGCGGCGGTCACACCGTCGGCGTCCGACGATCAGGAGGCGTGCGTCAGAAATTAAACTGCAGGCCCGTCGTGAGAATACGGTCTCCCTTCAACTTTCCGATCTCCGGCAGATTGTCGAAGCGCACGACGTACCCAACCTTCATCGACGCGTGTTCATTGATCGGCGCGACGAAACCTGTTTCGCTGTTGAAGCGACGGTCTTCGGAGATCTTGAAGCTGGGCAGGTATTCGACGCTCTGAAAGAAGTAGGACTGCTTGCTGAAATTGTGTCGATACAACGTGCCGCTGCGGAGCGACGCAAAGTCCAGCGTGCTGCCATCAACGGCACGTTGCTGATTTGCGGCAAACCCGACTTCGATAGTCCAGACATCGCTGTCGAGGGTGATCAGTTTCGCCGCCACGCCAATGGCCTCTTCGAACCGGCGGGAAATGCCTGCGAAGACGTTCCGGTCATACCCGGCGTAGGCAAATACCGACATGGCCGAGCTGAGCGAATAATTGGAACGGAAATTTGCGAAGACCAGATTGGAACGCTCTTCCCCGTCCTGCTCTCCGTAGAGCGCCCCGAAGCCCTGCTTGTGCTCCCACTTGCCGTGACGCAGCACCAGCTTTTCGCCAAGGTTGAACGTGGTCACTTTGCTGTTGCCCGACGCGCTGACGAAACCGACGTCTGCGGTGAATTCACGAGGCTTGGGCGGATCCTGCGCGACAGCCGGCGTGGTGAGCGCTGTGACACAAAGAACCATGACGAACTTGGACATTCTTCTCGGATGAGGGAAAAAAGGGCGCGCGCTCCCTGACTGCTGAGCGCGCCTCACCTCGCAATCTATTCCCTCAGACAATTCCCATGAACCCTGCCTAACGCTAGAGGTAGCGCGCGTGCAGGATCTGGCGATGGTGTCGCTCGTGTCCGGCAATGATCCACGCCAGGGCACGTACCGACACCGTGGCATTGTTGGCGGGGCCGCGGCGCGACCATTCATCGGGAGTCAGCGACGCAAAGAGAGCGAGGGAGGCTCGGCGGACCGCCGCGAACTCTTCCACCACCGACGCCAGACTTCGCAGGTGAAAGGTCGCGTGCGCCATGAAGGCATCCTGATCAAAGCCGGCCACGGCCGTTTCGTCGCCGCGCGCGAAACGGAGCGCACGATAGGCGAAGACCCGCTCGGAATCAGAAATGTGACCAACGCTTTCGCGCACCGACCATTTTTCGGGAAGATATCGATGCGCGCCTTGCGATTCCGTCAGCCCCCCGAGCAAGTCGAGTGACTCGATCAACTGCTCCTCAAGCGTTCGAACGACATCCCCGTCGGGGACCAGGGCGACGTAGGTCGCGTAATAGGGATCGTGTTCGGAGGACTCCGGGCGCTGCCTACGTGCCGCGATTGTTGACGCCATAGCGCGATCGATTATTTGTTGGGTTTCTTCGAGATAGACTTAAAGTATTCGTTCACTAAATCTCTGTATGCCTTTGGTACGTCTTCACTTCCTCCCAGCACAGGACCGTCTTTCGAGGCACTACCGAGTTGACGGCGAAGGCCGAATTCGAACTCTTTGAACCCCTCCAGGACCGCCTGCTGGAGTCGCTCCAGCTCTTCCGGATCATCGAAAACTTTGCCCGATTCCAGTTCTCTGAGGCGAGCGATCAGGCGGTCCAGATCCGCCGCCGAAATCCCGGTTCCTTGCAGCCCGCGGCGGAGGTCCTGAGCTGCCCCACGTTGTGCGGACAGCTCTCGAGCGAACTGCCGCGCATCTTCCGCGCTAAGTCTACCTGGTCCACCCTGACCACTGCCACCCATCTGACCGCCCGGATTGCGAGCGCCGGCCTGCTGCCCTCGTCCCTGTCCGTCACCCTGACCTTGGCCCTGACCCTGGCCTTGTCCCTGACCTTGGCCCTGACCCTGGCCTTGTCCCTGACCTTGTCCCTGGCCTTGTCCCTGACCTTGGCCCTGGCCCTGACCTTGGCCCTGGCCCTGACCTTGTCCTTGTCCCTGACCTTGGCCCTGTCCGGACTGTTTGGCTTCGCCCTGTCCGCCGGACTCACCCTGCTTCCCGGCTCCCTGCTCTCCACCGGCACGACTCCGATCTCCACCGGCCGCACCCGCAGTGCTGTCATCGCGTTGCTGACCGGGTTGATTACCGCCTGGATCCCCTGCCCCTCGCGCCATGCGCTCTCTCATTCGCTCATCAATTGACGCGAGCCCTCGCACGAGATCGCGCGCCTGCGCGAGCGCCCGGCTGCTGCGCTGCGCGCTATCGGCACCTTCGTTCGCGGATGCAGCGGCCCGGTCGAGCCGTCGCGCCAGGCTATCCAGATCGCCCTGGATCTGGCGCTCAAAGTTCTGGGCATAATCTCGCGAGTTTCCGCGGAAGATCTGTCGGGAGAACGTGATTTTGTCGTCGAGGCGGCCTTCACGAATCGCCGAGGCGGCCCCTTGTGCGCCCTTGGAGGCCTGCGGCGCTTCGCGTCGCGTGTCCCGCGCCAACCGATCGAGATCCTGCTCCAGCGCCTGCACCTGCTGCGCCATCTGTCGCTTGCGTTCATCAATGCGGTTCTCGCGCTCTGCGAGCGCGGTTCCTCCCGCGGCACCCAGCGCCCCGACATCCCTGCTGACTTCACGCTGCTGATCGGCGAGCTGCTGCGCACGGGTCGCGGCCTCCTTGAGCCCCTCGGTATTGCCGCTCTGCCGGTTCTCTTCAAGGAGCCGACGAGCGCGATCGAGGCGATCGCCAGCGCCGGCACTGCCCGTCTGACCTCCGGAGCTCGCGGCCCGACGCATCTGATCAGCCGCCGCCTTCAGTTCGTTCGCGGTCTTCTCCAGTTCCGGAGATTGCTGCTCCCGCGACAGCCGTTCGAGCTGGCGTGCAAGTTCTTCTGCCTCTTCGGCGAGCTGCCGTTGCGACCCACCGCCCCCGCCGCCACTCGATCCGCGCTGAGCAGTTTGTCGCTGCCGTTCGGCCTCCTGTTGCTGACGCGCAGCTAAACGTTTCAGTTTTTCCAGTGTTTCATCAATCTGTTGTTGGGCCTGCTGCTGCTCACCGCGCTGTACGGACTCATACTGGTTCCGCAGCTTATCAGTCTCGAGTTCGAGGAGATCTGCCAGATCGCTGGCATTGGCTTCACCACCACCACCGCCGCCACCACCGCCTCCCTGTTGCTGGGCGATCTGCACATCGCGAAACACGGCCTCTGCGCGTTCAAGCCACTGGAGGGCCTGCTGCTCGGGGCCGAGTGCGTCCTTCACTTCCGTCTTCACGAGCTTCTCTTCAGCCGCCTTCATTGCATCGGCGGCCTTGGGCAAAATCTCTGCGATCTTCCGCAGATTGGTGTCGGCCATGGCGGCCGGACGCCTCACGCGTTGCAGCAGTTCTTCGACCTGCTGACGCACTTTGCCCTGCGACAGATGAATAACCGACACGTCACTGCGGTAGGTCGCGACCGGTGTGCGTGCGGAATCCCGATCGGTTTTGAACGTCGCGGACACGACTTGCCGCTGAGCGCCGACCAGCGCACCGGGATTCATTTCGCCCCCTCCTCCACCACCGCCCCCACCACCTTGCTGGTTCTGTCTGAAGTTCAACCCGAACGGGCGGATGGTCAGAAAATAGATGTCGCTCGCGGCGCTCTTACCACCGGCGGCGTCGTTATCCCACGCTCTTACGTAGTAACTGACGATGTCGCCGGCCTGCAGCTCATATTCCTCGAGAAACAGCGTGTGGCCCGCGATCATCTCGCGCAGGCGAGCCCCTCCGGCACCGGATGACAGCTCCACGGCATGTTCATCGCCACCATTCACCCGATAGACCAGCTCCATCTTTCCAATGCCGTAGTCGTCAGTGGCCTCGGCCTCAATGAACACCTCGTCCACACTCGTCGGACGCGTATCCCGACCCGGCTTGCGCACAACAACCGATGGCGCTCCATCTTCCAGGGCGTCGACCACATATTCAACGGCACCTGGCACTTTCGTCCCGTCGGCGGCCTCCAGTTCAATGCGATAGAAACCGTCCTTGCGAATCACCAGAGTGGTCGCCAGGGTCGTGTCATCTACAACCTTCAGGGGCAACAGTGACCCGTTATCCAACCGGATAGAGCCTCCGCGCACCGCGCGCGTGGCCTTAACCGTGATCGTCGCACGTGTGCCGACCGGGGCGGCGATGTCACCACCATCTTCAATACGCTCTGCCGGCAGCTGCATGTACGACGGGAAGCGCAGGTCCAACGAGATTTGGTCAATCGCCGGGAGTTCCTTGACGGTAATCAACGCGGCGGCTGATCGCACGCCGTTGGACTCGACCAGGTACTCCGAGTTCTCAGCGACGTCGAAGAGGCGGGCCACGAACGACACAGAATCGCGGCCAAGGCCCATGGGAATTCGTTCCCATTCTCCGGCGGTGCCGCGGCGCACAAGCAGTTCAACCAATTCGCTGCGGAATCCGTGCAACTCGGCATCAATCTGCACATCGCTACCGCGAGCAATGGTGACATTGCCGGGCCGGAGCGTCACAGAGTAGACCGGAGCGAGCGCAGGATTCGTCCACGGAGTGAGCACGAGCCGCGCGCCCTCGCGCAGGTATGCCGGACCTCCAATGAATAAGCTGGCCGCCGCGATGGCGATCAGCGACGCAACAGCGACACCCTTTGACGTGCCGGGCCGTTCCAGCGTCGGGACGGTGGGGGCCGAGCTGAGCCGGGCGACCGCATCGGCGATCAGTCCGCGCTCGAGCAGCGGGGAACGCGATGCTTCGTTCACTGGACGGGCCTGCACTTCGACGGCGCTGATCACGGCTCCTTCGAGGGTTGGCACGCGCTCTTCGACATACAGCGCCATCCGGTCGTCGCCAATACGCCGAACGAGGGGCCACACGATCCAGCGACCAATAACCGCGACGGCCACGGCCGCAAGGATCACGCGGGACCAGACGACCGACGTGACGGAGAAGCGCGAGGCCTCCATGCCTAACGCGGTTCCCCACATGGCCAGCGCGAGAACGCCGAGCACAACGGCGGTACCCCACGCCAGATGCCGGGCGCGCCAACGCCAGCGCACCTGTCCCAGCAGCTGCGCGAGTGACGTGGAGGACGAAACGCGAGCGAGTCGAGTCGGCATCAGACCACCTCTGGGTTCTGGGCGAGCGATCCTGCCGCCGTCGTCAGTCGACGGGCGAGCAGGCTCTCACCTAATAGTATCGCCATGGCTGCAATCAGGATGTACCACCAGCCGGATTGCTTCTGTTCCTGCTCCGCCAGGCTCAGTTCGTTCGGAGAACTGGCACCGGCGGCGGTGCCGACAGGCGTCAGAGCGTTCGTTAGGCGCGTGACGTCGTACGTGGCAAAGTCGATTTCCGCCGGTGCAACGTTCGCGGCGAGGATGCGTGGCGCGGCATTCGGACTTCCGCCGGGCCGAATCTGGTAGAACCCGGCCTCACGCAGCTCAACCGATGCGGCCGCGTCTCCTCCGGCCTGCTCACGGCGGCCCGACGGAGTAATGACACTCCAGCGCGTGCTGGCCACACCGATCAGGTCCGTCAGATCACGCGCCGCAACACTCTCACCAACAGACCATGACCGCTTTTTTTCCCGGTAGGACGCCGCGTATCTGGCGACCTGGTGAATAAATGGCAGAAAAACCGGTTGCCGCGGGAGATCGTTCCAATACCCGTCAAAACTCGACGCCCATGTCAACACGCGGCCACTACCGACTGCGTGCTCAGACAGGGCGACCGCCCCGTCATCGAAACGCGCCAGCACCTGTGCGTCCGTCTCGATGGGCCGGTAGCGAAAGAATCGTGCGCCCGACAGATCACCGCCACTCGCGCCACTGAACACAGAGAGTGCCTGATGGGCACGATCCACGTAGCCCAGCACGGCGCCCTTTGCCCCCAGCTTGTCCGACGGCGCCGCGACCGGTCCCGGAAGGAGAGCTCGTTCAGCTGCGGGCCAACTCCTGTCGCCGGTACGTTCTCCCAATGCATTCAGCAATCCTCCTCCCTGCTCAACAAACCCTTTCAGCCTGCCCGCCGCCAGACCTGCCGGGAGCCCTGCATCGGAGAGTACAACAAGTTCCTGTCCGACAAGATCCGACGCACCCACGGCATCGGAGCTCTTGATGCGAACGCTGAATGCGGGCTCATCGCCGATCTCGAGCGCACGGCGCAAAAACAGGGATCGATCTGCAGACGCGTCACGATGCTCCACCAGAAGCACCGGCACAATCGGAGCTCGCGTCAGCAGAAAATTGAACGCATCGTCACCAGTGAGCGAATCGGCACTGAGCACCACGCGCGCGGCGCTCGGCGTCGCGGGGACCGCCATCGCGTCGAAGGCCACGGTGGCACCACCATCTGCAGCGATATCAATCGTGCGTCGATCCATTTCGCGGTCGCCGACATCCAGCGTGACACGCACAGCGCGCACCGCGGGACCACTATTGGTAATGCGGGCGCTCACCACGACGCGGTTCGGATTACCCGACGGATCTCGTCGCACGGCGACCGATCGCACCGCGCGGTCAACCACAGCGCCACGTGTGACATCCACCGGAAACACTTCGGTGCCCTCCGGCAGCTGCACTTCGTCCGTCAGATCCCAACCCGTTCGCTGGAAGTCGCTGACGACAATAAGCCGCCGCCTGGGTTTTCCGCTCGCAGAAAGGATACGCTGAGCCACGGCCACCGCTGGCGCGAGGCGCGTGCTTTCATCACTAAGCTGTATCGTGTCCACTGCGGTCCGAAGCGACGCCACATCGGCATTGGCGTCGTTCACCGCGGCAGCCCGCCGATCAAACGGCACGATGGTCAGCAGATCGTTGACTCCGTGATCGGCAATCACCCGATCCACCTCGCGTCTGGCTTCCTGCCAGCGACCCGCGTAGCGCATGCTGAACGAGCGGTCGAGCAACAGCACGGTCTCCCGTCCGCTCACGCCGGGTGTCAGCACCGTCTCCTTCGTGATCACGGGTCGCGCGAAGGCAAACACGACAAGCGCCACGAGCGCGGCACGCAACAGGAACAGCAGCCAGTCACGGATTCGTTGACGCGCCGAGAAGGGATACGGCGTGCGCGCCAGAAACATCAGCGACGGAAAGCTGAACGCATCCTTCCGCTCCTTGTGCACGAGATGCACAAGGAGTGGAATGGCGAGCCCGGCGAGACCGGCGAAGAAGATCGGCGCGAGAAATCCCATGGTTACTTCGCCATTTTGAGATATTCCCGCCTGAGCAGATACTCAAACAGCATTTGATCAAGTGGCTGCGACGTATCCACCAGAAAGTAATCGATGCGGTACTCTCCCAATCGTCGCTGCATGTCCGCCACGTGCGCGTCCATCTTGCGCAGATATTCTTTCCGCAAACGCGACGGGATGACGGGAATGCGCTCTCCGCTCTCCGAATCCCTGAACGTGGCAGAGTCCTCGAACGGAAACGTCCGTTCGGCGGCATCCAGAATATGCATCACAATGACGTCATGCCCTGCGTCCCGCAGGGGACCCAGGGCATCGATCACCGAGTCGACCTGTTCGTACAAGTCCGAGAGCAACACAAAGAAACCCTTCCGTCGATGCAGTTCTGCCACCTTGCTTAACGAAGTAGCGAGGTTGCCACGACCCGACGGGACACTGCGATCCAGCGCATGCAACACGTGAGACAGGTGTTTGGCAGACGGCGGCACAATGTCGATCAGATCCGCCCCGAACGTGACACATCCCACCCGGTCACGCTGCTTGTGCGAAAAGTAGGTCAACGTGGCGCCGAGGTACCGCGCGTAGTCCAGTTTGCTCAGCGCACCACCGTAACTGAATCCCATGGACGCTGATGTGTCGCACAGCAATACAAAGTTGGTATTGGTATCCGCCTCGAATTCCTTCAGATAGTATCGTTCGGTGCGTGCGTACACGCGCCAGTCGATGTGCCGGATGTCATCGCCCGGAACGTACTGTCGATGCTCCGCAAAATCTGTGGAGAATCCCAGATGCGGTGACCGATGCAGTCCGGAGATGAATCCTTCGACCACCCACCGTGCGACGAGTTCCAGATCCCCAATGCGCGCCAGCGCCGCCGGATCGATAAATCCGACTCCCGGGACACCGTCGGTGGCCCGGGATGGTGTCGCGTCACCTGCCGCGTTGGCGAAGGGCTCGGCCATCGCTAAATACGAGCCGTCGGACGCGGAACCGCTTCAATCAGCTTCGTGATAATATGATCCGTGGTGACACGTTCGGACTGCGCGTGAAAGTTGGTAAGCAGGCGATGACGGAGCACCGGATGCGCCAGCGCCGCGATGTCCTCAAACGAGACGTGATACCGTCCGTGCATGAGCGCGCGTGCCTTGCCACCGAGGACCAGGTATTGCGCCGCACGCACCGACCCACCGTAGGTGATCCACTTCTTTATGAAATCCGGAGCCGTGGGGGAGGTAGGCCTGGTGGCCCGCGCAATATGCACGGCGTATCGTGCGACGCTGTCTGCAACCGGTACGCGGCGCACCAACCGCTGGAATGCGACAATGTCCGCGGCGGTGATGGCGTGTTCGAACTGGTGCTGCTGAATGGCCGTTGTTGCCTGCACCACTTCCAGCTCTTCGTCCTCGGAGAGGTAGTTGATGACCACCTGAAACATGAAGCGATCGAGCTGCGCTTCGGGCAGGGGATACGTCCCTTCCAGTTCGATCGGGTTCTGCGTGGCAAACACGAAGAACGGTTCGTCCAGTGTGTAGGTGCGTCCCTGCACCGTGACGCGGTGTTCCTGCATCGCTTCAAGCAGGGCCGACTGCGTCTTGGGCGGCGGGCGGTTGATTTCGTCGGCCAACACGATGTTTGCGAATATCGGTCCTGGCATAAACGTCATGCGGCGGCGACCGGTCTCTTCGTCCTCCTGAATGATGTCCGTTCCGGTGATATCCGACGGCATCAGATCAGGGGTGAACTGGATCCGCGAGAAGCGCAGATCCAGCACCTGCGCCATCGTGTGGATGAGCAGCGTTTTTGCCAGTCCCGGTACACCCACGATGAGGCAGTTGCCACCGGCAAACAGCGCGGTGAGCGCCTGCTCAATCACGTCGTGCTGTCCAACAATCAGTTTTCGAATTTCCGTCAGGACTGCGGCATGGCCGGCGCGCATCTTGTCGGCCAGTGCAATGTCATCCGGTGCTTCCAGAGCGACTCCCTCTTCTGTTTGATTCACGCGTTTCCCCGGTTAGTGCGTCATGGCGTACACGATGTAGTTTACTGCCAGCTTATACGCTTCGTTGGTCAGTGCGATCGGTAACATCCCGGTCTCGGAAAATTCCATGTAGTCGCCGATGTCGTTGTTGTAGTTGGCGATCATGACGAGGCGCTTGGAGGGATCGTTGTCCTCATAGGCCCCCCAGAATTCGCTGGCCAGACCATAGTTCGGATGTGTCATCTCAAGCGACTTGATTCCGAAAAACGAATCGAACAGCGGGTTCGTCAGATCCAGCTTAACAGGAGTCAACCTGGGGAACGCCTGGCGCCAGCGTTCTTCGAAATTGTACCAATGCTCCGCGGCGAAGTCATCGAAGATGATGAAACCGCCCTTGTGGACGTAATTGCGCAGGCCCTCCAGTTCGGCCTCGTCCATCGTCCAGAAGCCTGGTTCGGAGACATAGGCCACCGGGTACTTGAAGATCTCTGTGTCAGAGAAGCTCAGGATATTGCTGCCCTCGAGGTGCGGACGGATGGTCGACACCTCGGCCAGAATCTTCATTAAATGGTTTTCGGCTGTCGGGTAGTCATGATCCCACTTGAGATCAAAACTCCCGCCCAGTGGCTCGAAGCGCACGCGGACAAACGTGAATCTGCCGTCGTAGGTGACGTTGGCCGTCGGATTTGCTCCCGGCGACTGTCGGCGACCGCGATAGCGTTGCGCACTGATTCCAATTATCGGAACCAGCACCGCGATAGCGATCGCCCATTTAACACGACGTGACAACATGTCAGGGGCCCTCAGGTGTACGAAGCTGCAGCAGCAAGTCCTGCGCCCGCTCGAAGTTCGGTGCAACATCCAGCGCCCGCAGGACTTCGCGGCGCGCGTCGGTGGTGCGACCCGCATCGGCATACGCTTTCGCCAGCTGATAAAAGGCGTCGGCGCGATCACTCGGCTGCAACGCGACCAACGCCTGACGCGATCGAATCGCGAGATCATGTGCCTTGGCGCTGGTTGCGCGTTCGGCCAGCTGTGTATGCAAGGCCGCCACAAAGGGACCGATGTACACCGCTGCGTCGAGCACCCGCGCTGCACCGGCTGAATCCGCTCTCGTGCTGAGGGCCTCGGCCAAAGCCAGATGTTCAGCGAACGATGTCTCGTTTCGCTGCACGATCTCACGTAACATGTCCTGGCGCTTCGCGCCATCGCCACGGGCCTCGTATACCTCCGCGAGCATGTGATACGCACTGCCTTCCCCGGCAAACTCCGGGAATAATCCCCTCGCACGCTCCAGCGCTGTCACGGCTGCGTCAAATCGCTTAGCTGCAAGTGCGCTGGCTCCCGCCTGCAGCGCGTCTCGCAGGGGACCACCCCATTCAATGGTCTCGGGCCCTTGCTTCGCTTCGTGTTTGATGGGTTCCACCGCACCAAACTCGGTCGCAAACTTTGTGCGGAACCAGTTGTCGAATCGGCCGTCGAGAGCCTCCGTGCCCATACCGGTGAGCGCACGAAATGCATCGGCCGCGGGACGCCCTTGTTTGAACGATGCGAGCAGGGCGCGTATACCGGCGATCCCGTGATCGGCTTCAATCATTTCGAACACGTACGAGGCGAGCGCATACGACAGGATCACCTCCTCGGGATACCGCGGCCGCATGAACCCGTCGTTGAGCGAGCTCAGCGGTCGTAAACGACCGAGTTCGAAGGCTGCAATAAGCTGGGGCGAGACGTCGCTCCCCCACCCTGCCCGTGCGCGCCGCTCTTCATATACGGACAGCCCTTCGCTCACCCAGCGCGGCACCTTATTGTCGGTGACGCCGAGCGTGAACGTATGCGTCAATTCGTGCCACAATGTGGAGCCCCAGTTGAAGTCACCAACCTTGCGGGCTGCGGGTGAATCCATGGCCACCACATTGCCAAAGCTCACGCCGAGTGCACCAAGACCGGCGAGACCGACAGCGCGCACGGCAAAATCATCGTGGCTGCGGAAGAACTCGACGCGAACCGGCGGGGCGGGCCTGAAGCCATAACGCGACGCCAGTGAATCGTACGCTTCTTCTGCCAACGGTACCGCAACCAGCTCGAGGAGAGCCGCATCCTTCGTCTCCACGGCGATCGTGAAACGCGGCGTCTTGATCTCCGTGTACTGTGAGAACGTATCAATAAGATCGAGTGTGTTCTTTACCCACACATCGTATGGATCAATCGCGAACGCTGCCTGCAACGCCGACGCGCCATCCGTCATCTGGCCGATGCGCAGCTGATTAATGCCCTGAAGCGCCAGCGCCCGTCCCGATCGATCGTCGCGGCTGACACCCGCGCTGGCAAACGCGACCGCCTGTCTGTAGAGACGATTCCGCGCCGCCACTTCGGCGAGCGCAACCTCGACGACCGCCGTCCCTCCAAGTCTCCTGTGTGCGACGGCCATAGCCTGCTCATGACCGGCGACGTCGCCGCGTAGAAACCGCGCCGCAGCAATGGCGATCCACGGCGCCGGCGCCGTGGAATCCACCTCCAGTCCGCGCTGTGCCTGCGCTTCAGCCTCCGCATATTTTTCGACATCAATAAGCTGCATCGCGAGCGCGGCGTTGACGTCAGGCTCGCGTGGGTTGGTAACCAGGGCACGGGCAAGCAGAGCCGCGGCGGCCGACGTCCCGTCAAAGGACTCCACCCGTGCCAAGGCCAACAGCGCGCGCGGGTGCCTGGGATTGACCGCCAACACAGAACCCAACGCTTCTCTCGCATCCGGTCCATTGAACTTTTCGAGGAGCATCTCGGCCAGCTCCACGCGCGTGTCCAGTTCAACGGTGTCCCGCGCGATGGCGGCATCGAACGCCCGCAGCGCATCCTTGAAGAGTTGCGGGTCCTGCCGACCCAGCATGCGGATTGCCAACGCAACGGCGCGGAGATCCGCACCGCTCAGCTGCGGCATGGACGCGTTGGCCAGGTCGAGGAAGGTGTCGAACTCCGCCATGGCGGCGGCCCGGTTCCCACTTTCAAAGCTGAGCCGCGCGAGCTCGTAGCGGGCGTTCTGTGCATCGGGTCCGTTGAGAGCGCGCCGATACGCGTCGCGCGCCTGATCAAGCTGACCGGCACTCTCGTAGGCGCGGCCCACTCGATACGCGATGCGCAACCGCACGTTCTCACGCTTGCTTAATGTCTCCCCGGCCGCGATCGCATCCTGCACCTGACCGACGTCCGCGAGCGCCCGAATCAGCAGCACGGCGTGCGCGCCATCACTGCTGTCGCGCTGTAGTGCGCTGTTCGCCAAACGTGCGGCCACATCGTATACACCCGTTCGATAAGCGGCCGCCGCGGAAGTTGGGGCCGGCCCCTCGCCCTGGCTGCAGGCGGTGATGGGCCAGCCGCACATCGCCACACAGGCTGCCACCGCAATGCGGATCATGGCTTGCCTCCCTGAATGGTTCGGAGCTCCCGGGACACCTCGGCGAGATTCACTAACAGCGGTTCAAGCTGCAGCTGATACGCAGCTTCAGTCATGGTGGCGCGTTTGGCCCGCAACGCGTCAATCTGCGCCTCGACCGCTCTCCGCTTCTCGAGCAGGGGAGCCGCCCTGGGGTCCCGAGACAGATTCACTCCGCCGAGCGGCTCCAGGTACGTCGCGCGTGCGCGCACCCCATCCGGCCCTTTGTCGCTCGGGTCCTCGGTGGGAACGCCATCCCCGTTGTCATCGAGCTGGGGATGCTCCGTCGGCAACCGGTTCCCCTCCTCGAAATTCTTCGCTACTTCTGTGCGAGCAAAGGTAAACGCTTCGAGCATTGACACGCGGCCATCCTTGTCCGCGTCTCCCGCCTCGCTGCTTAACGCCTGGACAAAAAACGTCGGAAACAGGGTCTCATTCTGTTCGCGGCCGCTCTTCGTGGCGGTAATGATCACGCGGTTTCTGCCGCTGAGGGCCTTTACCCATGCACCGCTGGCACTGGCGGTGTTGACAAAAACGACGGGGTTCTGCGTAACCGGAGAGAGGAGCGTTGCAAAATCGAGATCGGTGATGTCGGGCCCCGGAACGTTCAGTTTATTCGTTCCGCCGAGTGATGACCCGTGCCCGAATATCACAATCGCAAGCATGTCGTTGGGACGTAGACCAGCCACGACGGCGCCCAAAGTTTTTGTGATGTTCTCCTTGGTTGAGCGCCCTGATTTGCCGGCCGTCTCCGCCGCAGACGCGGCATTTTCGGTGAGATAAGTAATCTGCGCGTCCGGAATTCCGAATCGGCCCGAGGCGGTGCCGATCAGCGTTTTCGACAGGGCCTGGAACGAATCCGCAAAACGCTTCTCTCCGCTTACTCCCGTGATAACGACGAGATGTGTACGCGCTGTCGGCTGCGCTGCCAGCGGTCCGGCAGAAAAATGCACCACGGTGGACAGCACGACGGTGAGTTGGAGGAGCCGTCGCATTACACCAGCCCCCAGCGCCGTCGCAGCGTCCACTCCGTGCCGAGTGCGGCGGCGAGCAGCAGAAAGAGCAGCGGCATATCCCACAGATCGTTTTTGTGCACGACGGTGGCGCCGCTCGGGCTGTACACGATGTCGCGGGCAACATCCGTCGCGTTGTTCAGCGCATACATTCGCCCTCCGGTCTCCTCAGCGAGTTGCCCGAGCAGCGACGTTCGCAGTTCCGATCCGAAAAATTCTTCGGTTGGTTCAGCAATCCTGACCCAGGTAGGCGCACTGATCGTGGTATCCGTTCCCGCAATGGCGCGTATCGTCACCTCATGTACACCCGCACCGACAGGAACATAGGTGGCGGTGTACTCGCCATCGCGGTCGACCGCCCAGTCGAAGGTGACCTCGGTGGCGACCCCACCCGGCGCGACGACAGTGCCCGACACGCTGGCCCCATTTGCCCGGAGATACGCCGCATCGCTTACCTGCGCGCGCAGCTGAAGAGCTTCGCCAGTCCCCGATTCTTCCGCGATCAACGGCTCCACCCGGTCGGGCACATCACTCACGGCCCACCGAAGGATCTGACGCCACAACGTCTCGTGCGTTGAATCATCCACGGCGACGTCATGATGCATCTGCCATTGCCAGCTGTCCTGAGTACCGAAGGCCATTACGCGGCCTCGGCCGTACCGCTGAATCGTCAGCAGCGGGCGCACAAAGGCGCCGTCTCCAATGCGACCATTCAGCAACACGGTCGCTCCGGGTTTCGCACGGAGCAACGAATTCACCATGGTCAGCGGAGGGAGCGAAGCCCAGCGCGCCCGCAGCGTCGAATCGGTCCCTGCGATCTGCAGCGCCGGATGCAGCGAGCCCAGCGCGGTGGGCTCCACCTTGACCTCAACCGCGGAGGTGGTGTCCTCGCTGACACCCAATCCCAGTTCAACAGGCAGAACGTCGGCGAGCGGTGTGCCAAGGTAACCACCCTCCGCAAAGGCGGATCGGCCGCCTAACGCAACGAACCCGCCGCCACGCTCGCTCACAAAATCGGCCATCATCCGTAGCTGATCCGCCGTAAAGAACGACGCTTCGATACTCCCGAGAACCAGCGCGCGATAGCTGAATAGTTCTTCCCGCGTCGCCGGAAATCCCGCCGCGAGCTCCAGACTGTCGTCCACGCCCAGTCGCAGAAATTTCTCGCGCGCCGAGCGCAACAGGGTCACCAGCTGAACGTTTGCATCGCCCTCGATCGCACGTCGCAGAAATTTGAGTTCAAATCGGGGCTCGCCCTCAAAATACAACACCTTTTCGCGGCGGTCGCGTACTTCCAGCAAAACGCGCCGCTCATTGTTTTCCGCGATCATTTCCCCGTCCTGCTGCGGAACATGCACGCGCAGCAGCCGCGCACCAGGCTCTGTCGCGGGGATGCGAATGCGTACCTGAGTGGCCTCCCCGTTGCGCGGCATCGTGACGGTCTCAGTCCCGACAATGCGACCCGAATCTTCAACGACGATCGGCAATCGAGCCCCACCAAAGCCACGTTGTACAATCACCACGTCCACCAGTACTGTCGAGTTCTGCAGCACACGATTGGGCACATCGACCCGTGTGACTTCCACGTCGCGCTCGTAACGCGTGCTTCCAATCCCCACCGTGTACACGGGAATCCCACGCGACCGCAGCGTCAGCAACTGTTCGTCTGTCCCAACCGTCGTTTCAACACTGTTTGCATTGTCGGCGCCGTCGCTCAGCACAACAACACCAGCGAGCGGACTACCCGCCAGTTCATCCTCCACACGCTCGACCGCTGCCAGGAGGCGAGTGCGCGTTCCATCGAATCCCAGCGATCCCGGCGCCTCGACTCGACCCGCTCCGCTGGTGCGATAGATCCTCGTCTGATAGCGATCCGCCAGAGCCTTTATCAGCGCGCTGTCAGGCCCGCCGATCAGCGATTGCAGCGCTGTAGATCTCGACTGACCCGCCACATCAGGAACGCGCATGCTGCGCGAGTCGTCAACCACAATCGCGACGATGTTTCGTTGTTTAACGGACTCCGCGATAATCAGAACGGGGCGGAAGAGGCAGAAAACGAGGACCGAGAGTCCGGCGACACGCAGACCCAACAACACTCCTCGGCGTCGCGCGCTGAGCTGCCCGACGCCGGTCACGTAGAGGTAGGCGACCGCTGCCGTCGCCGTGATCCCGAGAAGCAGCAGGAACCACGCCGGAACGAGCGGCGCGAAGCCTATCGATCCACTGCCGAACGCTGCTGGTCTGTATTTGAGGAAAAACTCAATGACAGTGTCCACTCACATCCTTGCCGCTCCGCGGCTCAGCTCAGGGCGCTTGGATTACTTGTTGAAGGCGACGTTAGCACGATTCGTCACCGTCTCTTTCTGAAAGTGCCATCTGGACCGGCCGAGCGCACGGGGGAAGTGATCAGCCGACTTGGTGCAGGCCGTACCGACCTGCCATTCACCGTTCGACGTCGCGGTCCGGCAGACATTAAGGCCCCGAATCAGTCATGGAGGATCTACGACTGTGGCGCGACTGCGTTATACCAGCCGCTTCGCGTCCCCTCAACGGACCCCGCCGTTCAGCGGGCGTTTAGCGCGAATCGCCCTCGGCGAGCAGTCGGCGCACTACGTCCTCGCGGTAGCTGAAGATTCCCTGAAGCTGTCTCCGCACCAACGGATGTACCGCATCGCCGAGAATACCAAAAGGGAGTCGATAGCGCACCTCATCTTCGATGAGGGTTTCTCGGGGCGCGACTTCTGTGAAGGTGTGCGTGTGGATCCACTGCGCGTATGGGCCGCGAAGCTGCTCGTCGACGAACTGGTGCGGAGGGTCCCATCGGGCGATGCGCGTGCGCCAACGCATGGGGAATCCGTGCAGCTTTATGGAATAGTCAATCAGGGCGCCCGCTCGCATCTCTACCGGTAACGGCGTGCGGATGACAAATCCCAGATGCGGCGGAGTGATGCGCCCCAGGTTTTCTGCTTGCGAAAAAAAATTGAACACGAAATCCCGTGGCTGCGGGATCGTGATGGCGGATCGGAGTATGTGCTCTGACAATTGACGCGGCGTGGGTGAGCAGCGGACCTCCCGCTGACGTCATGCCAACGCCAGCGCCCCGCGCGCGGTTCCGCTATTTGGGTGACGCCCCGGTATTCGGAGGAGCGAAAGAAAGTTGCGCGTCGGGTGCAATTTTGGAGTAAGCGGTAAGTGCGTGTTGCAGAGCGAGCAACGCCGACGCTTCGAGATCAAACTCCATGGCAAGCGCACCAAGTTGCGCAGCCGTGTGCGCAGACAGCCGTTTGCTCTTCTCGTTCCCGTGGGCGTGTCTCCGCTCATAGTCGCGACTCGCCTGCCACAATGAAGTCCCTTTGCGATACCATTCTTCGTTGCGATGCACCGCACCACCGTTGGAAGCAAAGTGTTCGAACGACGCGATCGAGCCGAGCAGGTGCTCATCGCAGGCTGACGCGAGCCTCAGTGCGGCCGCCTGTTCGTCGTCCAATGCCCCCGCGTCCACGAGTGCAGCGTAGCGTTGTCGCTGACGGACAGCTTCAAACGCGGCGCGATAGAGCCGATCTGAAATCGCTCTCGGCGACGTGATCGCTGGATTGTCGGATGTAATCTGAGTTTGGCGCTTGGTCATCGGCTCTCTCGGGCATCGCGGAACACATACGATAACGTTTCACCCTCTGGTTGTGCAGCCTCGTCCGTGACATGGCTCCGCACCAGCCGTCTTCCTCGGGACCCTGCACTCCTCGCATGAGCTTTCGAGACTTCGTTGACGAGCTGGACCTTCTCATCCGATCGCGCTATGCGCTGATCGTCATCGACACGTGGGACCTCGACCGCGCCGAAGACGCCCTGCGCCGTGTGTCGGCGCAGCTTTCGCTGCACTTCCACACCTGGCGCCGGTCGAAGGGTGTACAGCGCGGCGGCGAGAGCTCGGCCCCTTTTGTCGATGAAACCGGCGAACCGGCGGCAGCCCTCCGGCACATCGAACGGGAGGCCGGAATCTTTCATCTGCCGCTGTTCGGTGACTACCTCGCAGACAACCTTGTCGCCTCGCACCTCGCCGACGTCATTGATCGCTTCCGGATGCGAAAAGGCACGGTGGTGATCAGCGGCCGCGACGTGAAGCTTCCCGAGTCCCTCAGGCCCCATGCAATCGTCATTCGTATGCCTGCGCCTGCCCTGGAAGACTATCGAGTGCTTCTTGAACGAGTCACGCGGGATCACGCTGCGCGCATGCCGATCCGCGTTGAACTCAGCAACGAAGATCGTGCGCGTCTGGTGCACAATCTGCTCGGCCTTTCGCTCACAGAGGCGGAGCGGATCCTGACGCGACTAATCATGGGCGACGCCGCGTTGACGCCGGCGGACATCCCGCGCGTGGCCAACGCGAAGCGTCAGGCCGTGGAGCAGGACGGCCTTCTGGAATACTCTGCTACGACAGAAGGCCTGTCCGCGGTCGCAGGTCTGGATGGACTGAAAGCCTGGCTCACCAAACGTCACGCGGGCATTCTCGACCCCGATCGTGCGGCGGCATTCGGGTTGCCTTTCCCCAAGGGCCTGTTGCTCACTGGTGTACCAGGATGCGGAAAAAGTCTGTGTGCCAAGGCCGTAGCACACGAGTGGCAACTTCCCTTGCTGCGGCTTGATCCGGCACTGCTTTACGACAAGTTCGTTGGCGACAGCGAGAAAAACTTCAAGCGCGCCCTGCAAACAGCAGAGCGCATGGCTCCGATCGTCCTGTGGATTGATGAACTGGAGAAAGCATTCTCCGGCAGTTCGGGCGAGCACGATGGTGGCGTCTCCAAGCGAGTGCTCGGCGGGTTCCTCTCGTGGCTGCAGGACAGACGAGGGGACGTTTTTGTCGTGGCGACCTCCAATGACGTGTCGGCGCTTCCTCCGGAGTTCGTTCGAAAGGGTCGTTTTGATGAAGTGTTTTTCGTCGACCTCCCGGATGACGTATCCCGTCAGGCGATTTTCAACATCCATCTGGCGAAGCGCGGGCAAACCGCGTCGCGGATCGATATTGCTGCGCTGTCGCATGCTGCGTCGGGATTCAGTGGCGCCGAAATTGAACAGGTTATCGTATCCGCCCTGTTCACGGCGTTTTCGGGAGATGGAGTGCTCGACACGACAGTGCTGCTGAGTGAAATAGCGGCCACGCGGCCGCTGTCCACGACCATGGCAGAACCGCTGACCCGTCTGCGCAACTGGGCCCGCGACCGCACCGTCAGCGCGCACCATGTGAAGGCGCTGGCCTGACTCGCGGCGGCGATGCACAGGCGCTACCTTGGGACGACCCTTCCCGGTGAGCGCCTGATGTCCGCTGCCATACAACACATTCTCTCTCGCTGTCCCGCTGCCTTCTGCGGTGTGGCACTCTGCCTCATTGCAGCAGCGCAACCGGCGGCCGCGCAGCGGGTTCACCAGCTGGCGGCAACCCCGGCAACTGTCGCGTACGGGTACTACTGGTCGCAAGCCAAGCCTGTCCTCAACATCGCCTCGGGCGATATCGTTGAGATCGAAACGATGCTGACCAACACGCCGGCGGGGCTTGAGCGTCTTGGTGTTAAGCCGTCAGATATCCCGCAGAATCTGCGCGATATCGTGGCACAGGTGACAGGTGAGCGCCGCGGTCCGGGGGGGCATATCCTCACGGGACCCATTTTTGTTGCTGGCGCAGATTCAGGTGACGTTCTGGAGATTCGATTCCAGTCGATCACGATGCCGCTCGCATACGGGTATAACGGCTGCAGCGGTTTTATGCGCGAGTTCTGTCGGGAGCCCGGTGATACCGCGCGCACGCCGGCGAGCGCGACTCGCCTGATCCATCTGAATCGCGACGCGATGACGGCCGAGGTCGCGCCCGGAATTACCGTGCCGCTCCGCCCTTTTTTTGGCAGCGTGGGGGTCGCGCCCCCGGCGGCCCGCGGACGGGTGAGCAGTAATCCACCCGACATTCATGCGGGCAACATGGACAACAAGGAACTGGTGGAAGGGACGACGCTCTATGTGCCGGTGTGGGTCCAAGGCGCTCTGCTGCAGCTGGGCGACGGGCATGCGGCGCAAGGCGATGGCGAGGTTGATCAAACTGGCATTGAAACCAACCTCCGTGGACGCATTCAGGTCATCGTAAGGAAAGACATGCGGCTGACCTGGCCACGCATAGAGACACCGTCGCATTGGATCACGATGGGCGCGGACACGTCGCTGGTGGTGGCCACGCGCATCGCGGTCTCACAGATGGTCTCGTTCCTTCAGGAGAAGCAGGGCATCTCACAGGTGCACGCGTATCAGGCTGCGTCGATGGCGGCCGACTTGCGCATCACTCAGCTGGTCGACGGAAACGTGGGCGTCCACATGATGATCCCCAAATCGTACCTCGCTCCGTCCCGCGAACGGCGTTGAGGCGTTCAGCTTTACTGGCGTGATACACAGAGCTGAATCCTCGAGCTTTGCGGCGCACCAGCGGCACGTTGATTTCGCGCCGCCCATGACCCAATAGTCGTCGCCTGGGCGCTCCAACTCGTGAACACACCGTACCGGCTCGTTCGGATCGACGTGGACGTCACGAACTGCCCGTTATGATCGCTCGCTGTAGCAGTGAGGACACACGCGCTCGCCGGACGGTAAATGTGCGACCGTGTCGTCAGCCTGCACACCGTGAACGGGACAGTTCAATACAACCTCGTGCCCGCGGCGATCGCGCGCAACGCGCCATCGTCTGCCGAGCGGCGTGTATTGCGCAATGAAGAACGCGAGCAGAATGCCTGCCGCCACCAGTACGGCGGCAATGAGCACTCCGTTCATGACGATCTCGATCATTCAGCGAGACGACCAGTGTGGACACGATTGGCTGCGAATAACTAGTCGCAATCTATAGCGATCGGTCCGCGGCGCAGCGTTACCCTGCTCTACTCTTTGAGGGCGACGGTTGGCTCGACATGGCTCGCCCGCCATGTCGGTGCCACTGCCGCAAGGAGACCGATCGTCACAACCACAAGCGCTGCCGCGCCGAAGGACACGCCATCAACCGGCGCCACACCGTACAGAAACGACGACAACAAACGGGTCGAAAGAAGCGCGATCACGATTCCGGCGACGAGGCCTACGGCCACCATCACGATCGCCTCGCGGGCAAAGGTGCCAACAACCTGAGTGGGCGAGGCACCCAGTGCCATGCGAAGCCCGATTTCCTGTTGGCGCTCGCTCACTGACTGACTGAGCACCCCGTACACACCGACCGCGGCCACCAGCATCGCGATCGCCGCGAATGCCCCCAGCAGAACGAGAAGGAATTGCCTGGGCCGCAGCTGTCGCGCGACCAGGGTGTCCATCGCTTGCATCCTTGCCACGCCAACATCCGGATCCACCTCGAAGACCGCGGCATTCAGCGACCGCATGATCAGCTCAGCTGCGAGGGACGAGGAAACGACAAAAGTGATCGCCGGCAACAGCCGCTGAGCAAAGGGAATAAAAGCGCCCGACTCCGGCTCGGCGTCGAGGCGCGCATGGCGCGTGTCGCGCACCACTCCCACCACCTCTCGGTTGACGGCGCGCCCCATCAATCCGACGCCAATGTGTTTTCCGATCGGGTCCATGCCGGCGAAGAATCGATGCGCAAACGATTCGTTGATGACCACAACGGGCGGACCGGTGGCGCGATCATCGGCGTTGAGTAGCCGCCCACGCACGAGCGCGATGTGCAGCACGTCGAAATATTCCGGCGACACAATCGTCGTGCGCGCCTGCGGCTCCTGCCCCGGTGTCACGGCCGCCTCCGGCACCACGATGTCGGCCATCTCACCCGTTATCCCATCGGCCAGTGGCAACGCACTGCCCATCCCGACCTTTTGTACACCCGGCACCGCCCTCAGACGCTCTGTTAATCTGTCGACGAACGGCACGAGCTGCGCGGCCGTTGGATATTCGTCGTAAAGCCACACGGTGAACGACACCACACCTTGCGTTGTATAGCCGCGATCGACTGATAACAGTTCAGTAAAACTTCGCACCATCAGCGCCGTCCCGCTGAGCAATACGAGTCCAAGAGACAGCTGAGCAGTCACCGCAATGCGGCGTGCACGAAAGGCTCCCGGTCCCCCAAGCTGCGTGCGGGTCGTTCCCCATCCGGGAGAGCGTTGTTGCGCTCCGGCAATGCCTACCCAG
>JBGTBX010000102.1:0-6776 GCA_041749115.1 Gemmatimonadaceae bacterium
CGAGACATACACATTCTGGTCGGGCATTATCGGCGGCACGTTCCTGATGTTGTCATACTTCGGTACCGATCAAAGCCAGGTACAACGCTACCTGACCGCCAAGTCCGTCGATGAGGCCCGCAGCTCACTCCTCATCAGCGCATACTGGAAGATTCCGCTGCAGGGACTGATCCTGCTCATCGGCGTGCTGATTTTTGTGTTCTATCTCTTTCAGGCACCGCCCATGTTGTGGAATCCCACGCATGACGCGCGTGCGCGTGACGCCGCGCCGGTTGAGTATGCCGAGATTCAGGGGCGCTATGACGCAGTAGTCACCCAACGCTCCGCAGCGGCGCGACAGGTTACCACGGCCCGAGCCAATGGCGACGAAGCACAGCTGATCACAGCCCGAGCTGCCTTCGCCTCACGGGAAACAGAGGCGGTGGCAATCCGGAGCGAAGCGCTGGATCTCGCCGCGCGAGTAACGGGCGAGGGCTCCCGCGACGTCAACTACATCGTGCCACGGTTCGTTCTGAATGAGCTGCCCCTCGGACTCGCGGGACTGTTCATCGCGGCCGTGATGGCCGCCGCCATGTCGAGTATCGCCGCAGAACTCAATTCGCTCTCGACTGCCACCGTGATGGACTTCTACAAGCGCTGGGTCCGCAATGAGGGGAGTGACCGGCATTTCCTCAATGTGTCGAAGATCGCCACCGGCGTCTGGGGGCTTTTCGCCTGCGTCGTCGCCACATACGCAGCCTCGCTGGGCTCTCTCATCGAGGTCGTGAACCGCTTCGGATCGTTCTTTTATGGTTCGATACTCGGCGTATTTCTCCTTGCGATGGTCCCATGGATCAAAGCAACACCCGCGTTCATTGCTTTGATATCCGGTATGCTCGCGGTTGGCGCTCTGGCATTCGGCGCGCCGGGCATTTCCTTCCTTTGGTACAACGTGATCGCCGCCGGCGTAGTTTTCCTTGTCGGCTCGGTCCTCAGCCTTGGAGCTCGACAGCGTGCGTAGTACGTGTTTGCAGACAAGTCGGTTCTGTAAGTTCTTTTGCACCAACGTGTGACGCGTGTGGTTGTAACCATATGATTACCGTCGCAGGCGTAGCGCGACGAAAGAGGGATTTGTGGAGAAACTACTTGAACTGCTCGACCTCGAAGCGATCGAGGTCAATATCTACCGGGGTCAAAATCGCCCGCTGGGGGCCAAGCAGGTTTATGGCGGCCAGGTGTTCGCACAGGCGCTGGTGGCGGCACGTCGCACGGTGGACGGCCCCCGCGAGGCACACTCGGTACACGGGTATTTTATTCTTCCCGGGGACCTCACTGCACCCATCGTTTATTTCGTCGATCGCCTCAGGGACGGCAATAGTTTCACGACCCGTCGTGTGACTGCAATCCAACATGGCCGCGCCATCTTCAACATGTCGGCATCGTTTCATGTGGCCGAAACGGGGCTCGAGCACCAGAGCAGCATGCCTGATGTCCCCGACCCCGAAGACCTGGTACCGGAGCTGCAGCAGGTGCGCGAATCCGCCCATCGCATCCCCGAACATCTGCGTGATGTGCTGACTCAGGACCGACCGATCGACTTCAGGCGGGTCGAACAGACCGAGCCCTTCACCGCATCCGAGCCCAGGCCGGCCATCAAACATCTCTGGTTCCGGGCCACCGCGCCGATGCCCGACAATGCCATGCTGCATCAAGCCGTGCTCGCCTATGCATCAGACTACAGCCTGATCACCACCGCGTTGCTGCCTCACGGGATCGCCTTTCGCTCCCCCGGTCTGCGTGTGGCCTCACTTGATCACTCTCTGTGGATGCACCGCCCGTTTCGGGTCGACGAGTGGTTGTTGTATGCCATGGACAGTCCCACCTCAGGTGGCGGGAGAGGTTTCACGCGCGGTTCCATCTTCGCGCGCACCGGCGAGCTGGTCGCATCGGTCGCACAGGAAGGACTGCTGAGGTACCGGGCCGGCCGTAGTGGATAATCTGACACACACCATGGCCGGCGCTCTGCTGGCCGAGTGTGGCCTGAAGCACCGGAGTCGCCTGGCGTATCCGGCGCTGCTCATAGGTGCCAACCTTCCCGACATCGATGTGGCAGTGCTGCTGTCCGATCAGGCGGCGATGGGATTGTATGGTCGCCGAGGATGGACGCACGGTGTGCTGGCGATGGCGGTGTTACCAGTGCTGTTGACGGTGTTGCTTCGCGGTTGGAGCCGGTGGCGTCGCCGCACGAGGGAGAGCCGCAGTGCGCATTCCGACCCGTTGCGGTCCGACGCCGAGCACGGCGAAGCAGGCACTCACGTGCCGGCGAATGGTCGTCGCGGTCCAACAGCTGAATCCCATGATGAATCGTTCGCCGCGCTGTGGTTGGTTGCACTGATCGCGGTATTGTCGCATCCCTTGCTCGATCTCGTGAACAGTTACGGGGTGCGCCTGCTGATGCCGTTCAGCGACCGTTGGTTTTATGGTGACAGCATCTTTATCATCGATCCATGGATTCTCGCCATTCTTATCGGCGGCGTGTGGTTTACCAGACGCGCCGGGTCTGTGCAGCCCAGGCCGTGGATTGCGCGGGCGGCCGCACTGGTTTTGCTGGCCTATATCGGAGCGATGTCGTGGGTGAGTCGACTCGCCGCGCAGGCGGTCGCACGCGAGGCGGGAGTTGAGTGGCCGCAACCAGCGCGCGAACTGATGATGTCCGCCGAGCCGGCGCAGTTCGCAACTCGGGCCGGCGTGCTCGACGTGGGAGTTGGGTACGAGTTGTGGAGTTCGGAATGGACGCTGCGAGGAACGGTGGTCAGCAGGGGTGACACCATCGCGAAGGGCAACGATCTGCCATGTGCGTCGACGGTTCGGGCGTCGCAGGCAGCTCGGAGATACATGGTGTGGTCGCGATTCCCGTTTATTACCTGCAACAACGCGGCGTCAGGCCAATTGAATGATGCCCGCTATCCGGGTCGGGGCGGTTCGTTTGCTCAAATTCCCGCGCCGTAGATCCGCGTGTAGTAATCAATTCTGCTGATTCCGTCGTGACATCGGCGGGCCACATGTGTGGGGATCCTGCGCCAGTTCATTTGCAGCCTGCGTGCGTCGCACGCTCATGATCCGCAGACGAAACGAAACGAGGCGCCGGCCCATGTGGACCGACGCCTCGTGTGTCATGAGTTCAATGAACTGCTATGGGCCGTAGCCGACAGGAACTTTCTCATCCTGCGGCGACCTGAGGACGAGGGTGTAGCACGTGATCGCCAGTCCCCAAACGAAGGACAGAGCGAGTGTCATAAAAATCCATCCTGCTGTGGTCATATGATTTCTCCTTGTTTAGTCAACTGGTTTGAGGTCGTCGATGTCCACACCGAGTGCGCGCAACCGCTTCTCACCGCGCATAGTGATAATCAGCAACAGCGCGAGTGTGGAAAGAATGACGATGACTGCCATGCGGGACCCCGTCGTTGACCAGGCCGCTTTGAGTGATGGCACGAAGTTCTGAAACGTAAAGCCGACAAACACGATGATCAGATACAGGGGAGCGACGTACTTCATGATGAACTTGAAGACGATCGGAATCTGGATCGACGCTCCTTGATGGATCTCCTTCCATCCGCGGTCAATACCGAAGACCCAGCCGAAGTAGATGATCTGCACACCCGCCATGATGAAGATCAGATACGTGCCGACCCAGAAGTCGAGTGTGTTCCAGAACGACCCCCCTTGAGTATACCATAACGTCAGAACGGCGCCGATTGTGCCGAGCATGGCGATGAATGCGGTTGCTTTGCCGCGCGCCCATCCCAGGTTTTCCTGGATCAGTGCCACAGCCGGCTGATACATCGAGAGCGAGCTGGTGATCGCAGCGAGAAAGAGCATGAAGAACCACGCCGCACCCACAAAGTTGCCCGCCGGTCCCATCTGAGCAAAAACCACCGGCAGCGTGGCGAATCCGAGGCTGAATGATCCCGTGGCGACGGCCGCGGTGGTACCGCTCAGGCCGAGAAACACGAAGGCGGCGGTGAGCGTGATCATACCGCCAAATCCAACTTCAAAAAGTTCGTTCGTCGAAGCTGCGGCGATTCCCGACAGCGCAACATCGTCGTTCCGCTTCATATACGACGAGTAGTTGATAATCACACCGAACCCGACTGATAAGCTGAAGAAGATCTGTCCGGCGGCTGCGAGCCAGGTCTTGAAGTCACCCAACTTGGAATAGTTGGGATTCCACATGTATCCCAAGCCGTTGATCACATTCTGATCGGGGAACGCCGGGTCCGGCGTACCAAGCGTGAGCACACGAATCAACACGATCAAGGCGCACACAGCCATCGCCGGCATCGCGAACGACACAAACTTCTCGATGCCCTTTGATAAGCCGCGAAAGATGAAAAATATGTTGATGACAAAGACGGTAATCCAGGAGATGATCGTGAACTTTGAGTCACCGGTAAAAAGAATTCCGTCCTGCGTGGCGCCCGTGAAACTTGTGTAGAAGCTGCCGGCCTGCTGCGCCTGCATGGCCACGGGAGCGGTAACATCAACACCGATGCCGCCGGTGATGTATTTCAGGAAGTATCCGAGGGTCCACGTTTCAATAAAGACGTAGTAGAACGACACACCGAGTGGGATCAGCACACCAACGACGCCCAGATAACGTGCCAATCTTCCTTTGCCGATTGCGCCCATAATGGCGGGAGCAGAATGCAGGCCTTTGGCGCCGCCATAACGACCCATCGCCCACTCGGCCCATCCAATGGGGATGCCGAGCAGGAAGAGTGCGCAGAAGTAGGGGATGAGGAATGCCCCACCGCCGTTCTCGGCGGCCTGACCAGGGAATCGGAGAAAATTTCCGAGACCAACGGCGGAGCCTGCCACGGCGAGGATTACGCCGAGTTTAGACCCCCATTGTTCTTTCTCTGTCGACATGACGAAACGGGAAAGTGATGAAATAAACGACCACGGGCTGAGTGTCGGGTCAGCCCGGTGGCGAGGGAAAAGATGACGTGCGTCCGCCAAGATGAGGCGAACCCTGACCGATGGCTAGGTTTTTGTGACGCTCCGAATCGAGTTTCGCGGAATCCCTTTCGCTGTGCAGAGGCCGACTTTGCCCAGAGGTTTTCCTCCGCCGGAGGGTCAGAAAGCAGAAGCGCCGACACATCTAATAGATGCATCGGCGCTCGGAGCTCATCGGGCAGGTTGCTGGTTACGGGCCGTACCCTATCGGCACCTTTTCTTCGTCTGGCGTCGTGAGCACGGTCTTATAGCACCAGATCGTCAGACCCCACACGAAGCAGAGCGAAGCCACCATCCAGATCCAGCCTGCGGTTGTCATTGTGGTTACCTGGCTACTCAGCCGGTTTGAGGTCGTCGATATCTACACCCAGCGCTCGCAGTCGCTTCTCTCCCCGCATGGTGACAACCAGCAGGAGAGCCAGCGTTGCAAGAATCACCAGCACGGCCATCCGTGACCCCGTGGTAGACCAGGCCGCCTTGAGTGAGGGCACAAAGTTCTGGAAGGTGAAGCCGACAAAAACGATGATCAGGTACAGCGGCGCGACGTACTTCATGATGTACTTGAAGACGACCGGAATCTGAATTGACGCGCCCATATGGATTTCTTTCCATCCGCGGTCGATGCCGAAAACCCAACCGAAGTAAATGATCTGTACGCCCGCCATGATAAAGATGAGGTACGTTCCGACCCAGAAGTCCAGGGTGTTCCAGAACGAGCCACCTTGAGTAAACCACAGCGTCATTATTGCACCGGCAGTTCCCAGCATCGCGATAAAGCCGGTGGCTTTGCTGCGATCCCAGCCCAGGTTTTCCTGGATCATCGCAACGGCGGGCTGATACATGGAGAGCGAGCTGGTGATGGCGGCGAGGAAAAGCATGAAGAACCATGCCGCACCAACAAAGTTGCCCATTGGGCCCATGTGGGCAAAGACCACCGGGAGCGTCGAGAAGCCCAATCCGAAGGAGCCCGTGGCGACGGCTGCGGTTGTGCCGCTTAATCCGAGGAACACAAACGCGGCGGTGAGCGTGATCATGCCACCAAAGCCAACCTCGAAGAGCTCGTTGGTTGCCGCGGCGGTGAGCCCCGACAACGCGACGTCGTCCTTACGTTTCATGTAGGACGAATAGTTGATGATGACGCCGAAGCCGACCGATAAGCTGAAGAAGATCTGACCGGCTGCGGCGAGCCAGGTTTTGAAGTCAAGCAGCTTTGAGTAGTTCGGGTTCCACATGTAGCCAAGCCCGTTCACCACGCTCTGGTCGGGGACGGTGGGGTCAGGCGTGCCGAGCGTGAGGACGCGGATCAGGACGAAGAGCGCGCACACTGCCATTGCCGGCATGGCAAACGACACAAATTTCTCAATGCCTTTCGACAATCCCCTGAAGACGAAGTAGATGTTGATTGCGAAGACGATAACCCATGAGATGATCGTGAATTTGGAGTCGCCAGTGAACAGGATCCCGTCCTGCGCCGCCCCGGTGAATGAGGTATAGAAAGAGCCGGCTTGTTGCGCCTGGGTTGCGACGGGAGCGGTGACATCCACGCCGATTCCACCGACAAGGTATTTGAGAAAGTATCCGAACGTCCACGTTTCAATGAACACGTAGTAAAATGAAACACCGAGCGGAATAAGGACCCCGATAACGCCCAGGTAGCGGGCCATTTTGCCTTTGCCGATTGCACCCATGATGGCGGGAGAGGAGTGCAGTCCTTTGGCACCGCCGTATCGACCCATCGCCCATTCAGCCCACCCGATCGGGATACCCAGGAGGAAGAG
>JBGTBX010000103.1:0-6745 GCA_041749115.1 Gemmatimonadaceae bacterium
TTAGGCCCGGACCGCTGCACCAGCGCGCGCACCGCGTCGCGACCGGGGTCGCGGCTGCCGTAGATCACTCGATAACCCTGCGCACCCAACGCGGGTCCAAGGGCTCCGGCGAGCGTGCCCGTACCAATGATCGCGACGGCCCCCTTCTCCGCTGCGGGCGCAGGAGGGTTTTCGGCGGGAGAAGTCTGGGCAGGAGGGGTTCCGCAGGCTGACGTGATCGCCAGTGCGGCGAGAACGATGTGGCGGGCGTGACGCAGTTGAAACATGTGGAGGTTGGTGGCTGTGGGTTCGCTTCGGGGTTGTCACAAGGTGTACCGCGCTCGACGCGGAGGCGCTTCCATCGCGGTTACCGTCATCGCATTCTCCGTTCGATGCCTCCCCGCGCTACGACGGCCAACTTCGCTTCCGCGAGCGCGCACAACAGGTCGAGGTAGAATTTCTCGACCGCCGCCCAGTCCGGCAATCTTCGACGTTGTGATGAAGATGCCCTTCTTCGCTCGCTGACCCTGCAGCGCCCCTCAGAACTTCTGTATGTTCGGGAACCCCGTCGCTCAGTAGCCTCAGAACCGGCACCATCGCCTGATCGTATTTGGGGATCGCCATCGATGGTGTGAGGTGTTCACTGCTGCCTAACGATAGCTTGTGCTGCGGCCGTTCCAATAATTTCCGGCGGCGGGGCCGAGTCGCGCCGCCTTTGGGCTTTCATCCCATTCGCCGGATCGATCTGCTCCTCTGGCCACCACTGGTCCGGTGGGAACTGCTCGTCATTCTGCTTGCAGTACGCGAACCCTTATGTCGGTCAGGAAGAGCTGACCGTTATCCGTTTCGCCGACGAGACCTTGCCCGAAGAGTCGGGTTGCAGCGAGACGCCACTCAGGGAAGCATCCCGTCACGCTCCGCTGACGTCGGCATGTCCGTTCACATGGCTCGCCCTCGACCATGACCAGGGATCGCCCCGCTCACGGATGTACCTACGGACTACGTACCCCCACGGGATGGCGAGAGGGAAGATCACGAGCCCAAGAACATTGGCGAACCAGGTCTCACTGAACGCCCCCTCAAGGTGGCCGGCGCTTCGCAGCGGAAGACCGATCGAGAGCACCCAAGTCGCCTTCCAGGTCAGCTCGAAAAAGAGAAGCGGGAGCATCTTCAGGGGGTAGCGCAGGCCGAGCAGCGCAAGAAGCGCAACAGTGCTCAGGAGGCACCACGTAACGCCCCGGAAGTGCTCGGCGTGCTCAGGAGAGTCTATGAGGAGAGGCCAGATCATCGTCCCAACGCCAACAACAATGAGAAGGTACGTGGCACGGAGAACGTAGAGCCTGAAGGCAGTGACCTTGTTCAATGAGCCCTCTCTGAGTCAGATGGACAGCACGCGCGGGACTGTCTTGCCTACGAGTCAGGGGGACGGGCTGGTTTCAACTGGCCTCAGGACGGACTCGGCCGATCCCAGCGCTTGTGGGCGCACCGTCTTGGTGATCAACTCCAGACACGCATTCGTGCAGCCTAACGCCTACGATTCAGCTGCAGCCGAATCAAACAAGAGCGAGCATAGCGGGCAGTTCTGCAGATCGGCTGTCTGCTGCAATGCGTGTTGGGCGGCCGGTCGCGCTCATATTGGCAAGGACGGCATGCGTAGGCGTTTCGCGCCTCGCGAATAACACGGGCTGCACGCCACTGCGGCCTGTGTTCGACACTACGCTGCAAACGCTCAGTCCTCGCGAACGAACGTCAAGTCTAGCGGCGGCGCGGCCACAGATCGGAACTGCACACGTAGCATGTGCGCGTCACGCGCATGCGCCACGATCACGCCGCTCGCATTCGACCCACCGACGATTGTCATGCCGGACACCAAAGAATCGCCGTCAATCCGCCCACCACCTTCCCACACCACACCCGAGAACGTGAGGCGCGCCCCCAGCGCACCCATCTCGCTTGACTTCGAGGTTACGAACAACCCAATGAACTCGAGCGACGGCGTCACGGAGCGCCACGCACCAGCGAACGCCGCTGGGGACGACGCGTTGAACGCGGCCTCCGTCGGGCCGGCCGGCCCCACCACGCATCCAATCGTCGCGCACAGCAGTGTCATCGGCATCCAACGCATCTTCATGCCTCCAAGTTGAGCGGTCCTTGTTTATCACTCCAAGACACCGCTTTCCGTCACCACCCCTACCGGTGCGCGCTTGGCCGCGGGAGCGTCACCTCGGGACCGGCGCGCCGAGTTACGCAAAGCCCGAATCGGTGGCGGGCGCCGCAGGCTGGGCGCACCGTCGCGGCAAGCGCAGAACGAAGGGGAGAGCTTTCAGTCGTTTTGGCTGTTGAGCCGCCCAACGACCTGCGCTTCTGCCGCGAGGCCAGGTGAGGCCGCCGCAGTCCTTAAATAAAGAATACATCGCGGCGGCCGAACCGCCCTGGCCTCGCCGGCAGAAGCGCGTGTTAGGCGTCTGATTGCGGGGTGCCAAGGTGCCGCTGCTCGCCAACCGCGTAGGCCTCCTTCAGCCACTCGCGGACCTCGGCATCAACGTCCGCGGGAGTGAAGAGCCTGAAGTGGTGGACATGATTGCGGAGGGAGATCGTGTCGATCTTGCGAAAGCGTTGGTTTTCAAGACGGCGGGACAGCACGACGTGCCCGTCGACCCATTGGCGGCGCAGTGTGACCTGAGCGAACGACATTCGAACTTGAAAGGCGATCCGTGTCTTCTCCGGCAGCACCTTCACCGGCCCATGGCGCCGCACCGCAGCGAGTACCGCATCGAACACCGCACGAACAACCGGCGGCTTCCCCGCGAAATGGGACGCCAGTGAATACCGTCCGCAAGCGTGAGACTGGTTGCGATTTGCGAACTGGCGATGGCACTTGAGGCAGCGCCAGAGTGGCCGTGCGGAAGGGTCCACCGATTTCTCCGATTCGCGTCCAGCACGCCTAACGTTTGCGTTCAGCTGCGGCCGCATCAAAAAAAGCGCGCGAAGCGCGCCCACAATAACGCGGCTGTCACCTGCATCGCTTTGTTAGGCAGCGTCACCGGCGGATTCGAGTGCCTTGAGATAATTCTGCATCTTGTGCTGACCCGCCTGCGCGCCGAGCCTAAGCTTCAATCCATGACGAGTCGCGTCGGCAAAGAATCGAGAGAGCTTGAATCCATCATGCGACTTCCCAAGAGCATCTACATACCGCACTTGCCCGTGGCCGTAGTACGGGAAGAACGGAGCCGTAACGCCGGCATCGACCGAATTGATGACGCGGACGTATTGAAGTATTCTATCCGCCCCTGAAGCAACAGGCCAAGTGCGCCCCAAGAGCGGCGGCTGCGCGAAGGTGATGAGCCAAGTGACCTCGTGCTTGAGTTCAGTTGCAATCTTTAACGCCGCAACAGTCGCCATGGCTCCGCCGAGACTATGGCCCGTTAGTAAGATCGGCGTGCTCGACGAGATAGCAGAACGTACGAATCCTTCCAACTGTGGCCACAGCAATTCGGTGGCTTGCACGAAGCCGCGGTGAGACCATCCCCACGTTCTTCGGGTTGGCAGGAGATTGAGATTCGTCGCCCAGTCCCGCAGCTCATCTGAGCCACGAAATGCCAGTACGGAGCGATCGTTACTAGCCAGCCCCAATCCCACGTGATTCGCGCTCGCGGCGAAGGCCGAGCATTCGTAACCAAGTGCATGGGCACTTTTGCCTACGTTCGAGACGCTGTCGTATGCAAGACCTGCGACTCTTGCAGCGAGTAGTACATCGTCGTGATTGGCCATGCGACGTGGAATGGTTGAGAACACAAGGAGCTATTCTAGATCGGCACGAATTACCAGATCTTCACCCTCTTGTTTTCCGCACGGTACATGCGATCGCCGGGCTTCACGTCGAAGGCCTCGTAAAACTCGGGTATGTTCACCAACACGCCGTTGACCCATTCCCGGTCTGGAGGATAGGCGCCATCCGCCCGACGCCCGGCGAGGATTTCTTTTCTCTCGTGGCGCGCGTGGCGGAACGCGTACGCGAGGAAGAATCTCTGCAACGGCGTATATCCGCCAATCCGCTCGTTCTTCCGGAACTGCTCGGTCTGCTTGAAAGCATCCAAGGCAATCCGGCACCCCACGAGATCGGCAAGGGTCTCGGGCAACGAGCTTCGCCCGTCCAGATGCACGCCCCCGGGCAGCGTGAACTCGCGGTACAGGTCGACCATGGCCTCGGCTCGCGCCACGAAGGCGGTGTCGTCCGCGGCCGTCCACCAGTCGACCTTGTTCCCACGCGCATCGTAGTGCCGTCCCTCGCTGTCGAACCCGTGCGAGATCTCGTGGGCCAGAACCGTCATGCCATAGACGACCGCGTCGTCGAGCACCTCGTCGGGCGACCCGGGCACGAACGGGATGGCCAGCGCTGCAGAGAGCACCACCTCGTTGTTCCGGTAGTCATACCAGTCGTCGGCGAACTGCGCACTCGGGTCCTTCGTTCTCTGGTCGACCGGCTGGCTCAGCATGCGCACGCGCCGATCGTGGTACCACGCAGTGGCCCGGATCTGGTTGAGCACATAGGAGTCCCGTCGAAGGGGCATCGAGCTGTAGTCGATGCCGTTCCCTGACTCTCCGATCGTGATCCTCATCTGGGCCAGTTTCGCCAGCGCGTGTCGCTTCGTGCTGTCCCCCATCCAGTCCAGGCGCTCGATCCGCCGTCGGAACGCTTCTCGAAGTGACTCGGCCAACGCGTGTTCCCGTGCCTTCAGGCCCGCGCCCGCGTAGTGCTTCTCGAACAGCCGCGCCAAGGGTTGCCCCAGCTTGAAGTTCATCTCTTCGAACAGCACGCGCTGCCAGCGGGGAGGCGCGCGCAGCGCACCGGCGTTGATGTTCTGCCAGGCGAAGAGGTCACCGAACGCTCGGTCGTCGAGGAAGGGCGCGTTCGCCTTGACCAGCCAGAACCGCAGGTAGTCCTTCCAGGTGTCGAGAGACGTCGTCGAGAGGAGCGAATCCAGTGCGCGATAGAACGCGGGGTTGCGCATGACGACCGAGTCGATCCTGGCGACACCGATTCGACCGAAGTACCGGGGCCAATCGAAGGTCGGCGTGAGCCGAGTCAGCTCGGCGAGCCCGATGGTCTGCTCGCCAGATGGCTGGCCGGATGCCGTGGCGAGTCGCGCCTCCAGTGCGAATACCCGATCGGCACTCCGACGTGCCTTCGCACTGTCCGGCTGCAATCGGAAGAACGTCTTGAACGCGTACTCGTGGAACCCTGCGCGCATCTTCACCTGCTGCGGGGCGGACCCGGAGTACGCACCGGGACCCATGGAAATCCCGCTCTGCATCAGGGCGTAGGTCCAACGATCGGACTCCTGCGCGTGCTGCGCCATGACCCCGGCGAAGAGCACCCGATTCCAGGAGAGTGAGCGGAACTCCCTATGGAAGATCGCGACGACATCAATGAGGTCCCGGGTGGAGCGGACCCGGTCGATGCGGTCGAAGTATGGTTGCAGGGGCGCGAGCCCCTGCCGGTTGATCGTCGCGGAATCCGTTCCGGTGAACCAGAAGTCACCCACCAGTTGCTCCAGGCTTCCCGTCGGAGCGTTCGCCACGGCGGCGACTTCATTGAGTCGTCGCAGACGGGCATCAATGTCCCCGTTGACCAGATCCCAGAACCCCCACCTCGCCCGGTCGTCGGGAATCGGGTTCCGCCTGAACCAGCCGCCATTGGCGAACTGAAAGAAGTCATCCCGCGGCGAAACGGCGGTATCGATGTTGGCTGTCAGGAAGTCTTGCTTGTCCTGCGCGCCAGATCGCCGTCCGCTCGTGGCAATACACAGAATCATGACGGCAGACAACGCAACAGGCGGTCGGATGAACGGCCACCGCTTACGAGGAACTTCGAGGTGTCCACCTGACGGGAAGGATCTTCGCTTGGGTGTCATGGATCACGTTGCTCCGCGTGATAATGCCATCCGACGTCGGAAGTGCCGCCCAACGTTTGCTTCTGCTGCAGACACGCCATAAGATGCGGGCGCGCAGCGCCCGCTTCAATAGCGTGGCTGACAGCAGCAAGCTTCGTTAGGCGGCGGTGGGCGATGACTTGCCCCCGGCGGGTCGTGCGACGCGACGCCAGACGAGTTCCGTTATCGGGAGCATGATTGCCAGCGCGAGCACGAGGGTGAGCGCGGTGACACGCCACGGTACGAGGCTGGCATTGGCGGTCCCCAGCAGCGGGGTCGCGATTGCCACCAGCCACAGCATGCCGGCGGCGCCGTACGAAACGTTGCGCGAGGCTCCGAGTGCCTTCGCGCAGATCCAACAGAGCCACGCGAGCGCAATGCCGTACACGAAATCGGGTGCGAGGCTGCCGAGTTCATTCCATAGGGTGCGTTGGCGCGCGGCGGCGAAGACGGAACCGGCGATGGCCGCATCCCATTCGCGCCCGAGCCAGAGTTGGTTGCCGAGCCAGCCGAAGATGTTCATCAGGAGACCGGCCAGAAGGCCCGTACTGAGGATGCGGGGAGGCATACCGTGCTCGGGAAGGATGGACCCATCTCTACGGGCCCAGGCTGGTCCCGGTTTCTGGGCGTCCGCCTAACGATAATGGTTCAGCAGCAACTGAACGAAATAGTGCGAGCGTAGCGAGCCTCCGAAAGACGCCCGTCTGCAGCAAGCATCGTTAGGCCGACGCCACGCGGATGTTGCGTCGAGAACGCCCATCGCGCCACGGAATGGTGAAGGTCCGCAGCCGAGTCGGACGTATGCTCGGGGCTCCCCGGTCCCGGAGCGCGCA
>JBGTBX010000104.1:0-4103 GCA_041749115.1 Gemmatimonadaceae bacterium
CGGTAGAGATCGCTGGAAAAGGCCTGAACGAGCAGCCATCCGAAGCCATACCCGATGACCCAGCCGAGCGGCACAGCAATGATCAGCACCAGTACCAGTTCCGTGAGCAGCACCCGCGACACCTCATTTCGCGTGAAGCCAAGCACGCGCAGGCTGGCGATTTCGCGTGCGTGCTCGGAGAGCTGGATACGCGCGCTGTTGTAGACAACCCCGAACGCAATGATGACGGCAAGCGTCACATAGACCGTGACCATATAATTGATGTTTTGTTCGATTGTCGCTCGGAAGCGGATGATGGAGCGTTTCTGGAGACTGATTGAGGTAAACGCAGGCGTGGACTTTATTTCGGCGAAGAGCGCTGCTTCCTGCCGCGGATCATACGCTATGTGGGCGGCGCTAATGCGTGGTCCTTCGTCAAGCAGGTCTGCGAGCGCGTCCAGATCCATGTACGCGGAGAGGCCCAGGTAGCTCGTCACGACATTGGCCACGCGGACCCGGCGCTGCACCCGCTGACCCTCCAAGACCTCGACGTGGACCATGTCACCGGGCTTCAGTCGCAACAGCTCGGCGACACGCTCATCGATGACAAGGCCGTGGCTCGGCAGCTCGATGGGGCGCAGATTCGCATCCAGAACGCGTGAGAGGTCCATGCTCACGGGTTTGCCGATGATCGAGAGCTTGCGCAGGTAGTGCCCATGCCGAAGTCGTACGGCGACTGTGCGCAGGGGCTCGGCCCGCATCACGCCTGGCAGCCGCCGCACGGCGTCGAGCGCACGGATGTGCGCGATCTCGTTGAAGCCGATCGTCGCGTGCTGGCGATCGGTCTTGTAGAAGGCCACGTCGATCATGTCCTCGACCGAGTCGAAGGAGAGGAGCGCCGTGACAAGCAGCGCAAGACCGAGCGCGATGCCGAGAGCCGTGACGGCGCTGCGCAAGGGCCATCGCGCCATATGGCGAAGCGACATGATCGTCATTTGAGATAGCGGCAGGCGTGTGTGAATGAGTGATGCCAGGCCGCGATTGTAGCGCGGCGGGGCGGGCGGCTGCATGGCCACCGCTGGTGCGAGGCGCAGGATTTGTACGACCGCGCGAACAGCTCCCGTGACAGCGGCTGACGCTGACACAGCGCCGGCGATGACGTAGGTGCTGGCATCGTTCCGGAAAATCAGGAACGGAAAATGAAAAAATTCCGCATATAGACGCGTCAAGCCCTGTCCGAGCCACGCCCCCATCGCAAATCCGATCACGATGCCGATCACAGCAATGACAAGCACGAACTTGACGTAGTGCATCGCGATCGGCCGTGGGCCGTATCCGATGGCTTTGAGCAGGCCGACCTGCTCGCGTTCGAGCGCTATCACGCGCGTTAAGATCATGTTGATGAGGAAGGCTGATACCAGCAGGAAAATCGGCGGTATGACTCGGCGCATGGCATTGAGCTGGGTCAGCTCCGCGTTGAGAAAGGCATGAGAGAAATGGTCCTTGCGGGTGTATGCGCCAGTGCCACCATAACGGGCCAGGATGGCATCGAGCCGCTCGATCACGCGGTCGGCGCGCGTATCACGCAGGAGCCGGATGCTAACTGCATTGAAGGCACCCTCCAAGTCGAAGAGACCGGCCAGCACACGCTCTGACATCCAGATCACAGCGAAACGGCGGTCATCCGGTACGAGATCGCCGGGGCCGATGGCGTAAATGAACTCGGGAGAGAGCGCGACGCCGACGATCTTTAGCGTGCGTTGCTTGCCGTTGAGCAGCGCTTTGAACGTGTCTCCCGGGCTGAGCTTGTTCGCCTTGGCGAACGGCTCGTTGATGACGGCCTCGTCCGCTTGGTCGAAGTCCGGCAATCGCCCAGCCCGAAGATGAAGCTCGTTCTGCTGGCCGTCGGCCCGCTCGGGGACAGAGATAACCTGCCCTGTCGCCGGTTCGGCGTACCCAGCGACATCCAGGAGCGCAAAGCGGGATATCCTGAGTTCCACTGCGGCAACACCATCAATCGCTCTGATCTGCTCGCCGACGGACTTCGGCGCGCGCTTGATGTCCGCAAAGATTTCGCCAAAGCGATATCGCTCATAGTAGACCTGCCGCGTTTCGTCGAGCGAGCGGTAGGCGCCGCTCGCCAGGACGAACGTTGCGGCGCCGCCCGCCAGGACGAGCGCGATGGCGAGCGCCTGCGCCCACATGCGCTGGAGATCACGGAACAGCTTGCGATCGAGCATCCGCATGATGTTACCAGTGAATATCGGCTGGCGCTTTACGCGTCCGGTTGATCTCGACTCCCGCAATCCGGCCGTCTCCGAACAGGAACGTTCGGTGCGCCATTTCCCGAATGGCTGCGTTGTGCGTAATGAGCGCGGTCGTCGTGGAAAGCTCCTGGTTGATGCGCAGCAGGGCCTCAAGGACGAGCACGCCGGTCTTGCTGTCGAGCGCGCCGGTGGGCTCGTCGCAAAGCAGCACATCTGGCCGCTTTGCGATCGCGCGAGCAATCGCGACGCGCTGCTGTTCGCCGCCCGAGAGCTGCGCGGGAAAGTGATCCATGCGCGGCCCGAGCCCGACGAGGTCCAAAGCCGCCTCTGGCAACATCGGATCCCGCGCAATCTCGGTGACGAGAGCGACGTTCTCGCGGGCTGTAAGCGCGGGAATCAGATTGTAGAATTGGAAGACGAAGCCGACATGATTGCGCCGATAGGCCGTTAACCCCGCGTCATCGAGCGCGGTAAGATCGTGGCCGCGAAAGTGCACGGTGCCCGACGTTGCGTGGTCCAAGCCACCGAGAATGTTGAGAAGCGTTGACTTTCCGGAACCGGATGGCCCGAGTAGGACGACGAGCTCACCAGCCTCGAGATCTATGTCGACGCCAGCGAGCGCATGGACCTCGACTTCGCCGCTCCGATAGATTTTCGTCAAGCCGCGCGCTTGAAAAATGGGATCCGGCACGCGCACACATGCTCCTCATTGATCGGCGTCAAATGTCTAGCATAAACGCGACGCGGTCGCCCCTTGTCGATAGGCGACCGCCGCGGAAGCAATCATTGAGTTGAGAGCGACTCGTGCGTCGAACCACCGTGCGTCAGACGGCGACGACCTTGGGTAGCAGAGTAACGTTATTCTCGACGCGCAGGACGCCAGGTACCGCTTCCACGAGTGCTCTCAGAGCTTGGCGCTGAGCATCGGACGTCACCCCACCGTAGAGCTCAACGTTGCCGTCCTTTACCGAAACGTTTACGAGCGACGACGAGAGCCAGGACTCTGCCTTGATCCGCGCCCAGATCTCCTTCTGAAGCTGACCGTTTCGAGGTCTTTCGGCGGGCGTCGTCACGAGGACCTCTGCGAGCTTGCGCACGAGGTCGGCTCGGCTGACCATCCCGACCAGCCTGCCGCCGTCCAGAACCGGAGCCTGCCGTATGCGGTGGGTATCGAGGACATCGGCCACCTCGGAAAGACTGGAGGAGCTGTTCACCGAGATGATGTGTCGTGACATCACGTCCTCAGCCCTCAGTCCATGGCTCTTTGTGTACTCGCGCGCCAGCGTGTCGGTGTCAGAGAAGATATCGAGCCACCACTTTCTCTTCTTCTCAGTCTCGGTTTCGCTGCGATGGCCAAGATCCGTTTGGCTGACGATACCAACAATCCGGCCGTCTGTTGCTATGACGGGCACGGCGCTGATGCGATGTTTGACCAACAGCGCGGCAATCTCCCTGACCGTCGCGTTGAGTCCTACTGTAACGACGTCCTTCGACATGACTTCTTGGGCAATCATGATACGAACTCCAGGTCAGACAGAGCGTCTAACATGGCTGCCTCGGAGAGGGCGCGCGTTGATTTCTATCTACCGAGCGCTAGCTCCGCAAAGTGCGTGATGTTGAATTTGAAGGTAATGCTGCTTGGCACTGGCCTGTCGTCAGCCTGAGCGCGCTAGAATTGATTGTCCGGCTAGCAAGGCCAGGACCGCCAGCGATGCGAATATCGCGCCGACACCATAAGTGAGTGCGGCCCCACCAACAACCCATAGTACCCCTGCAAGTGTGCTGGCGAGCAGAGATGCCGCACCAACACTGAGGTGGTAGACGCCGAATGCGGTACCTCGAAGCTCCGACGGGGCG
>JBGTBX010000105.1:0-10866 GCA_041749115.1 Gemmatimonadaceae bacterium
ATTGATGGCTGTTACCACCCTCTCGGAGCCACCGTGACTGTCGGGTCAGGAACCGTGCACATCTTGCAGACGCTCGGTGGGGGCATTTGCATCATGCTGCCTCCGTTTGATGCCCAATATTCTTTGGGGAATCTGGCGCCAAGCGTGTACACGGTTTCCTATGTGGCTTCATTCCGTGGAACGACGTTCCCAGCGCTGACAACTCAGCTGACTGTGACTCTCCCGAACACCAGATCAATCGGTAGTTCATAGAACGAAAGCACATTGGCCTGGGGCCTACCCACCACCAGGCGAGCGGCGGATGCGTCGTACGCGACCGTCATCCCGCCCTCATTTTCGAGGTTTCCCAGTGCGCTGTTGAAGCGGGAGATCATTCCCGCCGTTTTCCGATCGCCGCGCCCGAGCGTCACTGCCCCCCCTTCCCGTACACCGCAGCCTGACCACAGTCCGCTGTCGACGTAATAGTTACCATCCGGAAGCGGTCTGGCCCTCGCCAACCCGACGAAGTCGTTCATTCCTGTACCCACGATCGAGTTCGATATCGAGACCGAAGCGGAGTACTCCCCCGCCCCGTCGGCCCAGGTGAGCGCACCTGCATTGGCGGCAGTTCGGCTTCGTCTAACTTCTTGCGAAGGATCTTCTCCATGAGACTGTCGGGCGATTTCAGCCGTGCCCTTGTGGCGTGTGTTGCCGTGAACCGGGTCAACATGCCAATCACCACGTCGGCCGCGCTCTGCAATGGAACCGCACGCGACATGTGATTGGCCCCGATCGCCTTCAGTTCCACCCAGTCCAGGCCGGAACGACCCCATTGTTCATCGGTGTATCCGTGACCCTGGAGAAATGCGGCGAGCTCGGCTGCCATGATTCGGTTCTCTTCAGTGGGCGTAACCAGGCGCTTGCAGCTTTTCGCGCGCAAGGATGCGTCGCATTGTCGCAGCCCGGACGGCATGTCGCTCCCTCGCGCCGGAGTGTTCTAACGGCGCGGCCGACAACTTGCGCCCACCCGCATTCTGCTCCTCACCCTGCGCCTGCTCGCGTAAACAGCCAGGCGCGGCTGATGTCGACAATCAATTCTCTTTGCGTCGGAGAGCGACATGCCTCGCCGAGGCAAGGATCCTCGCTGCACTCCATGACGAGCGGCGTCACCCGACAGCGCCGGAGAATTGGCTGATTTCGCAAAAATGGACAGTTGCGCCTTGCTGGCTCCGGTTAGCTCGGCTAGCGCGTCCGGACCGCCCGCCGCCGCCGCCACTACCTCGTAGAGTCGAAACAAAGCGCTCCAGTCGGACAGGTCGCCGCCGGCCAGACGCAACACCTTCGCAACGTCCTCGTCGGTCTCGGCCAGCGAGAGCAGCCGCGGTAGAGGATTTTGTTCCTCCGCAGCCTTGGGGACACCGTCGGGTCCCATGACGCTCAGCTGGCCCGTCAAAGTGGCGCCGAACCGAACCGCGTCATGAATGGTCACGTAGACGTCGCGACCGCCGTCGGCACGCCGAAAGGAAGTGTCGACGAGCCGAAGTGCTGCTTCGCGGCGGAGTAGGACACTACCCAAGCCCGACAGATGCCCGAGATGACGCAGGGCGGCGGCCGTCACCTCCCGCACGTCGTCGACTGCTTCGAGGCCGTCCCATTCGAGACGATGTGACGCGCCGGTCGCCTTGATGCGCAGAGTCGCCGTGGAGGTGGTGCGCACCAACCAGCGGAGAGTCTCGACATCGCCATCGATGGTCAGTTCCCAGCCCATGATCCAGATTAGCAATCATTCGCGCTGCTTGGTGGAACGGACAGGTGCGCGGCTTGTGGATTCTCTTTTCCTAGCTCGGAGCAGTCATCGATTACGGCGATCGTAAGCGTCGTCTCGTGTCTCCCGGACACTGCACCAGGGAAATCTTTCGACCGGGTGGTCAGCCGATAGAGATCGCGGTACATCGATCCGTTCGGAATGGCCAGCAGCTCACGACGGATGGCCTCCTTGACTGCCGCCGCGACCTTTTCGACGAGCGCTTTCGAAACCGCCTCGAACTTTGCCTTCGCCTCTTCGCCGCGAGCCGGGTTGTTCACGTACAGGCGAAGCTTCAGCACGCGTACCGCCCGCTCGTCGCCCTCGATGTAGAACGCGAGATTGCTCGTTCCATCTGAGTCCATTCGAAGCGTCGTGTCGCCAACTCTCTGGTAAGTGCTCGACGTGCCATCGGAGTTGGTCTGAAACGCCTTGTCACCGACGCGCTGATAAGTAGACTGAGCCGGGGCACACGTTGCGAACGCAAAAAGATAGAGACCGTGCGAGCGCCGATGGCTGCGTCGGCTGGTCGAATCCGACTGCTGTACCGGGTACCGATTATCGACTCGCGGGTGCGGACCACTGGCTGCTGTCGACCCAAGGCGAACCTATGTCGCCGCGCGCCCACGGCTTTCCGCCGAGTTGCTCGCCTAGGAAAAATCGGTAAGCTGAGCTCAAACAAGGATGTCGCAGGCCGACCCTGATCGTGCCCCGCGAGATCGCCAACAGGGAGTCGGTCATGCGTTCTCGCTCACGCCAAGCAGCTTGGCTACAGAAAGCACTTTGTTTCCTCTTGGTTTCTGGCGTCGTCACCGCTGCAGGTGCTGGCGGCGAATGGTCGAATGTCCGCTCTCTCACGTTCACTTCCAACGCCGCCGACCCCACCGGCACGCCGCCCGACCTCATCCACGTCAGCAGTTTCGAGGCGGGCGAGATGCCGGGCCCCGTTTTCTGCGATGGCGCATTTGTCGATCGCGACGGAGACGGCTTGCGCGACCTGGCGTGCGTCACCGAATTCGTGCCTGCCGATCCCGTGTCGGTCGCACCCCCTCTCGATCCGACCGTTCCCGCCAACTACCACGACGCCACGATTTTTATCTACGAAGGGGTCGATCCCATCCAGCGCGGCGTGCGCCCTGGCACCATCGTCGACTATCGCGCCACCGTCATGCGCGGCCTCGTCAGGGACAACCAGGGCCAGCCGCTCCCCGGCGTACTCGTGCGCATCCTCGACCATCCCGAGCTCGGCTACACCTACACCCGCGGCGACGGCATGTTCGACATGGCCGTCAACGGTGGTGGCGACATCGTCGTGCACTACTCCAAGGACGGTTACCTGCGCGCGCAGCGCCGCATCGACACGCCCTGGAACGACTGGCGCTGGGTTGACGATGCGACGCTGATTCCGCTCGACACCGCGATGACGGTAGTGCCGACCACCGGAATGCAAGGCGCGGTAGTGGCACGTGCCACTACCGTCACCGACGCCGACGGCAGTCGCCGCGCAACGGCGTTCTTCCCGGCTGGTACGCAGGCCTGGCTCAGGTTTGCCAATGGCGCGACCCAGGCCGCCCCGCAACTCAGCTTCCGCGCCACCGAATACACGGTCGGCGGCAATGGCCCCGAGCGCATGCCGGGCAACCTGCCGCCGAGTACCGCATACACCTACGCCGTGGAATTGTCGGCCGATGAAGCGATCGCCGCTGGCGCGCAGTCGGTCGAGTTCAGTCAGCCCGTTGCGATGTACCTGGAGAACTTCCTCCGGTTCCCGGTCGGCACCGAAGTGCCGGTGGGCTCCTATAGTTTCCGGCAGGCGTCTTGGAACCCCGAAGACAACGGCCGTGTGATCAAGATCCTCAGCACTGCGGGCGGCATCGCGACGATCGACATCGACGGCTCCGGAAATCCGGCGAATGACACGGCGTTGCTCGAACTTGGGATCACCTCCGCGGAGCGCGCTTCTCTCGCTGCGACTTATGCCTCCGGCACGCAACTCTGGCGTTACCGCGTACTGCACTTCACGCCATGGGATTGCAATTTCCCCTTTGGTCCCGACCCGTCGGACAGACCGCCTCCAGAGCCGCCGGAAGACGACCCCGATGATGGGGACCCGGAGAATGACCCTGAGCCGGGCGATGGAGCGCCGTGTAGCGACGGTGAGGCCTGCACCGATGACCCCAACCGTCCCGAGGATGACGAAGACGACGACCCGTGCGATGAGGTCAAGTCGGGCAGCATCATCTATTGCACCTCACGATCTCTCGGAGAGCAGCTCGCTGTCGCCGGCACGGACTTAACCTTGAACTACCACAGCAGGCGGGTTCCGGCGCGTTCATTGGTGGGAGTTTCCGGAGTCAAGACCAGAGTCCGAATGACCGAGCCGGAGTTGCCAGCAGGATTAGTGAGCGCGCGCCTGCGCATCTTCGCATTGGGACAACGGTACGAGTTCACTGCCCCCCTCGTGGCAAACCATATTCAGTCCGTGGATCTGCAGCTTCGTGACACTTACAACCGTGCCTGGCGTGGAGTGTTGAAACCCCAGTTCGAACTGGAGTACCGATATCCGACCCGCTTCTCAAACTTCTTCGGGACCAGCAGCAAATTTGTTGCTGCGTGGGAGCGGTTTGGAACTCCGGGTTTAACGCTAACAGGCGACCTCCCGACGCGACACTACACAGTGACGCGCACATGGGAATCAGCGGCGCGCTCACTGACTACAGTTGGACGACTGCTGCCAGGGTTTTGGGACGCGCGCGGCCAAGGCTTCGGTGGCTGGACTCTCAACGACCACCACGTCTTTGATCCACAGTCGAACCGCATGTACATTGGCACCGGGCAAAGAATCCGTGTCGGTGCTCTCGGCAGCGTTGACCCTCCAGTCGCAAACCTACTGCTCAAGAACGTCAGCCCTGATGCGTTCCCCGGAGGGCGGCGTTTGGCAGCTGCTCCAGACGGGGCGGTATTTGTGCTTGCCGGAGTACCAAGCAACGACGAATCGATCGAGGCCGTGCTCGGCCGTGAAACCGGCGCTCACGTGCTCTGGCGGTTCGGAGCCGATGGCTCGAGCGAATCCTGGGCCGACTTTTGCAAATTTCCAGAGCAGAACGACTGCATGGATCCACAGGGACAACCGGTGGCGGAACTTGCTCGCGACGTCGCGGTGGACGCCCATGGTCTCGTGTTCGTAACAGATGGGCGACGCGTTTACCGATTCGAGAGTGCGAATGCCCCAGAGATCATCGCCGATGCGACCGGCTTTCCGCGGTCTTGCGAGTTGCGGCGATTGGTAGCGCGCCAACAGCGGATCTACTTCACCTGTGCAGCGGCCGACGGTGGATGGGTCGGCGCCTTATGGCCGGATGGGTCCGTGGCGCGGATTGCGGGTGGCGGATCCAGTGCTACCGACGGAGTTGCAGCGGAACAGCTGAGCCTAGTCGACCCAACCGAACTGGCTGTCGATTTCAGCGGCAACATTTTTGTCTATGACGAGTCCTCCCTGACGTTGTGGCGGGTCCGAGCGAACGGCGTCGTCGAAAGCGTTCTCGGGAACGGAACACCAGCATTCGCTGGCGATCAAAGCCTGGCGAAAGGCGCGCCGGTCGGCGTAATCACGTCAATGGTCGCGACCGCCGACGATCGCATCGTCTACGCGGAACAACAGTCGCATCGCATCCGGGAAGTCAGGCCCGACGGGCGCATTTACACGATTGCCGGAGGCGGGGCCGAACCTGTTGCATCGTTGGGCCGGACGAGCGCGATTGCACGCCAGCTCCAAGTCGATGCCAACGACGTAGACATACTGCCCGAAGGAACCGTAGCGCATCTCTATTCGAGTCAGCGCAACGCGCCCTCCTACCTGGGCGCCGTGCTCAACAGTAGCTTCGCCACGTTTCGGGGTTATGGCGGGGAGTCCGAACGTTTCCGGCTGCCTTCACGCGACGGGACCGAAGTGTATGTGTTCGATTCTCGCGGCCGTCATCTCGAGACGCTCAATGGGGTGACGCGCGCCGTACAAAAGCGCTTTGTCTACAACTCCGCTGGCTACATCACCGGGATTGAAGACGGCGACGGCAATCTCGTCAGCGTAGAGCGAAACGGCGACAACAGACCAGCGGCCATTGTGAACCCAGATGGTGTGCGCACTGAGCTCGAGGTTTCCCAAGCTGGGTACCTGACACTCGTTCGAACTCCCACCGGCGACGAATGGAGCATGGACTATTTTCCCGATGGCCTGCTCCGCTGGCTGGAAGATCCTCGGGGCGGCCGAAGCGAGTTCACGTGGTCACCAGACGGCCGACTGTCTCGCGACCAGAACGCCGCAGGAGGGTTCGTGAGTCTTGCGCGCACGAGCCTCGCCAGTATTGGTCAGGAGGTCGTTACCACTACGACAGCAGAAGCCCGCATCGACACATACGTCAAGAATCGTCATACGGCCGGTGGCCTTGGACGTAATGCATTTCGTGCCGACGAAACGCAGTCATCGCGGGCCATGGCGTTGGGCGGCGTGGAGGTCGTTCGTCAAGATCATGGCATCGAAGTACGGACTCGTTCGGCCTCGGATCCTAGATTCACGACTGCGCCTGTGTTCTATCCAGATCGCGTCGTTACCAGCATGGATGGCATGGTGCAGAGAATCACACGCTCACGTAATGCCTCAGAGTCGTCATCAGGTTCTCCTGGTGAAATGAATCTGGATCAAAGCGAGACGGTGAACGACCGTACCTACCAAAGGAATTATGACGCCACGACGCGCACCTGGACCACGCAGAGCCCGACAGGCCGAACCTCGTCGATCCAGATCGACGAGCAAGGCCGCCCGCTGACGGTGGCAATCCCGGGTCTGGCGACGGTGGAGTATCAGTACGACAACCGGGGACGGCTGCAAGAGGTCGGAGTAGGAAGCGGTACCGATCGTCGAGTGACGACGATTGGGTATGACGCACGAGGCTACGTGGGCAGCATTCGCAATGCGGAGCTGCGCACGGTCACGTTGATCAACGACGCTTCGGGCCGAACTACGACTCAGCTCCTGCCGGACGATCGCGAAATCGAGTTCCGTTTCGACCGCACGGGGAACGTTGTCGGCATTACGCCGCCAGGTCGCGGCGAGCATGGCTTCGATTACAACGCCGTGCAGCTAATGACCCGATACTCGCCGCCAGCGTTGCCGGCGGGTGGCGCGGCGAACACAGACTTCGATTACAACCTCGACAAGCAGTTGACGAATATTGATCGTCCCGATGGAGACTCGATTGAACTCAACTACGGACTGAGCACCGGCCTGCTTCATTCAATTACCGGGGCGCTTCGCAGCACCGAGCTAGCGATCGATGGGCACGGGCGCATTACTCGTGCCACCCCGGCCGACAGCTGGGAAACAACATGGGATTGGGCGGGAATGCTCCCGAAGCTCCAGTCTGTCGTGGTAGAAGCCTCAGCCGGTAGTGTCAGCCGGCATGTGCGATGGGGCTACGACAACAACTTCTGGCTTCGCACGGTGGAAATTGCTAATGAGGCCGAGGCCGGCACGGTCTCGAGCACCGCATATACGTACGACGACGACGGATTGCTGACGATGGCGGCAACCGGACTAGCGGCACTCACTTTGACGCGAAGCACCGATAATGGGCTCCTGATTGGCACGGACATCGGGCTTTTGTCTGATGCCTGGACCCACAATGACTTCGCTGAGCCCATCGGATACGCAGTCACGGTTTCAGCGCAGGAGATATTTTCCATCGGCGTCACGCGCGACAAGCTTGGCCGTATCACACGCAAGGTCGAGAACGTGGGTGGCGTGACTGAGGTGTTTGACTACAGGTATGACCTCGCAAGTCGCTTGGACACTGTGCACCGTAACAGTGTTCTCATGTCCGACTATGGCTTCGATGCCAACTCGAATCGGACGAGCGCAACGCACATGGCTCCGTTGACAGGCCAGACAGCTGAGTGCGCGCCGACACCGATCGACGGAACGGTTTCCATCGCTGGCGTGGTGGACGCTCAAGATCGCCTCACGAGCTACGGGACTTGCACTTTTGCGTACACACGCAATGGCGAGTTGACCACCAAGATCGACAGCGCCACCGGCGCTACGACTACTTATGTGTACGACGAATTCGGCAATCTTCGAACCGTTGATCTACCCGATGGCCGCGGCCTTGAGTATGTCGCCGATGGCCTAAACCGGCGCGTAGGGAAACAGGTCAACGGTGTGCTGACGCAAGGCTTCCTCTACGGGAATCAGCTCGAACCAATCGCGGAACTTGATGGCAGCGGAAACGTGGTCGCCACCTTTGTGTACGCAGACCGAACCTATACCCCCGCCTATATGCTTAAGGGCGGACGATTTTATCGCATTCTCTCCGATTACGTCGGTTCAGTGCGCTTGGTCGTTGACGCGCAAAGCGGCAGCGTAGCGCAGCGGATGGACTACGACGACTTTGGCAATGTGATCGCCGACAGCGCTCCAGGGTTCCAGCCTTTTGGATTTGCCGGTGGCATCTACGACCGGGATACCGGCCTCGTGCGATTCGGCGCACGCGATTACGATCCGGTGATCGGGCGGTGGACCGCGAAGGATCCGATCGGATTCGGCGCTATCGATACGAACTTGTATCGTTACACCTATGGAGATCCGATCAACCTTATTGATCCGTCCGGTCTTCAATCTGTGACAACGGATATGCAAGCGGGCACCACGACTTTCGACCCGGCTCCCTATCCCGGCACTCCAGTTACGATCGACACCAGCAATGCTGTGACTCGAAACGCTCAGGCCGGAGCGGCAGACCCGTACACCTCTCCTGATGTGAATTGGATTGCTGAGGGGACGAACAGTCGTGCTTATGGCCCGGATGGGGCATATATCGACACTGGGGACCGTCGTGGCCGCGACATCCACGGCGGTGGAAGTGCGTTACCTCGTCCCTTTGATGCTCGCCAGGGGTGGACGCCAACGCTGGGATGCACCCGAGGTCAAAACGAAGACATTACCCAACTAGGGAGAGCAATTGACGCATTCAAGCGGGCGAATCCAGGGGTCCAAGTACCTTACATAAGGCAGTAGTGATATGCGATGTTGCGCGGCGGTTTTTTCGCTCGTTTTTGTGCTCGTGGGGACAGATGCTTGTTCAGTGGCAAAGTCTACGACGCCGACTTGCGCAGCGGGCTTTTGCCTCGCGGACAACCTTCCGTCCGAATCGGATGTGCGCGCGGTGTTTGGGGGAAGCGGGGAAGACTTGGGTCGTCTCGGAACAAGATTCTGCTATCAATCAGAATCGCCCAATCGGAAAATTTACGTTGCATTTGTTGAAAAGGACCTGGGAGAAGGGCGAAGGCTTGTATCGATCCGAGCTTCGAGCACGAATTTTTGTAAGCACCTTTCCAGCCCGGAAGAAATTGCCAGGTATTCAACCCGAGAGGGCGTTGGTGTGGGGGACAGCGAGCGCAAGGTCGTTGCCGTGTACGGACCTCCCACGATGGTGATCAGTCCGCCACCTCTGGGAGTCGTCGAAGAATTCTTCGGATCATCGAAGAATGCCCCGGTGGTCGAGCGTATCGCGCACTACGGTTCGTCAGACCCAGCCGACCCATTGACTGCGACGTTTTATTACGCCAGCGGGGAAGTAGTCGGAATCGAAATTTCTGCGGACGAGTAAAAGAGCGCCGCAGCGGAGTAGGGCGGATTTCAATTCGCCGCGATAGTTGCGCTATCGGTTGCTTTGCGGCGCGAGCACCGAGTCGCGGACCTGGCTCACGAAGCGCTGCTTGGAGCGCGGTAGCTCTTGCGCAACAACGCAGCGACAGTGCGATCATCCGTCCGGGGCCAGCTTGTGGACAAGCTTGGCGAAGGGACGAGTACACCAGGGGGATCGAATGCGTCGCTTTGAGTTTTCAGAAGGGACTTCGAACAAGTTTTGGGAAATTGAGCAGGAAGGCTCTGATCTGAACATCCGGTGGCGCGGAGGTTGATCCGCGCGCCACAGCCTGGGCAATAGATATTGGGCCTCGTCTCCTCACTTCCCTAGAAGAGCGAGTCAAAGAGGCCCCGCACCTCACCAGTCATTCAAGCGGACCGCCTCCGGCAGCCGCTTAACTCCAAGGTTGATATCACCACTAATACTGACCTTTGTCCGCGCATCGCCCTGACTAAACGGCGCGGACCCAGCGGGCGACAGCGTCCGCTGTCGGCAATAGACCTGTAGCAAGGGTCGAAGCGTCTCCTTCTCCGGTGATTGACCGCTTCTGGCCAATAGCAGTTACTACTGACAGATGCGCCCACGACGCGAGCATCCGCTTTCGGCCTATTCCGTTGAAAAACTCCGTTTCTCGAAGCGGGTCGGCTGACCCGAACGGGTCGCGAGTGCGCAGTGATCAGTTTTCGGCGAACAGGACGGTCGAAATCCGGGGCGCAGCGGCCCCTATCCCACTAAACGGCCAGTGCATGAGCTGCTTTTGGTGTTTTCGGCATCAACCAGTGCGCCATTCGGCGTAGGTTTTGCGCTGTTGCCGCCAACAAGAACTCGTCTTGCGCGCCAAGTAGCCCACGAAGTCGCAGCCGATCCAGTCGCAGGATCCGTTTCAGGTGCGCGAACAGCATCTCGACTTTCTTGCGATCCTTCCGGGACTGCTGGTATCGCTGTGTTGTCGCAATCGCTCGCGCGACATCGCGCGCCGCCTCGTTGACCTGTCGGGCAATCTTGCGCGTTGTCGTATTCGGACAGCATTGCGCCTTCATCGGGCAGAACTGGCAGTCCTGCGCGCTGGATCGATAGATAATGGTGTCGGCTTTGGTTACACCTGAGCGGGGCACCGAGAACTTTCTCCGATCGCAGCGCAGCAATTTTCCGGCCGGGCACCGATAGGCGTTGTCCGTCTGGTCCCACTCGAAATCACTTCGAGAGAACGTGTCGTCCGCCCGTTCCGACTTGTCCCACACCGGAACGTGCGGTTCGATCGATTTCTCGTCGACCATCCATCCCAGCATTCCTGCAGTGCCGTAAGCCGTGTCACCGATCAAGCGTGTGGGCTTGAGATTGAAGCGTTCTTCGACCCGCTCGACCATGATCCGGGTCGCATTC
>JBGTBX010000106.1:0-5697 GCA_041749115.1 Gemmatimonadaceae bacterium
CGATCGCCGAAGAGCCCCGAGGTGCGGTCAACGGGCTGTACACGAGCGCGCTCTTGCAAGAGTTGAAGACGCCAGGCTTGGACGCGATGACGGTGTTCGCACGCGCACAATGGCGTGCGGAAAAAACCAAAGGTTACGCCCAGAGGCCGCAGTTGCAGTTGCATGGTGGGACGCCCAGTGAGGTCGTCCTGAATACGAGTCGCTCAGGCGGGAATGATCTTAATCTGAACGCACTGGAAGTTCGACTTAATGGGGTTCCCAGGCACCGCGATGGACGGCGCGATGATTCAAAGGAACGCGATGATTCAAATGAAAGGGCGCGTGCCTTTCTAGATCCTCGTATGTTCCTGGGACATCCTGATGCGTTTGATGATGCGTTGACTACTGTGCTAGATAATTCAGTAGCGATGAAATTGACATTTAATAAAAATGGATCAGTCAATTCGAGTAACACCAGAATCGGATTACGCTTTTATGACCACAAAGTTGATTCTTTTGCGTTTTATCTGGGACCGGAAAACGAGTCAATTTCCGGGAGTCGGGAGGGCAATCGAGTCCATGTGAAATTCGAGAATTATAACGTCGTCGTTGATGGCGAGATTTTAGCGGACACCTTCGTCGGCCGCATAACCTACGATGATGGAAAGACATTGGGGTCTTTCAAAGTCCCTGTCGCCGATTCTGTCCATACCGAGTCCACCCTCGGTGTACGGATCCGCCCATTCCTGCCCGAACGGGAAGGGCAATGATTGCTGCGAATGAACGGCGGTTAGACGCGTTCGCGAGCGGCAAGGGATTCGACCAGGCGTGTCCGTCGCGGTTGTAGGCTGCCCGTCGAGATCTGGGCGTGGGGCGCTATCACACGAGAGCTTAAATGAGGGGGCGGAAATGGGCATGACGTACTCGACGAAGGGATTGGTAGCGCTGGTTGTCGCCACTCTGGGAATAGCGCTACCAGCCATGACAGCGCTGGCCGTTGAACGCGGACCAAAGATGGAACCAGAGCCTGCCAAGGTAGGCAGCCTGTCGATGGAAATGTATCGACGTGGTGCGAGAATCTCGAATGGTGGCCAGGCTGTGCTCGGCGCCCGTAGCGAGCGATTCGAATGCTGCGACGGCGACGCGGATCAACCTGCGTTCAAGGACGGCGAGTACGTTGAGGTCTGCATAACGCCAGACCGGGATGGATTCATGAGCATCTGGAACGATGACCTGACCGTCAATCCCGAGCGGGTGTATCCAAATCCGTGGAGCCACCGCGAGCCCGTTCCACCGGCAGCTGAGGTACGCGCGGGGGAAGAAATCTGTGTCGGCGGGGACCAGGAATGGAGGCTCAAGATCACGACGCCAATCGGCGTGCATGTGGTCCGGGCAGTAGTGACCGACGACCTGCCTTCCCATCCGACGAATGAGGACAATATCGACTTCAGCAAGGCCTCGCGTGCGGGCGGTCGGGGGGACATTCCAGGGTCGAACGCCGAGATGCCCTATAAGGTCGAGGCGAAGCGATGACAGTGTGCGTCGCACGCGACCTGGCGCATGCCTGTTCACTCGATTGCGCGCGATTCACCGCTCCGGGAGTTCGCAGCGACCACGGGCTGCTAAATGTGACTGGCGTGTCCGTTGAATGGTGAATGCAGACTGGCGCAGGCGCGCTGGCGGAAACGAACGCAGGTTTCGAAACGAGGAGAGTGCAATGAACAACGCAATGCGAGTAGCGCGTAACGCGGGTGCCGCTTTGGCGCTGGCGGCAATGTCGATGCTGGTGCACGCGCAGGGTTCATCTGGCGATCCACGAACGGTGGTGATTGCTCCGGTCCAGGCTCCGATGGCAGCCGTGACTGTGCCGGTCAGCAACCTCCGGGTGAGCACCTGGCTGGATCGCCCAAATCGGACTTACTACGTGACCGGTGCGGGTCAGCCCGCTGACACACTAACGATTTACTTTCGCACGAATGCCGATGCATACGTCACGGTGGTCGCCTCAAACGCGAAGGGCGAGGTCCATCGGTTGTTTCCGAACCAGTACGCGCCGGACAACTTCGTGAAGGGTGGCAAGACGTATGCGATCCCTGCCCCGGGTGAGACTAGGTACCGACTCGCAATTGCAGAGCCTCTGGGAGTGGATCTGATCCGCGTTTTCGCGACCGACAAGCGGGTGGAAATTGTCGATGAAAGAAGCCTTATGGCGGCGGGGCCATTTGCACAATTCAGGGGGGATCCTGCGGCGATGGCGAGGACCGTAAACGTCGCGGCGACCGCGAACCCGACGGTGTCGTGGGCTGCTGCGGAAGAACGATTCTCCATCGTGTCGTCGGGCGGCGTAGCGACGCTGCCGGCAGGGACGCCGGCGCCGGCTCTGGGTCCGACGCCGACAACGGTGCCGACGCCGATGCCAACACTGATGCCGGCTCCGACACCCTATCCCGTGATGACGACTCCGTCAGACTTTGGTTTCGAGTTGAAAACGGACAAACCGCAGTACAGGGTCGACGAGAAAATTACGGTGATCGCACGGCCGGAACGTCGTTGCCAGCTGGTGCTGCTGGACGTGGACGCGACCGGTAAATACAAGCTCCTTCTGCCAACCGCACTCGACAAGACGGAATGGCTGTCTGCGGGCAAGACGCATTTCCTTGCAGGTTCCAGGGCGAAGTTCGAGATCAGGGCGGGCGCACCGGGGGCCAATTCGCTCGTCGCCGTGTGTTCTGCCAACCGGACGTTTGGCCAGTTCATGACCGATGTGTTCGGTGGTGGGCGCCACGCCAGAGCTGATGCGGTCGTCAGGCGACCAACCCGGGAGGAGGCGCTCGCGAAACAGCCGACGGGTGACACGGCACGCGCGGTGGCGGTTTACACAGTAATTCAGAGAGGGAAAGAATCAAGAAACGGTGGACGACGATGTTGTTGGCAGCGGCAGCGGCGGTGACGGTTTCGACGCCGGTAGCGGCGCAGGAACGGATGCGGACGATCTTGCCAGCGGATGCATCGACTGCGCGGATGCTGCAGACGTTCGAGGCGAACAAGGAATACGCGGGTGAAGTGAGCGTGGCCCTACCAGTGCAGTTCGAGTTCGGGAAATGGTCGCTGACGGCTCAGGGTGCGATGACACTGTCGTCCATGGCGGCCGCATTGAACGATCCCGCACTCATCCCGTATTCGTTTGTCGTCGAGGGACATACCGATGCGGTGGGTAGCAACGCCGCCAACCTAGCGTTGTCCAAGCGCCGCGCTGAGACCGCGCGGGATTACCTGGTTTCGACAGGTGTGTCGTGGGGCCGCTTGGTCGTCGCTGGTTACGGTGAAGAGCGCCTGATTCCGGGCGTGTCTGGCAGCGATGGACGCAACCGACGTGTCGAGATTGTGAGGCTACCGTGAGCTGCACGCACGTCGCGAGATTTTCGCTCCTGCTACTTACCCTGGTGGTCGCCCAGCGGAGTGCCGCCAGCGATATCGACTGCAATGACCGCGACAAAGCCCAGGCGCGGATTGTCGGGGGCAACGATGCAAACCCCATGACTGCCGGGTGGCAAGTGTCCTTGCGGTTTCGAGGCGACCACTTTTGCGGCGGATCGCTCATATTCGACGGCAGCTGGGTGCTCACGGCGGCCCATTGCGTCGCAGCAGTTAAGAAAGGCGGCGCAACCATCGACGACCTATCCATTGCGCACGGTAGCCTCAACGTGAGAAATGGCGAGGAAATTGCCGCGAAGGCGTGGTTTGTTCATGAACGCTACGTCGACGCAGAGCAAGGCAATGACATCGCGCTCATTCAATTGACTAAGCCGTTCGGTATCGCTCCGAAAGGTAGGGTCCGGCAGGTAGCCGTGCCTGCGGCAAAAGCGCGCGTGGGATCGCCAGGAGCATGCGCTCGCGTGACCGGATGGGGTAGGACGCTATCTGGCGGCTCGGGTTCTGAGAGTGAGAAGTTGCTGCAAGTTGATGTCCCCGTGCTCGAACACAGCGACTGCGAAAGACGTTATGGCAAGCTGCTTCCGAAAGACCAAATCTGTGCGGGTGTTGTGGCCGGCGGCAAGGATTCGTGCCAAGGCGATAGTGGCGGCCCGCTCGTGATTGAGGACGGCCTCGGCGCTATCACCCAGATTGGCGTGGTTAGCTGGGGGGGGCCAGGGTGTGGCGTAATGGACCGCCCCGGCCTTTACACTAGCGTGGCCGCGCACGCGCAATGGTTGCGCGATACGATCCAGCGCCACAGACGGCGACGATGACTGACTTCGGTCGTGTAAGCCCCAATGGCCGATTCGGTGAGCGCGTTGGCGGAGAAGTTGCCAACACTGCCGGCCGACGACGCTACGTTGGCTTCGGCTAGTCGTTCGGTGTGGCGGCGACTCCTTGAACCCAAGCCGCGTGACGCGTTCGGCGCAATGACGGCGGTCGCCCGAGGCGGGTTGCGCAAGGCTTAACGGGAGAACGGTAGCGTGATCAAAGTGGCGCGCTGTTTGATCGTGCTGGTTTGGGCGCTGGTCGCGGTCGCCCCGGCGCAGGCCGAAGGCCGCATCGCGCTGGTGATCGGCAATGACGACTACGCGAAGTCCAATCTCACCACGCTGAGCCAAGCCCGACTACGTTTCTGCAGCCAACCGATCGGATTCGCGTGAATCGACGGTTATCGGTGCGAGGGAATATTCTCGCAGCCAATCCTCGCGAGGACGCGCAATGCGGAAGTCCTTGAAGCCCAGCGCGCGGTGCATCGCCCGCCGGCGCCTTATTTCGCCGTGACCGAGGCGAGATTTGGCATCGCGAAGGAAGGAGCAATGATCAGAGACGACACGCGGAGGCGCCCTGTGAGGGTGCGTGGCCTATGGCTGCTTGCGGCCATGCTCTTATCTGCCTCGATCCTGATTGGTGGGGGGGGCATGGCCTATCACCGGCTCTTCTGGGCCCCATCAGCGCCGCTCGAGACGGACGTCTACGTATGGCAGCGGCAGTGGACGCGCCAGGTCACGGACGCAGTGCGAGAGGTGAAACCCATCGTGGATCGTGTCAGGTTCTTGGGCCTGTACTGGTCCGAGTCGGGTATTCCGCATGAGACCGGATTGTCCATCCTGGGCGCTACCCTGCGCGGACACAGCGTCGTGTTGGTTGTGCGGATGGAAGGAACGGTTCCCCCGAGACGTGCTGCGGAAGTGGCTCGAATCGTTGCTCGACAAATTGCCGTGCTGACGGATAACGGAGTGCGGGCGGCGGCCGTAGAAGTGGACCACGACTGTGCCACATCCAGGCTTGGCGACTACACAGTATGGCTTGAGACGTTCCGGGCGCAACTTGGCATTGAGCAACCACTTTGGATTACCGCGCTTCCCGACTGGCGCCGTTCCGCGCATGTGGACGGGCTCCTGAACGCTGTTGATGCCTATACGCTTCAGGTACATGCCGTTGACTCCCCGGAGCGTGGATTGTTCGATGCATCCCGGGCGGAGGAATGGGTAATCGAGTTCTCGCAACTCTCCGCAACCCCCTTTTATGTTGCGTTACCGACCTACCAGCTTCGTGCGGGATTCGACAAATCAGGCCGGACGCGATTCGTCGAGGCCGAAGCTCGGGTTGCAGGACGGGCGCGAGACGAGCGGATGCTTTTTGTTGAGCCACCGGTGCTCGAGCGGTGGCTCCGGAGACTGAACTCAATCCGGCCCAACAACCTGAAGGGGGTGGCGTGGTTCAGGCTTCCGACCGAGC
>JBGTBX010000107.1:0-19439 GCA_041749115.1 Gemmatimonadaceae bacterium
GGAAAGACCACCCCTCTCGCGGCGCTCTCGTTCTATTTTGTGTTTGGCATCGGTACACTCGGCCAGCCGCATGTGATCCACAAGTTTCTGATGTTGCGCGATCCGCGGAAGCTGCGGTGGTACCCTCTGGCGATGACCGTCGCGATGTCACTCACCCTGTTGCTGTTTATCAGCGTTGGTATCGCGGTGCGGGCGCTGGTGTCGTCCGGTTCAATGCCGGCGCTCGTACGGGCAGATGACGCAACACCGCTTTTTCTCCTCCGCTACGTTCCGGCTGGAGTGGCCGCGCTTGTTTTCGCCGGAGTCGTCGCCGCGATCATGAGCACGGTCAACGCCTTTCTCAATATCGGCGCCGCAGCGCTGGTTCATGACATTCCCAAAGCGCTCGGTCGCAAGCGCGCCAGAACGTTAAATGGCGCTCGCGTCGCCACTGTCGGACTCACCATCGTGGCCACGGTGGTCGCAGCTGAGTCAACCACATTGGTCGCGTTTCTTGCGATTTTCGGATGGGGGATGTTCGCATCGACCCTCGTTCCCTCACTCGCAGTTGGGCTCAACTGGAAGGGTGCGACCCGCGCCGGAGCCATCGCGTCGATCATCACGGGGATGAGCGTATCACTCACACTCGAGACGCTCTCCTGGTTCAAGGTTTTCACCTTTCCGAGTGGCGTGACCGCTGCGGCGCTGGCTCTCGTCAGTTCGATCGCTGTGTTTTTGGCTGTCTCCGCGGCGACCGCAACGTCGGCCAGCGAACCGATAGACGCGGACGTGGCTGCCGTGATGGATGCCTAGCGACCACCTGTAGGCGCCCGATAGCGGCTTGCCGACCGCGTGCGCAGGCTGTACCGTCTACGCACTTCCTGAAGCAATTCTCACCCCCATCCCCAACCCCTTCGGGAGCTTTTCATGGCCCTCTCCATTCCTGGCCTCGACGCCGCCCTCTTCGACAAATTCAAAAGCGGCGATCTCGGCGCGCTTGAGAAACTATTTCGGAGCGCATTTCCGGTCCTCCTGGCGAAAGCGAAGGAGGACATCGACGACGATGGCGCGGCGGCACGCGTCGTTGAGCGCCTCATTCCGAGGCTCTACGCCGAGCGTGCGGACTTCAATTCGCCTGACGACGTCAATCGGTTCCTCGACGAGACCGTCCACGCGGCAGCGGTTCGCGAGAAGTCTCGCCTTGCGGGACTTCGCAAACACGACTCAGGGGCGCGAACGACGGCGGCGCACAGCATCGACGAAGTCTGGGGCAAGATCTTGGCGACCATTTCGGGTCCGACAGCTGAGCAGATGGCCGAAGCGGCCCGCATGAAGGATGCCCTGGCCCACGAAGCGAGTGCGCACATCAAGGCGGCAACCAAAACCCGGCCCTGGTATGTAACAGCCGGCCTTGGCCTTGTGATGATCGGTGTCGTCGCCGCCGGAATGTTTTACTTCGCCAGGTCGGGCGAGGAGGGTCGGTTAGGCAGACAGGTGACCGCCCTTGATGCGCGCGAAGTCAAGACGGGCACAGGTCAGCGCGGCAATGTCACGCTCGATGACGGAACCACCGCACGCGTTGGTGCAGAATCCAGGATCGTCGTGCCAAAGGAGTTCAACGAGACCACACGCGGTATCGGAATTCAGGGTGCCGCCGAGTTCAAGGTTTTCGAGGATCCGAAGGCGTTCCAGGTGCTTGCGAAAAACGTCGTAGTCACCGCCACCGGAACGACGTTTGCGGTCAGTGCCTATCCCAATCTTGATGGTGTGGTCGTGATGGTGTCCGAGGGGACGGTGAAGATCAATGTCGAATCGCCGAAGAAGAGCGAGCACACACTGTCAGCGGGCGAAACAATGGCCATCGATGCGGAAGGTGCCACAGCCAAGGCTTCTGACGTACAGATGAATGAAGGGCTGGGTTATCTCCGTGATTCCATGTGGGTGAACAACCGCTCGCTGAAGTTCGCTTTGGGTCAGGTGAAGCGCTGGTACGGTACGGACCTCTTCCTCGTCGACACGACACTGGGAAGACAGATGATCTCGGTGTCGGCACCGTTAGGCTCGTCCACCGATGCCATCAAGGCAATGGAGGCCGCGACAGGCCTGGTGTTTGGCTGGGAAGGCCAGACGATGGTGCTCAAGGTCGATCCGAAAAAGAAGAAGTAGTCTCCGATTCCTTACGAAGCATTTGCTATAGCGGCGCCCGGACTCGAATCTCTCGCAGAAGCTGAGATCCGGGCGCTCCTCGGCGATACCGCCGAGCCGCAGTCCATTGCAGGTGGTGTGGAATTCGCCACCGATGCCGCCGGACTCGCGTGGGTTAATCTGTGCAGCCGTGTGACCAGCCGCGTTGTCGTGCGGGTGGCGTCGTTTACGGCGACAGGGTTCCCCGAGCTCGAGAAACAGGCGCGACGCGTATCGTGGGAGCGCTGGCTGCCAGAGGGTGCGCTTGTTCAGCTCAGCGTGGTCTGCCGCAAGTCGCGCTTGTATCACTCTGGAGCCGTGGCTGAGCGAGTGGCCGGAGTACTGGAGCGGGAGGTGGGGGCGGAATGGGTAAAGGGCGCCGCCGACGCCGACACTGACGACGGGGATGGTCGCATAGCCGGGGCAGCCCCGCTCTCGGGCGATTCCTACTCAGGCACGGATTCCGTTCGCGATGTACAACGGGTGCTGGTGCGAATCTTCCGCGATCGGGTGACAATTTCCGTTGATGCCTCGGGTGAACTGCTTCACCGCCGTGGTTACCGACAGGCCATTGCCAAGGCCCCGCTGCGCGAAACTCTGGCCGCGGCGCTGGTGCAGGGCAGTGGCTGGACGGGAACTACGTCGTTGGTGGACCCATTTTGTGGGTCGGGAACCGTGTGCATCGAAGCAGCGATGATGGCGCGCCGGATTCCCCCGGGGCGCGCGCGAACGTTCGCGCTCGAGCTCTGGCCCGAATTCCGGAAAGAAGCGCTGATTTCGGCGCGCGAACGTGGGGAGGAGTCCATTTCGACCGCAGCTCTTCCACCGATCGTGGGAAGCGACCGGGATGAAGGTGCGATCCAGGCCGCCAGAGCAAATGCCGAACGCGCCGGTGTGTCTCCGGATATCGACTTCACGCGGAAGACGATATCAGAGGTGACCGCACCTGTTGGGGAAGCGGGCACGCTGCTGACCAATCCGCCGTATGGCGTTCGCGTTGGCGAGGAGCGCGCGTTGCGCGATTTGTACGCACGACTCGAGACGGTGTTACGAGCCGAGTTTCAGGGTTGGAAGGTAGGACTTCTGGTCCCGCAGCGGGGGCTCATTGACCAGCTGCGTCTCGGTCACGAATGGCGCATTGATACCAACAACGGTGGCATACGAGTCGGATTGGCCATAGCGACCGTAAGTGCACGTGGCCGTGCGGCGAACGGGCGTTAAATTGCTCGCATGACGATGCCCATAATCGGCGTCTACAACGACGCGCACATCGCACAACTGTTTGAGAACTACCGGCGTGACCCTTCGTCGGTGGACGAATCCTGGCGACAGTATTTCGCGTTTGCCGAATCACTGGGCGGCGTGGGCGCTGCGCCGGCGGCGGCGGCGGAGGTCGACGATGCCATCCTGCGCAAGGTTGCCGGTGCTGCGTCGCTGGTGGCTGCCATCCGCACGTTCGGGCATTTTGCCGTGCACCTTGATCCGCTGGGCAGCGACCCGCCGGGCGCGGTGGACCTGACGGCCGAGTTTCACGGCATTACTGAACAGGATCTCGCCGACGTTCCGGGGCACGTGCTTGGTTTCCCCGATGCGACGGCGGCCGACGCAGTCAGTCGGCTCCGGGCCGCGTACTCGGGCACGATCGGATATGAATTCGCGCACATCGAGGATGATGATGAGCGTGAGTGGCTGCGCGAGCGCGCTGAGTCGGCGGTAGGCGTTGCACTCAGCGGCGATGAGAAGCGCGCCCTTCTCGACCGACTCACTGAAGTCGACGGCCTCGAGCGTTTTATTGCGCGTGCCTATCCCAACATGAAGCGGTTTTCGATTGAAGGGACGGATATGATAGTCCCGATCATCGATGTCGCGATTGATGAAGGCTCAAAGACCGGTACCCGCGAGGTTGTCATAGGAATGGCGCATCGTGGACGAATCAATGTGCTCGCGCACATACTCACTAAGCCGTACGGTACAATATTCAACGAGTTCGAAGGCAAACACGCAGTGTCCGGCGCCGGCAACACCGGAGATGTGAAGTACCATCTGGGTGCTCAAACGACACGTCGTTGGTCTGATGGTCGTGAGGTGCTCGTGTCCCTCGTGCCGAACCCCAGCCATCTTGAGATCGTAAATCCGGTGCTCGCGGGCGTTGCACGCGCCAAAGCAACCATGGGTCATGGTGTATCGTCGGTGTTGCCCATTGCAATCCACGGTGATGCCGCGTTCCCGGGCGAAGGTGTGGTCGCGGAGACGTTCAACATGTCGCGCCTCCCCGGTTACCAGGTCGGTGGCACGCTGCACATCATCGTGAACAATCAGATCGGCTTTACAACCGATCCGCTGGACGCGCGCAGTACGTACTACGCGTCAGATCTCGCCAAGGGGTTCGAAGTACCGATCATCCATGTGAATGCCGACGACGTGCAGGCGTGCGTCCACGCGATTCGCATGGCGATGGATTATCGCACGCGATTCGGACGCGATTTCCTTATTGATCTCGTGGGATACCGACGATGGGGACACAACGAAGGAGACGAGCCGACGTACACGCAGCCGGTACGGTACGCGTTGATCAAGGCTCATCCGACGTCCCGTCAGGTCTGGGCGAATCGGCTGGCTGCCGAGGGTATTGTGACGGTCGAGGAAGCCGAGGCAAAGAATGCTCAGCAGCAGGCGCGCTTTGATCAGCTGCTGGCCGAAGCACATGAGCGCCACCGCGAAGCCGATGACAGCGAAAACGGTCATCATGCGGAGTCGCACCGCTACACTCCGACGTCATTTCCGCCGATCGAAACCGCCGTCAACCTGGACGTGTTGTTTGCGTTGAACGAGCAACTGCTTACCTGGCCGTCTGCGCTCGCGGTGCACCCCAGGCTTGCGAAGCAACTGCAGCGGCGTCGGGAAGCGCTCGGTGATGCCGGAGGTATCGATTGGGGGCACGCTGAGGCACTCGCTTTCGCGTCGCTGGTTGCAGAAGGCGTCGATGTCAGGCTGACCGGGCAGGATGTGGAGCGCGGTACCTTCTCGCACCGACACGCGGTCCTGAACGACTACCACACCGGCCAGAAGTACACGCCGCTGCAGCATATCCAACAGGCACAGGGGCGATTTGAGATCTGCAATTCGCCGCTGACGGAACTGGCCGTGCTAGGTTTCGAATATGGATACAGCACCGCCGCGCTCGACTCCCTCGTGTTGTGGGAAGCGCAGTTCGGGGATTTCGTTAATATGGCGGCACCCGTGATCGATCAGTTCCTCGCTGCCGATCGCGCCAAATGGCATCAGGATTCGGGCGTGGTGCTGCTGCTGCCGCACGGGTATGAAGGGCAGGGGCCGGAGCATTCATCTGCACGCCTCGAGCGCTTTCTGCAGTCCTGTGCCGAGGGCAACATGCGGGTGGCATATCCGTCGAGTTCGGCGCAATACTTTCACGTGTTGCGACGTCAGGCAAAACTGTCGGTCAAGCGGCCGTTGATCCTGATGCAACCCAAAAGTATGCTCCGCCTCCCCGAGGCCGCGGTGCATGTGAATCAACTGGCCACGGGTCGATTCCATACCGTACTGGACGATCCCGCCGTCGAGCGTCGCGAAGATGTCACGCGCCTCGTTTTCTGCACGGGCAAGATCTACTACGATCTTGTTGGGGGAAATCGACCACCACATCTCGCGGTCGTCCGTATTGAGCAATTGTATCCGTGGGCGTCCGAAGACGTTTCCCGTGTGGTTGACCTGTATCCGAATATCGCCGAGATCGTTTGGGCGCAGGAAGAGCCCAAGAACATGGGAGCGTGGACCTACGTCGCTCCGCGCTTACGCGCTTCCGCGGGCACCGCGCTGATCATTCGTTACATCGGACGGCCTGAGCGTGCCAGTCCGGCCGAGGGGTATACCACGGACCACAACGCCGAGCAGGCGCGCATTGTGTCGGACGTGCACGCGGCGCCCATCATCCCACGCAGCCGCATTCTGAGATGAGATGGCGGGCATGGCGATGGGCAGCCGCCCTCGCGTGCGCAGCGTGGGCGGGCAGTGTGCAGGGACAGGAAAAGGGGGCAGCTGCGCTGGGCCCCCTCGTCGATGGACTCGGCAACACCATGCGCGTACTTGTCGTTGGTGCGCACCCCGACGACGAAGACACCCAGCTGATTGCATGGCTCGCGCGCGGCAGACAGGTAGAGACTGCTTATCTGTCGCTGACACGCGGTGACGGAGGCCAGAACATCATCGGCAACGAACTCGGTGAGGCACTCGGCGCAATCCGCACGCAGGAGCTCCTCGCGGCACGCCGTACTGATGGCGGCAGCCAGTTCTTTACCCGGGCGTTCGACTACGGGTTTTCCAAGACCGCTGAAGAAGCATTCACTCAGTGGTCGCGCGATTCGGTGCTGCGGGATGTGATAACTGTGGTGCGCAGCTTTCGGCCACATGTGATCATGAGTGTGTTCACCGGGACCCCCGCAGATGGGCATGGTCATCATCAGGCTGCGGGGATTCTCGCGCGAGCCGCGTATGATGTGAGTGCAGACACCGTGCGTCATCCCCGCTCGTCGACCGCAGGGTTTGGTCCGTGGACTGTGCAGAAGTTGTATCGAGGTGCCTCGTTTCGTGGTCAGGATCGGGCAACACTGCGGATTAATGTCGGCGAGTACGATCAGCTGATGGGCCGTTCGTACTCCGAAGTCGCCGCTGAATCCCGATCGCAGCATCGCTCGCAGGCGATGGGGTCGATACAGGCCAAGGGTGTGCGCTTTGATTTGTTGACGCGCGAGGTCGCTCGCGTCGGTCCCGCTGACCCGCTGCGGGAATCCGGCCTGTTCGACGGTATTGATACCACATGGTCGAGATTCCGCGCTCTGGCGCGGAATACGGGTGAGCGCACTGCATTGACCGCACTTCCGGCCGCGCTTGCGGCGGTACGGTCGCAGCTGAATCTGCAGCGCCCCGACGGAGCGATTCCCGCGCTGGCCCGTGTGCGCCAACTGTTCGGTACACTGTGTGCTCCACTGGATGGGGCGTGCGACGAATTGTACGATAGCGGCGCTCAATCAGAGCGCGACGGTGATTATCGACGCAGCCTGGCGATCGCGGTCGCTCGAACAGACCGGGCGCTGAGCATCGCGGCAGGTGTCGCCGTGGAAGCTGTCGCCGGGCGCGAGGTGTTCGCGACGGGCGCCGATATTCCTTTTGTGGTTTCGACATTCAACAGGGGCAGGCGACCTGTTGCGCTCGTCGACCAACGGGTTAACGCGACGGGGGAGGCGACGCGTCGAGCCAAGGCGTTGTCACCGGATTCAGTGAGTCGTGACACGCTGGTAACACAGATCGCTCAGCCCACCATGCCGTGGTGGCTCGCCCAGCCTCGGGCCGGTGCAATGTTCACCGTGCCTGGTTCGCCGTTCGATGAGGCGACGACGGCTCCGACGCTCGGCGTCACCAGCACGTTGTCAGTGGCCGGCGTGTCGTTCAGGGTGCGTACCCCGGTGGTGTTTCGCTTTGCCGATCCCGTCCGGGGAGACCTGTCACGTCCTGTTGTGGCTGCGCCGGCGATTGCGGTTACGCTCGACGGCAACGTGGAGTACGCCGCGGCCGCCGCGCCGATCGAACGAACGATCAGGGTTCATCTGCAATCGCATGAGATCGACAGTGCTGTGGTGGAGGTTTCATTGGATCTTCCGGCCGGGCTCTCAGCCGATACAGCGGTGCAGCGCGTGCGACTTCCGGGAATTGTTCAGCGAACGAGTGCAGGTGGTATCGCGGCGCAGCTTGGGATCACCGGAGGTCCCGCACCCGACGTGATTCGCACCGTCACGTTCCGCGTGCGTGGCACCCTTGCCGCCGGCCGGCACTCGATCGCGGTACGCGCCCGCAGCGGTGGGCAAACGTTTGCAACCGGGTATCAGGCGATAAGCTATGACCACATGGTCACGCAGCGATTGTATCGCTCGTCGGCGCTCGAGATTGAGGCGGTGGCGATCGCAGTGCCAGCGGGAATGCGTGTCGCGTACATCGCCGGGGTCGGTGACAACTCTGCCCCTGCGCTCGAGCAACTCGGTTTGAACGTGGAGATGCTCAGCCCCGAAACACTCGCTCAACGCGATCTGTCGCAATACAACGCAATTGTCGTCGGCCCGCGCGCCTACGAGGCGAGTGAAGCCCTGGTCGCGAACAACGCCCGCCTCCTCGACTATTCGAGAGCCGGTGGTACGCTGGTTGTTCAGTACGGCCAATACGAGATGTTGACGCCGGGGATAATGCCGTTCACTATGACGCTGGGTCGCCCGGCGGCACGTGTCACTCGTGAAGACGGTCCTGTCTCGATCATCGATCCGAAGTCACCATTGCTTAACGCGCCAAACGCCATCACCCCCGCTGATTTCGAGGGATGGGTGCAGGACCGTTCACTCTATATGCCAACGACCTTCGATGACGCGTACCGCGCCATGCTCGAGATGAACGATCCCGGTGAGGACGCCAATCGGGGCGCGCTGCTGGTGGCACCCTATGGAAAGGGGACGTACGTGTATACGTCGCTGGCTTTCTTCCGGCAGCTGCCTAACGGGGTTCCCGGCGCTGCTCGGCTTTTTGTTAATCTGCTGGCCGCAAAGGCGGTGGGCGCCGTCCAGTAGGAAGGCGCGGACTGGTCCTGATTGATGGCCGCAGCTATCCGGGAGGTAGCGCGGTACACGCCACGCGCGCAAACGGCATCGGAATCTCACGACGACCATTCGGCCCCGGCCCCGCGATCGTGGCAACGATCGAATCGGTGGTCAGCATCTCGTAGCGGATCTCCTGCGGAAAATCGTGCTTCGGGTTCTCGAACCTGACCAGACGCGCCGAAGCCTCCGTGGCGGTGAACACGGTCGGTAGCTGGCCGGGGACGTGCGCCACATAATTGAGTTGACCTCTCGCAGCCCGGAGCACCAGAAACTCGTAGCTCAGCAGGGAATCGTTGCGGATGCGCCGGTTCCACCCAAACATCGCCGACGCCTCAGGCAAGCTCCACCGCTCGACCGTGGTACCTCCCCGGTCGGTCCGGCTCCAGCAGCCGGCGAGCCATTTGGCTTGTTCTATGGACGTCGGATGTGCCGCTGCCGACTGTCCCTGAGCGAGGGAAGGCGCGGCTACGCTCAAGAGGAAAGCGAGCAGGAATTTGGCGGATCGAAGCATGCGACCGAGTGAAAGAGGCGACGGTAATTAACCACCAGCTGCCGGATCACATAGGAAGAATGCGACAACCTCCGGTGGCCGGCATGGCAGATCCCTGTGTCGCCCTTAACTTCGACGGACGTTCCAGTGACCGCACAGGTGCGGGGCATGATCGATGTTGTACTGCTGATGCTTGTCGCGCTCGACTGACGCTCAAGTCAACACGCCAACTTTCCCGACGCCGACTTTCTGCTACTCCCCGAGGATACAATTATGAAAATTCGTGCAATCGCTGTCTTGTTGAGCGCTGTGGCGCTCACCCCCGGCATGCTGACTGCTCAGGCGCGCACGGGACCGGTGCTGCAGAGCGGCGGCGAGTGGTATCCCGTCCCCGATCCGAGTTTCACCGTGCCAACTGACCTCACGTATCGTGTGGCGTTTGATGTGCGCACCGGGGCGCCCAAGGCCGACGAGCCTAACGCGGGATACGGCGTCGCTGCCCGGCTGATGAACCAGAGCGTCGGCCTCGGTGTTAAGAAGGAGCAGATGGACCTTGTGGTGGTCATCCACGGCTCCGCCGCCGAGGATGTGCTGACCGACGCGGAGTACCGGGTGAGGAAAGGAACGGGAAATCCCAATATCAAACTGTTCGAGGAAATGTCGAAGGCGGGCGTGCGGATTGTCTTGTGTGGTCAGTCGGCTGGCGCTCGCAAAATGGCGCGCAACCAGATGCTGCCCTTTGTGCAGGTGGCACCCTCGGCAACGTGGGCGCATGCGGTGCTCCAGCGACAGGGTTTCACGCTGAATCCCTTCTGAGATTGCAGGGCATGGTGGCGCGACCACGCGTAGTGATCATTGGGGGCGGATTTGGTGGCATCGCCGCAGCACAACGCCTCAAAAACGAAGCGGTCGACGTGCTGGTTGTCGATCGCTCGAATCATTTTGTCTTCCAGCCACTGCTTTATCAGGTGGCATCGGGAACGCTCGCGCCCAGTGATATCGCGGTACCCATCCGCTGGTACCTGAGAAAGCAGCAGAACACGCGCGTTATTCTGGGTGCGGTGACACAGATTGATGCCGAGGTGCAAACTGTCACGATCGATGGTGACACGGTTGAAAAGTGGGATTATCTGATTGTAGCGGCAGGCGGGCGCCACGCCTATTTCGGCAATGACGAATGGGAGCCCGTGGCGCCGGGGCTCAAGACGTTGGGTGACGCTCTCAAGATCCGGCGCCGTTTTCTGAACTCTTTCGAAGAGGCTGAACTCGCGAAGAGTGAGCAGGAGCGCGTGGCGTGGCAGACCATTGTTATTGTTGGTGGCGGGCCGACCGGTGTTGAGCTTGCTGGAATCATGCGTACCATGGCTCGCGATGCGCTGCGTCCGGATTTCCGCCGCATCGATACTGAACAGACCAGAGTGATCCTTGTTGAAGCAGGACCGCGCCTGCTCAACACCTTCCCCGAGGAGCTGTCAGAGCGTGCCCGACTGGATCTTGAACAGATGGGCGTCGACGTCCGACTGAACACTCTGGTTACCGATGTCTCCGCCAATGCTGTCACGTTAGGCGCGGAAGTGCTCGCGACGCGAACCGTTTTCTGGGCAGCCGGAAATCTGGCATCGCCACTCGGCGCGATGCTCGGCGCACCGACCGATCGTGCAGGGCGCGTGCTGGTGAACGAAGATCTCACGGTGGGTGACCGCCCGAACGTGTATGCGGTCGGTGATATGGCGGTCATGACCCGCAAGGACGGCCGCCCCGTGCCCGGTGTGTGTCAGGGAGCGATTCAAAGCGGGCACGCTGCCGCGGACAACATCGTGCGTATGCTGCGAAAGCAGACACGAAGCGTCTTTCGCTATTTTAATAAGGGTGACATGGCGACGATTGGGCGGCGTCGCGCCGTGGCAGATCTTGGTTCGCTGCATTTTGGCGGGACGATCGCGTGGCTGCTGTGGCTGTTTATTCACATTATGTATCTTGCGGGTTTCCGTAATCGGTTGGTGGTATTTGTGACCTGGGCGTGGGAATACCTTACTTATCAGAAGGGCGTTCGGTTGATCATCGACAACGACCATGCCCGCATTCACGGAGCACAATGAACAGAATGCCAGTACGTAGCTTAGCGAAGCGCTTCCTGTTGCTGTGCGTTGTCAGCCTGACCGCAACGGTGGCGAACGCACAGTGGAGTAATCGGTACCCCATCAACGTGGGCTTTAACCATCAGGTGTACCTCGAAGGATATGAACTACCCATCATGGCCAACGGTCCCACCGATGTGGCCCCGTCACCGGATGGACGCACGCTGATCTTTTCGTCGCGCGGCTGGCTCTGGCAAATGGACATGGGCACACGGACGGCAAAACGATTGACCAGTACTGCCGGAATGGACTCGCGGCCGGCCTGGTCCACCGATGGACGGTCGATCGCATTTGTTCGGGATGACTCGCGCGAGACCGCAGTGGTGTTGCGAGACATGACGAGCGGAAGCGAACGGGTTGTGGACAAGGGCATGGCGCTCGATCCGTGGTTTAATCCAAACGGGACCGAACTTGCCTATGCCAACCTCAGGAGCGGCGGCGACCTGGATTTGTACTTTGCCCCGTTGAATGGCGGAGGGGCTCCCAGGGTTGTTTCTGAGCCAGGTTTGCAACTGAGGCCGCAGATAGCCCGAAACGGTTCAATCGTGTATCTGTCGAAAACGCGCGCCGGCGGTGACCAGGTTGTCATGCGCCGCGAAGCCGGAGGCGATGCAATCGTGCTGCTGACGGGCAATATCATCTCGCAGACCAGACCTGCTTTGAGCCCCGATGGTTCACTGCTGGCGTACAACTGGCCGGGTGTGATGGGCTGGGAGCTGCAGCTTACGTCGACTGACAGGCTGGGCGCTCCCATTACGCTCGTGGCGCAACCACGAGGACGGCCGTATGCCCCGGCATGGAGTGCCGACGGTAAATGGCTCTACTACAGCGAGGCGGATGACGAGGCGGTGTTTCACCTCTATCGTGTTGCGGCCATCGGAGGAAAGGCGGAGGAGGTACGCGTGGAGGCGTGGGACTATGGCGTGCCCACCAGCACGCTGCACGTGATCTCGTCAACCCCGGTGCGGCTGTCCGCACACGACGCGAGCGGTCATCCCCTCGTGCCCTCGACGGGAATGGTGCGGTTCGACGGACAAACCGGTACACCGTACTTTTATTCCACCGGAACTGTTGAACTGCAGGTGCCTGCCGGCGAAATCACCGTTCTCGCAGCGCGAGGATTTGCCAGTCGTCCGTCGACCGTCCGCGTGACCACCACGGCTGGCGGCGTACACTCGACCAACATTGCGCTGACCACCCTGTGGGATGCTGCTGCCAACGGGTGGTACTCTGGCGATCACCACTTTCACCTCAACTACGGCGGACAGATCGATCTGGCACCGCGTGACCTGATTCCGGCGATGCAGGGAGAAGCGCTCGACGTCGGCACGCCCATGCTTGCTAATCTGCACAATCGATTTGAAAATCAGGAACACTGGTCGTTCCGGAAGCTTGGAAGTGGCAGCCCCATGATTCGGTTCGCGCAGGAAGTGCGGTCACACTTTCTGGGACACGTTGGACTGCTGGGCACCTCTGACCTGTTCTGGCCATGGATCTGGGGGCCCGGTTATCAGGCCTATGGCGCTGACGATCGCCCCAATGCTGTGCCCCTTAATGAAGCGCGACGTCAGGGTGGGCTCGGTCTGTACGTACATCCGGTGAGTTCGCCGACACCCTTTACCGACGCGGGGCTGAGTTCCATCCCTGTTGCACTGGTCGCCGATGCCGCGCACGGAGCTATCGACCTGTTGGAGATCGTGTGCCTGTGGAGCAACTCCGTTGGTACGACCGAACTGTGGTATCGCCTGTTGAATGCAGGTTTCCCCGTCATGCCGTCGGGCGGAAGCGACGTGATGACAGACATCTACCGCACGATGGCGGTAGGTGCGACGCGCGTGTACGTGAAGCCCGAAGGACCGCTGTCGTGGGACAGCTATATGGCAGCGCTCAAGGCCGGTCGTTCATTCGTCACAACCGGCCCCATGATCGAGTTTGCACTTGGTGCATCCGCGTCGGCGGTCGGTCCGGGAGGGGTGGTGAAGTCCGGACGAAATGTGCCGTACGACGTGAAGGTACATTCTGCTGTTCCCGTCGATTCAGTGGTGCTTGTGATCAACGGACGCTCCGTGCGATCGCTCGGCGTTCCGGATGCCCATGGACATTTAGTTGCGACTGGTGTTGTGACCTTGCCTGATTCCGGCTGGGCGGGTGTGCGGGTCATCGGTCCCGGCGCTGAGCAGTGGCCGTCCATGGCAAGCATGGCATTCGCGCATACTGCACCGGTGTGGATAGGGGCGCGTGGTTCAACGTTGCGTGCCGATCGGCAGTCAGCGGCGCGAGATCTGTTGCGCGCTCTGGATAATGCGAGCGGACGACTGGCGGCTGGTTACGGGAGCAATCCCATTCCCGTTCTCACCAAACATTTTGCTGAGGCACGCACAGTGCTCGAGGGGCTGGCGGGGACGCGATAGTCTGAGCGGGAGGACTGACAGGGCACCGCATGAATAGTGTTTCCGCAGGTCGTCTGCTTACCTGCCTGAGCCGGACACCTGCGACGCCGCAGCTCTCGCGGACGATCGCTGTCGCAGGTCGGGAGGAGATTCCCCGTGTGGGCCTGACGCGGAGAACCGTTGAGTGTGGGCGTTCCAGGTGCATTCACCGCCAACCCGCGTCGGGTTGGCGTACTACCTTCGGACCGCCGTTGTCTCGAGTAGCAGCTCGCGGACTGCGCGTGCTTTGCCCGCGCTCTCCAGTGCCGCCCACAGCGCCGAGACGGTCTCGGTGTCGACCAACCCCGACGGCGAGCCTGGCGGACCGGTAAGGCCGGCGGAAATCCGAAACGCATTCACAGCGGCTACGGCGTCTGGTGTGTAGATAAGCGCATCGGCGCCACGCGTGAGTGGTGCTTCGGTTGAGCGGTAGCGACCGAGTGCATGCAGCATGATCTTCAGCTGCCACACGTCATTGCCGCTGAACTCCTGAAGCGTCCGGAAGCCGACTGTCTGAGAGACGGCATCGTAAATGCGACGCATTTCAGCGACAGGATCGGGATGTTCGCACACCGAGATGTTTGCGGTTTGGCCGTCGGCGCGGCGCGCGCGGCCCGGCCTGCTATCAGCGACAACGACAGCCGCAGACTGAGCGCGACCGTGGCGTGCATCGCCACCGGTAGCGTGGCCGGCGGCGATCGCTTCAATAAGCCGGTCAGCTAAATGTCGTGCCTGGCCTTCCGACGCTTCGAACGCCTGTGCGACGGCTTCGAGTACCTGCGGGCCCACAAGCAAGTTGCCCTGTGTGACGTAATTGCGGCCACTGCGGTGTCCCGCCCAGGCACTCGCACCCTTCCCGGTGTGCTGTGCGCCGCGGCCGTCGAGTGCGATTACGCCAATCTGCCGCGAGTCGCGCGCCGAGTCGGCCTCTACGAGTCGAGCCATGGCCGTCGATGGCGACTCGCCGTTCTGCAGTGCCGTTAAAAGTTCGTCGCCATATGCCGTACGTGTATTGCTTTGCGTCGCGACTGCTCCCACCCCGGCACGTACCCACGGGACCCCGTTGCCTACGCACGCCACTCGCGTAGTCACAGCCACGCCGACTTCTCCGGTTTGCGGATCAACGGCCGCGATGGAGAAGGTGTTGAAGATCAGCGAGTCGCCGTTCCACTGAACGGGATTCTGCGCAGCGATAGGCACCGAGGTCAGCAGTGCTCCGCAAACGACGGCAGTTGTGACAAGGCGAGGCATCATCATGTGGGTGGAGTGAAAGCCGAATCGGTGCTCCGGTGCTTTTGGAAGGGTTATAGACCGGTGCGGCAGCCGAGGTCCAGTTTACCGGAGCGGAGCGGCGGGCGACAGTCATGCGCTTGGCCTGCCAGTCGCGAACGTACTCAATATCTGGCTGGCTCATTCACAGTGTTGCCTCGAGACAAATGTGGCCTCTACCTCTGCCTCATAGCGAGTGTCTAACAGGAGTGGATGATTTGCCCGTGCGCTCTCGCCTCGCAGGACGCACCTTGTGAGGCACCCTCCAAATTGCTTCCACCATCGACCTCATGAAATTACACTCGGCGCATTTTTCCACGGCTCTTCTCCTCATACTCGCCTGCGCCGCTACGTCGGCGACGATGGGGGCTCAGGCGGTGCGGCGTGCCGAACGATTCAGCGATTGGACGCGGCCCGTGTTTTCAGCCGTCGAATATTCCGAGCGCCGCGCGCGAGCCATGCGCGAACTCGGGGGCGATGTCATGCTGGTGCCAGGAGGTGAAGGGACAAGCGGGGGAGAGACCTTTCGACAGCTGGATGATTTCGAGTATTTCGCGGGTCTCGAAGTACCGCGATCCCTGCTGCTGATCGATCCGGTGGAAAAGCGCACAACTCTGTTTACGCCGCCGCGCGACCCGCGCTTTGACAACCCGGGCAGGCCTAACGATTTTCCCGGTCGTATTCTCGCCGGTGACCCCGCGTTGAAGGCGATGTCCGGCGTAGATGAGGTCCTGCCCGAGGATGCCCTGGCCAATCGTCTGGAGATGATACAGCGGCGGGGTAATCGTGTACTTGTTAATCTGGGCGCCGCCAACAGCAACATCGGCGGCCGGATCCCCACCTTTGGAACGATGACTGCCGGCGAGACGCTGGCCCGCGCCCTGAGCGAGAGATGGCAGGGCATCACCGTCGGGAATGCGTATCCGGTGATGGCCCGCCTTCGCATGATAAAAAGTGCTCGCGAAATAGAACTCATGCGCCGCACCGCCCGTATAACGGCCGACGCAATTGCGAAGGGAGCCAAACGCGTGCGTCCCGGTGTTGACGAACGCACGCTCACGGGAGCCTTTATCGCGGACTGTATGGCCGCAGGCGCGCAGGGGGTCCCGTTCACGCCCATCATTAAATCGGGACCTAACTCGCTATGGCCATGGCGCATCCTCGGCGCGCACTACGACCGGCGGAACCGCGTGCTGGCAACGGGCGACCTCGTGATCTATGACGTCGGTTGCGAGCTCGATCACTATGTGAGTGATGTGGGGCGAACATTTCCGGTGGGCGAAACCTTCACGCCGCGGCAGCGGGAATTGATAGATATGGTAAAGCGCGTCTCAGATGCTGTGATTGCGGCGGCGCGACCCGGTGCCACACTCGCCGACCTGCAGCGTGCAGCTGAGCAAACTATTCCCGAACGGGAGCGCCCGCACATGCAGGCACCGCTGTATTTCGGGCACCATCTGGGGCTGGATTCCGGTGATCCGTCGCTGCCCGATGTGGTGCTCGCTGCGGGGATGATTTTCACGATAGAACCCTGGTACTACAATCACACGGAGCGAGTCGCGGTCTTCATTGAAGACGAGATCCTGATCACTGCCACTGGCGCGGAAAACCTCACAGCGGCGCTTCCGCGTGATGCCGCAGGTCTCGAAAAGCTGCGTCAGCAGCGCTAAGCGCTCTGCCGACCGGCATCATTAACTCAGGGATCGCTTTTGTCACCGCCGCCGAGCCGCCGAGCCGCCTGAGGCCGTCGCAACCCTCATCGTCGGCGTCTTGTCATGCCGACGGTGCTTCGGGGAATTTGTTAAGCTGTCGCCGGTCTCCGCGTGGCAAACTTGTCGAGGCCAAATCCAAGAAGGATGGTCGCCAGGACAAACACCGCGGCAAAAAAGTATGGCGACCCAATCCCGAGTACGTCAAAAGCCCAACCGTAAAACATCGGTGCGATGACACGAGCTGCGCCGCCGTATGTCTGCTGCAGTCCCATGTAGAGACCGCGTTCACTGACGTGAATCACGCGGGACAGCAGCGCAGTCACGCAGGGAAAGGTGAATGCAGTGCCTATGGGCAACAGCGCGACCGCAAGCGCGAGCATCGGCAGATTACTGGCAAGCGGGATCGCAAGGAGTCCGGCAGACAGTATGACGGTCCCGATGCGCGAGAGCCGGGCCTCTCCGAAATGGTCCACGGCACGTCCCAGCAAAATCACCCGGGCAAGGACGGATATCGACCCGATGTACATGAAGAAGTAGCCGATGGATTTCTCATCCACTTGAAAGCGCGCATTCAGAAACAGTGCGAGGATCGACATCACGCCTTGAAATGAACCAATCGCTATCGCGTAGATCAGGATGAGGCGTGATGCAGGCTCGCCGCTGTGCGACACCACGCGCCAGACAGCCTCGCGCGACGTCTTGCGCGGAGGAGCATCAGCGTGGTGCGTGTCATCCCGTGATTCCTTGAGGTAGCGATGCGCAAACCACATTGTCGTCCAGCACATCATCGCCGCTACAATGCCTGGTGCCGCCGTACCCATCCTGAGCTCGAACGTCCCCGGCATGAGATCAATGGGACCAAGTGCCACCGCGAACGAACCGAGGACCGGCCCGAGTGCCACACCGAGGTTGGTCGCCGCCGAGAGCCAGCCTAACGCCTTCGCCCGGTCGGCAGGCTCCGTGGTGTCTGCCACGTAGGCCTGAATAACACCAACGGTTCCACCGCCCGCGCCCTGGACAAGGCGCGATAAAAACAGCACGAAGAGCGAATGAGCAAAGCCGAAGATGAGGTACGCGATGGATGCCGCGCCCAGTGCAATCATCAACGTGGGCCGTCGCCCGACACGATCCGAAAACCGGCCCCACATCGGAGCACTCAACAGCTGAGCAATCGTGAATGCGGCCACGATGATGCCCGATATCAGCCCGATCCCTATGGTCGTACCGGCAAACTCCATCCCGTCGCCTGCCAGGTTCTTCACATAAAACGGCAGGAGCGGAATGATCATCAACAACCCGACCATGTCCAAAAACGCTACCGCCATCAATGTGAACAGCCGCGCCGGGATCTTTCGCACTTCCTTGAACAGCACCGTGATCAACGCCAGACCCAGTACCAGCAGGGCCGCGCGAACGTAGGGCGAGTGCAGCGTTTCCGCGATGTTGATTTGCGCCATCTAGTCCGCGATCGCCTTGCCCAAAGCGCCCGGTTGTCGGGATCGTCCAAAAACACCGGCCACGGCAACAACGGTTAACACGTACGGAATCATCTCCACAAACTGAGAAGGAATAAGCTGCAGACCCTGTAAACGGATTTGGAACGCTTCAGCCGCAGCAAACAACAGGCAGGCGATGAGAACCCGCTTGGGCTCCCACCCACCAAAGATCACCGCTGCCAAAGCAATAAAACCGCGACCCGCGGTCATGTTGTCCGTGAACTGATGCTGTTCCAGAGAAAGATAAGCGCCACCCATCGCGGCGAGCCCGCCGGCGACCAATACCGAAATCCACCGCACCCGGGCGACGTTGATACCCACCGATGCCGCGGCCTCGGGCTTTTCGCCAACCGAGCGCACGCGCAACCCGAACGGCGTGCGATACAGAAGCCACCCCACCACGGGCAAAATCACGAGACCGATCAGGACCAGTGGATTCGCCAACGACGTGAGTAGTCCCCCGGCTTCAGCAGCGCGCTCGCCACCCTCGGCCGAGTTCTGCAACCAGTCGAAGCCATCCACACGCGGCGAATTGGACGATGAATCAAAGGCGAGACGCAGAAAAAACCTCGTCGCCCCGGTCACCAGCAGGTTCACCGCGATGCCAACGACCACCTGGTCGCCGCGGTATCGGATGGTCGCAACCGCATGCAGTGCTGCGGCCAAAACACCGCCGGCCACTCCGCAAATCAGCCCGATCCACGGTGATCCGAAATAGAAACTCCCCAGCGTCGCACAGAACGCGCCGGTGAGCATAAAACCTTCAAGCGACAACGCGATAATGCCTGCGCGCTCAGAGATCACTCCCCCTGACGCAGCAAACAGATACGGCGTGGCGATGCGTAACGTCTGCAGCAAAAACGCGACGACGCTCATACGCGTCGCCTCGATGCACGTCGGAGTACGCGCTGCACTTCAGGTACACTCGTTGCCACAGCGATAATGACAATCGCGGTGAGAACATCCACCATTTGTTTAGGGACAAGTGCGTTAACCGCGAGCCCGCCTTGCGAGAGCGTGGCGAAGAGGAGCGACGCGGCCACAACGCCAACGGGATGATTGCGCCCGACAAGTGCGACCGCGATA
>JBGTBX010000108.1:0-1744 GCA_041749115.1 Gemmatimonadaceae bacterium
TGATGTGACAAACGAGGCGAGTGCCGCCGCATGCGAGACCGCCGCTGCGGCAGCGGCGGCACTTGGCGTTCCCAACTGTGGCGTGGACCTGATCACTCATCACGGGGCAGAAGGAGAGCGGCACTATGTGATCGAGGTCAACTCACGCCCGCAGATCGGCTCGCACTGCTTTCCGATGGTGGGCCCGGGCCAGTCGAACCGCGCCGCCGAGCAGGTCGTGCGAGCCTACTTTCCCGGGTCCGTGGCCTCGCATCCGCACGTGTACTTCTCCTTTGGCCACTTGCGGCGGATGCTGAATCGGGGATGGGCGGGCGTCATTCAGCTCCCGAGGCTAGGTGGTACTCGCCACCAGGCATTCGCCACTACACCGGGGGAGTTGGTCAGTGACGCCAGTCTGCGAAGCTTCAAGCGCTTGTTCTCGAGTTCAGCCTGTCTTGGGCGCGTTTCAAGAGACGCTGCAGGTGGGCTCAGCATCAACGTGATCGGCGAGCCTCGAAGCGTGGCGACGTTCAAGGCTTCCGTCGAGAAACATCTGCAGGTGTCGACGCTGATCGAGGCCCCCATCTCCGACTGCGACGCTGCGGTCAATCTGTTCGACCGCTACTACGACCCTGCCTTCATCACGACGGTGCCAAGCGTGAAGCGGTCCGTTAAGCGCGTACTCGTCGGCCTTCGCGCACGGAAGTAAGTTGACAGTTGCTTCTGCCGAGTGCTCCCTCACGCCGACTCGGCCAACAGGCGGAACCTCTCGTTCGTGGCGCGCAGCCCGTCGAACGTTCCTTCGCCTACAAGCCGGCCCTGTTCGAGCAGGTAGATTGTATCGCAGTGCCGCACCGTGCTGAGCCGGTGCGCAATCATGATGATCGTCTTTCGGTGCGTGAGATTGCGCACCGCTTCCATCACCGCGTGCTCCGTGAGATTATCGAGCGCGCTGGTGGCTTCATCCATGATCAACACGTCGGGATCATGATACAGCGCGCGTGCGATACCGATGCGCTGTCGTTGCCCTCCGGACAGGCGCACCCCGCGCTCGCCCACCCGGGTCGCGTATCCCTCGGGCATGTCATTCACCACGAAATCATGCAAGTTGGCGACCTTCGCCGCCCTTTCCACTGCCTCCATGTCGATCATCGAGGCTGGCAGTCCAAAGGCGATATTACCTGCCACTGAATCGTCCACGAGAAAAATTTGCTGGGGTACGTATCCCAGTGAGCGCTGCCACGCGCGCACGTTCGTCGCATCGACCGCAGTGCCGTCCACCAACAGTTGGCCGGTCATCGGCGAGAGCAAGCCGAGTATGATGTCGACGAGAGTGGTCTTGCCCGAACCCGTGGATCCGACAAGGCCGATGGAGTGGAAAGCGGGAATGCGAAGCGAGATCTGGTCCGCGGCATTTCGCTCTGCCGAGGGATATCGATACGAAATGGACGAAAGCTGCAATTCCTGGCGCAGCGCCAGTCGTGGCGGTGTCGGCTCACCTCTGCGAGTTCGCGGGTGCACGACTGCCGTTGGCTCGAGGATGTGCAGGTCCTCCGCGAGGGAATCCACCGCTGTTTCCGACGACCGCAGCTTCGACGTCTCCTCGAACACCTTCTGTACTGCCGGCATGAGCTTGTAGCCGGCAAGCGCGTAGAGGCTCATGATCGGCAGCGCGTCGGCGAAGCTGCCTTTGGCCGAAATCAGGTAGAGCAGCACCAGCAACATGCCGCCAAAGAGAAGCGCCTGCATCACGATCGACGGCATC
>JBGTBX010000109.1:0-16676 GCA_041749115.1 Gemmatimonadaceae bacterium
GGCACGACGGTGGTGTCGGCGCGCAGCCGCGCGGTGCGCACCAGCTTCGCCTCGACCGCCTTGGCCAGCAACGCCTCGTTGCAGCCGTCCACCGCGGCCGTGCCGCAGCGGGTGGTGAGCTTCATCAGCGTGGTCGGGTGCGGCACCCGCCCGTCGAGCGGGATCCGGCAGAACCGCCGCCAGGTGATCGAATCGGACACCTCGCGGCACAGCGTCTCGTAGCCCAGCCGGTAGCGGAACTTGAGGAACATCAACCGCAGATAGACCTCCATCGGCGTGGACGGGCGGCCCACCCGCGGATCGAAGAACCCCGCGAACGGGGCGAAGAACACCGGATCGTCGAGTAGCGCGTCCACCCGGGCCAGCTCCTCGGGCAGCCGCAGGACCTCCTCGGGCAGCACCGCCTCCCACAGACTCACCCCGGGTGCACGCGTCCGCAGCATGTCGCCTCGTTTCCCCAGCTCACAGCGGCTGTGAGGCCATTCTCGCGTCAAACCAGCCCGCAACGTGGGAGGCTCGCGGCACGTTCTCGCAGGTCAAAGCCCTGCCACCCGGCTATTTCTTCAGGTCGAAGTATCTAACTGTTCCCATTATCCGCCATCCGTTGCCCTATGGCAACACCAATTGATGTGTAGAATTTGCAACAATCGACCATCACGCCTCATTCTCGGAGCATTCTAACCAAGTAGTTTGTGGCTTGTGCTTCGGTGACCACATGCAACAGCTTGTCCGTATCAGGCAGCCGCTCAATAATCTCAGCAATGGCCATCCGCCGTGCCTCTGTCGGCACCGTCACCAGCACACGGGGCAAGATGCCGTTGGGTCCAAGACCTCCGACCGCGGCATAGTCCAGGTAGACCATGAGCTTGCGCCGCAGCGTCGGCAGATGTTCGGTGCCCCGGTCAACCTCGATCCACCAGTGGTCATCAAACTCGTGTGTCGCCAGCTTGCAGTAGGCGTCGGGCTTGAGCCACCCGCCGACCCCGTTGGGATGCCAGCAGCCCGGTTCGGTCTGGTAGCTGGCGACGGTGAAACCGCCGGCCCGGCTGAGTTCGACCAGGGCAACACACAGCTCGCTGGCCGCCAGGCTGTGCCCCAGCAGTGCGACACTGGGTTCGCGCGGCCGCCGCACCGGCGAACCGTCGAGCCGGGCGAGCTGCTGCCCGGCCGAATCGAGCGCGAACACAAGCCCGGCGCTGCCAGCCCGGACACCGCCGATCCGACGTTCCAGGCTCATCAGCAGCCGCCAGGCCACCAAGCGCGCCAGTACCCGGCGACGGATACGGGCACGAGTCGGCGCAGCCAGCTCAGAGAAATGCAGCCGCTCAAGTTGGGAGGAGGAGACGAGTCGAAGCCGGGCAACCGTCTGCACGATTGTTCGGTCGCGGGCGGACAGCCGGGCGTCTAGCCAGTCGACGTGGGCTTGCCGGACCCGCAGCGCTCGCGATCCGGCGCCTACTCGCCGGGCTGTCATTCCACACCTCCCAAGGAAGGTAGGAATATCCCGGTCGCTATTGGCGCCACACAGCCAGTTGACAGGGGCGAACGCGCAGGCGGCCTCAACGCGACCGGTCCGCCGAACGGTCCAGCGAGCGGTACATGACGCACATGACGCTGGGATCGCCGGCAGCTCACCGCGAGCCTCCGTGCCTGTGCCGGCCGGCTTCACCGCTCGTGGCTGTCACCGAGATGCGGGCTTGTAAGCCAGCTTCAACCTCGGCCCGGTCAACGCCCCAACGCTCGCGGCTAAGCTTGGCCAGCTCGTCCGCATCGGACGTTGATTCGGGAAACGGCAGCGTGGTCACTGTGACCGGCGACAAGGTGCGGCCACCGACGCACGGGCGCATGGCGGCCTCAAAGCGATCCAGGCCCATCAGATCATCGCGGGTCAACGGCGCGAAAGACCGAGCCAGTGTTGTGGCGTCGTCGTAGTCGAGCTGGAAAGCCAGTTGAGTCCGAGCGGTGCCGAGTACGGCCGTCTTGAGCGCTTCGGGGAGCTGGCCCAGGTGTTGGTGCGCCAAGGTCAAACCCAGCCCGAGGCCTCTGGCTTGAGCCAGCATGTCGGCCAGGTCAATCGGCAGCCGGACGGTTTCCTGGAACTCGTCGGCGTACAGCCAGACCGGCCTGCGCAGCTCCGGGGCCAGTCGCACCCGGCCGAGCGCCAGTTGCCAGATGGAAGCCACCAGCAAGCTACCGACCAGCTGGGCGGTCTCTGGCCCGAGCGTGCCTTTGCTCAGCGGTACTAGCAGTATCTTCCGCTGCGTGAATATGGTGTTCAGGTCGAGCCCGGTGCTTTGACCGAGCAGCAGCCGCAGCGGCGACTTCAGGACAAAGGCCCGCAACTTGTTCAGCACCGGCCCGATGACCTGGCCACGTTCGGCGTCGCTCAGCCCGTCATACCAACGCCAGAAGGAGCGCAGCTCGGGATGACGCTGCTGCACCGCGGCCTGCCGAACCACGAAGCCGCGGAACCGATCGTTGGTGAGCAGTTCTGGCAGCTCGACGAGTGTGAAGGCTGAGTCGTCAGGTGCCCGCGTCAACATGAGTGTCAGCAGTGAAACCCGCAAGATATCTGCCGTTCGCGGCCCCCATGATGAGCGGTAGAGGTCATGGAAGACGTGCAGTACATGGTCAACGGCCAGCTCGCGGCTCTGTTCGCCTTTGGCAACACTGAGCACGTTGAAGCCCAATGGTCGGGCGGTCTGGCTCGGATCGACCACAATCACGTCGTCACGGCGGCTGTCGGGTACGCGGGCCAACACATCACTCACCAGATCACCGCGAGCGTCAATGACGACGACGCCAGCGCCGGCGGCCATGTCCTGCACGATTAAATTGCCGAGCAGCGTCGACTTTCCGGCCCCGGTAGGCCCGACGACCCACGTGTGGCGTAAGCGGTCATCCGAACGCAAGGCGACGGTTCGGTTGCTACTGCCGGGGTAGTTGCTCAGGCCGAAAACGGCACCGCGTGTCGGCATGTGCGTCGCGGGTGGCAATTGCCTAGCCGCGCCCAGTGACAACCCGGGCAACCGGACATCAGACACCGGAAATCCGATTAGACCAGCCAGCTCACGGGTATTGAGCATCAACGGCCAACCGATCAGCGGAACAGCCAAGGTACGCACCCGGTCGGCAACCAGGCCGACTGGCAACCACCAACGGCGGACAATGCCGACACCAGGAGCATTCATGACTCGCAAGGCCGCCCACACTCGGCCGTACAAGCTGTAGGCGCGCGCCCGATCCGGGGCGGCAACGCCGACCCGCAGCGAGGCGTGCAGCAGCGGCTCTTTCTGCTTCAAGCGCTCGGCCCGCACTGCTTCGGAATCCACCGACACACGGCCATCGAAAAACCAACTGTGATCCTGGCTGTTGGCCGTAATGGAAGATACCGGGTGAGGGATACCACCACCTGTGACAATCCACTGCACGACGACCGATTCCCGACCGTGCAGCGGTTGCAGTGCCGCTAATAGCGCGCTACTGGCTATCTCGGCTCGTTCGATACCCATAGGACGGCGGCCGTTCGTCAAGGTAGCTTCGGCAGCGATCTTGAAGGTAGGGCGGGTGCTCAGGTAATCCGGCAACTCCTCAACCCGCACACCCGGCAGCGATGCCCGTACGCCAGACAGTATGACGTCGCGCATATTCCTCGGTACTAACAGCACGTGCTCGATACCCTCACGTGAGCCAACCAGTTCTAGGGCGACGGGTGGAGCGGACAACAGTGAGAACAGCGGCGCATGCGTCGCGGCATTGACCGTCGCCAGCCACCCGGCTACCGCATCCACCGAAATATCTGCCGGGAGCCGCAGCCGAAAGGCCAGCAGTGACCGGCGCCAGCTCCGAGCCTCAAGCCAACGAGCCAACAGGAGAAGGCCGAACACCAGTAGGCCGGCGGCCAAGATGACGAGCGGCGGATATGCGGCGTTCATGACGTTGCCTCCTTTTGCGGTCGGCACGGCTCCATTGTGCGGGCTTTGGCGGCCTCCTCTTCGGCCCGGCGCTGCTCGTCGCGCAGTTGCTCGGCATATGCCATGACGGCTTGAACTAGCAGGTCAACACTGACCTCCTTACGCCGCTTACCTGTAACTCGTATCCGCCATTGTTCTTGCATCGCTTTGTACCCAAATGACTCCTAATATTTGTGATAGATATGGGGAGGCACAGTCGCCTTGTCCGTTGCCAGTCGGCAACATGCCCTACGTATAGTTATGCGTCGCCACGTGGCAACAGTCAAGGTATTTTGTAGGGCAGGCACAATTCCACAACAGCGAGCGGTACATGATTACTGAGAAACAACAGCCACCGCCTTACGTTGCGCGGTGGCTGTGCTTGCTTATTCACGGGTAACTTCGCCTGGTTGGCGAGTAAGATCACCCCTTGTGACCGCGATGTGTTCACGCCACTCGTTATGCAGCAAAGACTCTAGAGCCCGCAGCTTCTTCTCTCGGGTCTTCTGGTCCAGCGCGGCCTGCCGCCGTTCGCGCTTCCGACGCGTGTATCGAGCCATAGATCACCTATCTCTCCCAGTCACGAGATGTGGCGAGTTTGCTTAGGAAGTCTTAGTCGAGCGGCCTATCCTCCGCCGTGGTTAACGTCGCAACAACAGCCGATACACCCACACCAACCCAACAACAGCAATGAGCGCCGGAATCAATGGCACCAACAACCCAGCCGCCACCTCCGCTCCAATGGCAGCCACCACCAACACCAGCACTGCCGACCCAACCTTGGCAGGCCACGCCTTAGGACTGTCACTCATGACGAGTTGTCCAGCTCTGCCCGAAACGCATCCAGTCCCGACGCCCGCAACTCACCCGCGAACACACACCGCCCGGGACACCGATGCGTCGCCCGCAGATGGGCGCACCGTCGCAGCTCATCCGCTGTAGCCGGCGCCCGGCCGGCAGGCGTTGCAGCCGCAGGCTGCTCCCGCTCCCGCCGCTGCTCTGCCGGCGCGCCTTGTTCAGCAACCCTGGCCAGTCCATCAGTGATCTTCCGCCGTGTGGCGATCTCTTCGCTGCTGAGCGGATCAGCCGGACAGGTACCGCCCATGCGTGCGCGAGCCTGTGTCTGCTCCTCCTCCATCACCGCTCCCCCCGCCGGAACCGATACCGCACATCGGCCTCCCGCTGCATGGCCCGCCGAGCATCGAGGAACAACCCCCGCACGCGCCGGGTGTTCTCCAGTGTCTTCCACTCGGCGTTGAGCGCCTGACGCTGGAGGAGCAGGTGGTCTCGGTCCCGCCGGAAGTGGCCCACTGCCATCTGCCAGCCCAGGACAATGAGCAACGCCGCCAGGGCGCACAGCAGCAGAGCCAGCAGCACGCTGCCCACGATCTCTACCGCAACCATCACGACCGCCCGGTCTCAGCCACGATGTTCGCCATGGCCACAGCAGCCGTGTCAGCAATCGCCCGGTACCTACCCTCACCAAGCGGTGAGCGCTGGATGTACAAAGTCTCCAGCTCGGTCAGACCGGCCACGGCTTGCAGGGCTTCCGTGCTGACGTACTCCAGCCCACGCACACGGGCGGCTTGAACGATGCCGCGTCCGTGTTCGACTGCTACACCTTCACGAACAGCTCGCTGTACTCGTACCGGGGCCGTCTGTCGGCCAAGAGCGACCTCTCGCCCAGTCAAAGATTCGGCCGCATCACGCAGCCGGCTTGGCAAGTTACTCGTCATTGATCTGGTCCCTTCGTCGTGATGGCCACCCCCGTAGCGGCCGATGATTGCGACGCTAAGCAGGGACTTCGGGAGTGGTCAAAGATTCACCAATCCACCCGCGAGTCGCGGCATGAATGACGGCACCGGCCGTTCACCAAACCTGATGCGAAAGTCGGTACCTGCCCAGGTCAGGCAGCACGGAGAGGCAGCGGACGGCGAACTGATCTTCCATCGCCGCTGCACCAACCAGCGTACAATTCACGTCCGAGAAGGGAGCGTGAGACGACCTTCGGGCGCGAGGAAGCCTGAAGTCGCCTCCAGTGACAACCCAGCGGTACCACGGTGCCGTGCCTCTTCAGCCGCACGAGCTGCAACGGCTTCTGCGCCGACAGCTTCGGCGTGGTCTGCGAGCGTCCAGGCTGCTCGACTGCTCGGAGCTGATCTCGTTCTTGTGCGCGGACAAGCAAAAGCGGCCAACGGCCGTCCTACACGAGTTGGTACCTGCTGACCTCAGCCCTGATGTGTTTGACCGGGCCATGGAAGCTGAGCGGCAGATCGCGGAAGCCGTGGCCCGCATCGGGGGCAAGCCCGCCCAGGCCCTGACCATCCTCTGCGGCCTCGATGACGGCACCGTGGGCCTGAGCTTCCAGCAGCGTCGCAAGCTCGCTGGACAGGTGCTCGGCACCACGAACCGACCCGTCAGCGCAGCGACGTTCGTCAAGAACTACGAGCCAGGGCTGGTGCGGGATTTGGCGGTGGAGGTGTGGAGGGAATGCTGCGACTACGGTGAGTGAAATCCAGTCCCATCCGTTCGGCCGATCGTGTGATAGTGGACCAATGAGAGGTCGACTCTGCTGCGTGATCCACACAAACAGCCCGCATGTAGTTGCCTAGTTGCGTCACCACGGGGTGCAATACTGACGAATCACGTGGCACAGCAGGCTGGAGGTCAAGCGTGTCGATGACTCAGCTCACGGTGTCAGATCGCCTGTCTCATGGGCGACGCGCGCTCTCTGATCTCCATTCCATCTTCACTCCGCTACTAATAGGACGTGTCAGGGCACTACTCTGGGCCGGACGTCTAGCCAGCGTAGGGCGCGGTTGCCGAATCGATCGCGGTGTCACTATACGCCATCCAGGAAAAGTTGCGCTTGGTAACAACGTGTGGCTAAAGGAGGGCGTGATACTTGATGGACGAGGTCGGCACTCGGTAAATATCGAAATCGGCACTAATGCAACCATCCGAGCGTATACGTACATCGACACCTATAATGGCTTCGTAAAAATTGGCCAGAATTGCGACATTGCTCAGCATGTGTACATCGGTGGTAACGGCGGGGTGCAGATCGGGACTGATGTGATGGTCGCTGCGAATACCTGCATTACATCCGTAGCCCACGGCTGCGATCCCAGCCGACACGTACCTTACGTATTGCAGGAAGAAAGACGTCGACCAGTTAAGATCCACAACAATGTTTGGATCGCAGCAAACGTCACAATAATCGACGGTGTTGAAATTAATACCGGCGCGGTGGTCGGTGCTGGAGCGGTCGTTACGAGGTCAGTATCGGCCTATTCGTTCGTTGCCGGTAATCCTGCAAGACTGATAAAGAAACTCCAAGATTGTCCTGGCCAGCACGACTTAGAGGAGGCGTAGATTGCACGACCGGGAAGATTCTCGACTAACAGATGAGGCACGGCCATGACCGCGAAGCCGAAAACAGTCGTCACACGTCGTGCAGCCAACTGGATTTTTGCGGAGTCGGCCGTTCCGCGCATCCTACGCATGGCGACAATAACTGGACTGATCTGGGCGAGCATTCAGTTTGCTGACCGCTTTGAGTTGCATCTCCTTCCGCAAGACTGGAAAGGCATCACAGTCTTTGCTCTAGTCGTAGTGGTCCTTATACTTGCTACCGAGCTTGCTATTATGGCGCGAACACGACCCCTCCCCGAGCAAGTGCATGACCAGCGACACCCCGGCAACGTCTTTGCAGATAGTCTAATAGACTACGCTGAGGCACTATCTAGCGAAGGAAACCGGCGAGAACAGGCCATACTTGAATTGCGAAGCTGGTCGAGTCGTCTACTGCATCTCACGGGCGCTGCGGCACAACGAGCAGAGCTGGGACAGATTGCACTCAACGCGGCAACGGCCCTGGAAGATCGAATCACCCAAGCCTCAATCCTGATCGACGACCTGGGCTGGTCGCTATATGAGGTCGGTAGTCGTGAGGCCGCGCTCGAAAATATTGGTGAAGCAATTCAGTTGCTTGACGACGAATTGGCGCAACCCGGCGCTTCAAAGGATATCCTGCTGGATCTCAAGGTGAAGGCGCTCAGACATCGAGCTAACGTCACGGCACAGACCCTCGACCTTGCCCCAGGCCGAGCACTTTTTGCCGAACCACGGCAACTGATCTCAGGCTTACCGCAGGCACTTGCCGATATCCACGCGGCGCAACTGGATCACTCAGAGGCCGAACTGATTTCGCGATACCTAGGCAAGCAGGTTGGAGAGAACGGTCAGGTCGACCCTACAGGCCAGCTAAATGACCTCTTGCGCGACGCGCTTATTCTCTCGCAACAGGCGGAAGATACCTTCTCAAACAATGGCGACCACGAGCGTGAGGCAAAGGTTCTCAAGTTGCGGGTTCGCCTGCTAGCGCATGACACGCGCAAGCAGAGGTACCGAGAAGCGTCGGCTAAACTGGAGCGGCTCGAAAAGGAGGTCTCTCGCAACTTGAGGTGACTCTGTTCGTTCCTTGACTTAACGCCTGTCACATGCCACTATGTTCTGAGAGGTCTAATAACAAAATGTCAGAAATCATCGACGTTTTCGACGGCAACTACAAGCATATCGGTCAGTTCGAGCGGCGGGCCGCAGAAAAGCAAGGCCTTTGGCACCATACGTTTCATTGTTGGATTGTCAGCAGCCGTGGAGATACGGGCACCATCGTACTTCAGCTTCGGTCGCCGAACAAGAAGAACTACCCAAACATGCTGGACATCACTGCGGCTGGACATTTGCAAGCCGGCGAGACCCCTTTAGACGGGCTACGGGAAATCGAAGAGGAGTTGGGAGCACGCCCCACGGCAGAGAGTCTCATCCCCCTCGGAATTAAGCATGACGTGATGGACGAGCCAGATGGCGTTCGCAACAGGGAATTCTCCCACGTTTATTTGCTGCGGGACGATCGCGAATTGGAGCAATACATCCTTGATGAGTCGGAGGTTACCGGTTTGGTAGATGTGCCGATCGGTCCGGGACTACAGCTCTTCGCTGGTGAACTCGAACAGATTGAATGTGCAGCAATAAGGCTGACCGATGGAGCCAGGGAGAGTTTCCGCCGCCAAGTGGCTGTTCCAGATCTAATTCCAAGGGTCGATGCGTACTATCTGAAGATATTTATCACGGCACAGTTGCTGCTAGAAGGTAGGAAATATTTGAGCATCTAAGCCGGAGCGGACTCGATTACGAAGGAAGTACGGCCGGTGTCAGAGGTCTTTGTTGGAGGCTGTCGAGCTCAGGGAGGCGGTCTTCACTTAGGCCATTTCTACGGCTGCTTTTATGGAGTCTACTTGCGAGTGGACACATCGTATTACTTCGTTATCAGCGATTGCATCTCCGGATCGAGAGTTTCCGTGGCCGCCTCCACCGTTGATGTTTGTCTAGATGTACTGTCGTTACCTCTTGTGGTGCCCGCAGGCTCTGTTCATGTCGTCAGGGAGAGCGGATTACGAAGTGCGCTCGCGCCGATAACAGCGGCAATCGAGAGTGTGGTTAGCTACGGCTTGCTGCGCTCTGCACATCCACACCACGCTCGCCTAAAGCGAGGAGGCTACGGAGGGTCTATTAGTGACCTCATATTTCCTGTCCATCAAGCTGCATTCTTATTGGGACTGGGCTGTACAACGGCGTGCTACAACGACGACAACCTTGACGTTGTTCGGTTTGCTAGGGAGTGCGCACGCAGAGCCAATAGCATGTACGAGTCTTCCGCACTCAATGCGGAGCTGCAACTGATCCTGCATAAGCCGTCGAAATTGTTAGGATTTGACGGGCGAAAGATGGCAAAAGGGCACCAGAATTTCCTTCAGCTAACAGCCTCTCGATCAGCGGTATCCAGATTCGCACGCAGATTTGTCGGAAGAAGCCTTGGGCCAGACGGCGACGTACATGACGCGCCATGTGGAGACGCCGAGATTGGTCTCGCTAACGTAGCGGGTGTGGCCAGCGTCGATGAGTACGCCGATATACGGGATGCGCGCGAAAGAATCCGCATTCTCATTGCGGGGTTAACGTTGGTGCTTGGGGAGTTTCAAGATAGGAGAAGTGCGATTGCACAGACGCACAGCTCAAGTGATGCCTTGGATCTCATGGCGGACGAGGAATCGAAGGCGGCTTCGGTGATCGACAAGATTACTGATAAATTGATGGCGAATGGGACGTGAAGTGGTTACTGTTTGTGAGGCATGTGGAATCAAGCAAGAACCTTGAGGATAGGTTCGCACGACGTGATGACACGGACTTGCTGACTGAGCGGGGGAATCAACAGGCGCGAGACCTAGCCGCTCATATATGGGAGTTTGTTCGGTACCTGACCAGTGGAGAAGTCGTCGTTGCATGTTCGGATGCGCCGCGCGCAGTGGAATCAGCCGCAGTTCTAGCAGTGCTGGCCAACGTCGAATTGATTGAAGATGCGGAGCTTCGTTCGATCATAGTCCCTGAGACGGAGGGGATTTCAACAGAGGAACTTCTGGCGATGGACCCGGGCGCTGGCCGCGAGTACAACCTGTATCGTGGAGGGCTATACAGTTCGTACAGCCTGCGACATACTGGAAAGTATTCGAGATCTTACGAGGCGAAGGTTAGGCGGGCTCTTGGTCGATACTCAGCTCTTGGTGCTGAAGTCGGGGTGATATTTGCTCATCGCTCGACGTTCACCACTGCCCTGATCGCAATCGCGCGTGACGTCGGCTACTACCCTAGCGATTTCTTTGGATACCTGCCGATAGATTTCGGCTCATCGGCCTTGGTAGAGTTTACGAATGGTTCCCCACGACGAATTGTATTCGCAAATCTTCCGCATAGCAACTTGGGTACAACAGGCAAGGTGTTCCTGGCGCAATCGGACGAGTGAAGGGTCTGTGGCTATTGTACTACGTTCCTTTTATCAGCATGCAGCCGAAGCGAGACTGCCAACGCGGCCAGCATTTGCGCGAATGTTGTCTCGGCTTGCGCGCTCAATGAGCCGTCGATAAGTCCGTTCTCGATGGTGGCCATTGATTCTCTGACGATTTTGAGTTGCTCGACTATTTTGGCAGCTTCACCGATGGACATTTGTAAATGCTACCTTTTCCTATTGGTCTTGGTGTAGACGAACTTGATCCGTTGATGGATACGCCGCTGTCTCGATCACATCCCTCACATACGGCCGCCAATCATCACCCAGCACCCCGGGGCTACTCACTGACGCTGGAGTCACGCACTTCGAGGCAAGTCGTCAGCGAACTGTCACGCGTGGGGGATTCACCCGATGCCGGGTGCCTGCACTCGACCTTGCTGATTTCTCGCGGCCACACCCACGGGTCAAACGGAGAACCTCTGCGACACAAATGTGGCGCTTTGCCCTTTGACCTGCACAAACGCTGGCAACGGCTGGTGCGTGAACCGGCACACCCCGGTAACCTCCTCACAGGAGGTATGCAGATGACCGCTCGTCGTCGCCGAAGCAGCTTCATTGCCACCCGCAGGGCGGCCGGCTTCACCCAAGAGGGACTGGCCTACGCCCTCCACGTCGACCGCTCGACGGTCATCCGTTGGGAGTCTGGCCGTCATCTGCCGGTGCCGTACCTCTGGCCGAAGCTCGGCCGGCTGCTGGGCGTTAGCAAGGAGCGGCTGCAAAGGCTATTCGCCGACGACCAACCGTTGACCTTGCCACCAGGCAGCCAAGTGGTTGTACTGGCGGATAGCGCTGTGGCGTCGCTGCCGTGGCGTACCTCTCTCGGCCGATCCGGTACCGGCTATGTCGCCGGCGTGGTCAGCGCGCAGCAACCAGTGGGAGAAGGTCTGCCCATGCACGCCGCCCTCCTCGGCCAGTACGAGGCTCTGACTGACCACTACCGGCAGATCGACTACCAGGCCGGCGCTCAGGCCGTCTACGGCGACGTGGTTGGTCATCTCAACCGCTTGTCGGCTGCGGCCGATCAGGTGCCGTCAGCGCTGTACCGCCGCTATGTGGGTGTCCTCGGAGATACTGCACAACTCGCGGCCTGGCTGGCCATTGACAGCCAGGACTACGCCACCGCTCGCCAGTTCTGTGCCGTCGCCTTGTCCAGCGCCCAGGAAGGCGAAGACCCGACGCTCCATGCCTACGTGCTTGGCGTCATGAGCTATATCCACCTACACGCCAAGCGCGGCAACGAAGCCCTGCGGCTGTTGGAAGCTGCCCTGCGCATCGCCAACACCACCCGCTTTGGCGTCAATCCAGCCGTACGTTCCTGGCTGTATGAAGCCGCGGGTGAGGCGTACGCCTTTGCCGATGACCGCCAAGCCGGGGCTACCGCCCTGGCCAAGGCAGAACAACTCTTTGACGGTGTGCAACTCAACAACGTGCCGCAGTGGCTCGGCTTCTTCAACGCCCAGGAACATGCCGCTCGCCTGAAAGGTCGCTGCCTGATGCGTCTCGGTGACGGGCGAACCGCCATTACGACACTGCAAACGGCCTGCGAGCTGCTGCCTGAGCATTACGTGCGAGAACGTTCGGGCACCTTGATCGACCTGGCCAGCGCGCACCTTATGGAAGCCAACAGCAGTACCGATGCGCCGGAACCGGAAGCCGCAGCTAGCAGTGCGATGGAAGCCTGGCAACTTGCCGTAATAACGCAATCTGGCCGCAACCAACGACGGATTAAAGAACTGCTGCCGAGCTTCCAGCCATACGCTCACCTGGATAGGGTCCAAGCATTGGCGGCAGCGGTCGGCTAAGGTAGGCCCGTGAAGACCGACCCGCCGACCAATGTCCACAAACATATATGAATCGCTGGGTATGGCCCGGCATTGCGCTCCTCTCCCTGCTGTGGGGTGGGGCGTATCTCGTTATTGAGATTGCCCTGCGTGGGTTTCCGCCGGTTGTGGTGGTGCTCGGCAGAGTCATCTTGGCGGCCGCATTCCTGATGCCGTTCGCGCTGAAGAGGAAGGTTCTACCGGCGCTGAAACAGCAGCCTGGCTGGGTGCTGCTGACGGTTTTGTTGCAGGCTACGGTGCCACTGTTGCTGTTGACAGTTGGCCAGCACCTGTTGTCGCCAGGACTGGCCGGCATCCTGATCGGTGCCCAGCCGTTGTTTGTCGCGGTCCTCGCTCTGAAGTTTGACCCCGACGAGCGACCGCAAGGGGCGCGGGGAATATTCGGGCTTCTGCTTGGTTTTGCCGGCTTGGTGTTGCTATTTGGCCTAGATTTGAGTGGTGGCACGCGTGCGCTGGTTGGTGGCCTCCTTCTCGTCGGTGCTGCTCTCTGCTACGCCTGCGGCGCGCTACTCATACATACCAAGCTAACGTTGGCCCAACCGCTGGGCATTGCCACCGTCGCCATGCTGGTCTCGATTGTCGTCTTGCTCGTACCAGGGCTACTGGCACTGCCGCAAGCCACGCCGAGTCTGGCCAGCAGTGTCGCTCTCGTAGCCCTCGGCATTATCTTTACCGGCGTCACCCTGAACCTGAACTACTGGCTGATTAAGCGTGCCGGACCGGCACGAGCGACATTAGCGTTCTACTTGTCACCGGCTGTGGCCGTCGTGTTGAGCTGGTTACTGCTGAACGAACACATTTCGTGGAGTACAGGGCTTGGGCTGGTAGCGATTGTGGGTGGGTCGGCTTTGGCTGCGGGGAGAGCAAGAGTGGGATAGAGAAGTCTGTGAAGTTTCTGTGCTAACGCCCCCCTCTCAACACCAGCCGCTTAAGCCACCCGTCCCGCCGAGGCTGCATGACTAGTTCGTACAGCAACGCCATGCAGATCCGACAGCGCTTCCCCGGCGGTGAAGCCATCGCTTGTGCTGCCACCAGATGCCCACACACTGCCCGGTAGATGCCGCTGTTCTGTTGGAAGGCTGCTGCGCACTCCTCGTCGGTGACGGCGTGCTCAAGGCGATCGCTTGCGCATGTCATCCAGGTGAGCCCCATATGCGGCCGCTCCCACTCTGACGACACATCGTCGGGACGGATAACGGGACCGGCGACGGAAACGGAAACGATGGCCCCCGATGCCACTGGCTCAGAGACGCTCATGTCCGTTTCGGTGTTGCAGCGGCAAGCGCACCTTGCCGGCGGGCACCACGATGGATGGGTACTCAGGCTTCGGCACCAGGAACGCCGTCACGTCAACGACGGGGTGCTCCACCCCATCCCAGCAGCGGCCAACCTCTTGCCATGGTTTCGGCGGTGTGGCTTCTGGATGCGCTGCGCCACAGCCCTCGGTATGCCATCCACCAGGCACCCGCACCCGACGCAGAAAGCTCGGCTCCTCGTCGTACAGCGCCACGGCCAGCACGTGCAGTCCAGGCTCGGGATCCCGCCACGGCAGCCAGTGGACGCCGATCGGGGGATCGAGGGGCAGATGGCAGCGGCAGGTGTCAGCCATTGGCTCGCTTTGCTCCCGACCTTCGTCGCTGGATGGACGCCGGCTGCATGGCCACGGGTCGAGGCGACCGGCGTATCTCCCAGAGCCAAGCGATCAAGCTGAGTGGTCAACAGCGCACGGCTGCCGCATCACAGGTGGGGAAATGCCGCACCAGCCCTGCTGACCAGCACAGTTCGGTAAGCTCTCCGATCGTCTGAGCGCGTCGGGGAGGCCAGAACTACTGTGCCTCAAGGAGGGTGCGTAAAGACTGAGTGGCGCCGTCACGACGCCTGCCTACGTTGCTGACGGTCCTGCCGCAGCAACCGCGCCACGCTGCTGACGCTGACCTTGTGCCGGTTAGCAAGGGCCTGACGCGTCGTGCCAGCCATGAAGTCGGCTACAAGCTGGTCAACCGCCTTCGCTCCCAACTGCTCAGCTACGCACATCCGTCGTCGAGCAACCGCGTTGGTCGAGCACACGCTTTGCCGATCGGCCTCGTCAGCCTTGGACACCTGGCCGAGCTTCCGCCTGACTTCTTGCAGGTCATACAGCAGGTCAGTGCGGTTCGAGTAGGCGGAGAGGAGGCCCACCAGACAGTTGACATTCACACCATGCCCCAATCGGCTCGCCGGTTGGGGCCACGGTGTTCGGCCAGCCAAGACTGGTGTCCGAGGAGGGATTTGCACACTAGCCACACGCCTTCACGTTGCGCGCTGAGGCGTGCCTGGGATGTGTCGACACTCGCGCCCGCCGTGTGCAGTTAGCGATACGCGTCCCGCCGGTGGCTGATGTCAACGACGTGCACGGTGGCAGCCGTGTCGTCGATGGTGTCACGAACTCGGTACTGCCCTCGGCGTGCCCGCCAGTACCCCCCTCCAATGGCTTGCGCAGCGGGGCTCCGACGCGGCGCGGGTTCTCAGCGAGGGGGCCGTAGAGAAACTCGACACAGGCGGTGGCAACGGCCTCGGGGAGCGCATCGGCGAGCTGGCGTGCTGCGGTGCGGGCTACCTGGACCCGACAAGTCACTCGGTTCGCGTCAGGGGTTGTTTCTCGACCAGCCCACGAACTTCCGCCTCGTCGAGGATGTCGCCACGAGCAATTTCGTCTTCTGAGCGACGGATGCGTTCCTGGGCCTGAGGATCGGCAAGCAGCTCTAAGGTCGCCTCGATGGACTCAAGGTCCTCGGCCGCGAGCACCACGTAGTCGCGACCGTTGCGGGTGATATGCACGCGCTCATGGGTGCGACCGACCTCGTCGGCGATCTCCGACAAGCGAGCTTTTGCCTCGGACAACGGCACGGTGGTCACAGACCAGAATAGTAGTCTTCCACCACGCGTCTGTCAGCTGGCCGGTGCCGCGCTGACGGTCCGCAAGTCCACCTGGGCTGGCGCTCATCGCCGGCGGGGTTTGCTAGCTGAAGCCGGGATCGTGATTCCTGAGCAGCTGGGCAAAGCCGGTGAGTCAGCCGGTGAGTCAGCCGGCGTGGATGACGTCCTGCTAGGCCCGGTACTCCCGAAACTGGCCCGAAGTGCAAGGTAGGACGTCAGGACTCGGATGGTGCGGCTGTGCGTGCGCGCTCGATCGCTCGGTAGACGGTGGAGCGGGCGACGGAGAACAGCTCCGCGAGCTCGGCGCTGGTGTACGCGCCGGCGTGGTGCAGCTCGACGAGGTGAGCTTCCTGTCGCGGGGACAGCTTGGGCTTCTTTCCGCGCAGCCGGCCCTTGGCGCGGGCTACCTTCATGCCCTCCCGAGTCCTCATCTTGATTAGATCGGACTCGAACTCAGCGACCATGGCGAGGACGTTGAACAGCAGTCTGCCGACCGGGTCGGTCGGGTCGTGCACCGATCCGCCGAGGCTGAGCTTGACCTCCCGGGCGGTGAGCTCGGCGACGATGTCGCGGGCATCGGGCAGCGAGCGGGCAAGTCGATCGAGCTTCGTCACGACCAGGACGTCGCCGCCGCGGCAGGCGGCCATCGCCTCGCGGAGCCCGGGGCGGGCCCGGTTGGTCCCGGTGAGCCCCGTGGTCGACGTAGATCCGTTCGAACTCGACGCCGAGTGCGGCGAGGGCGTCGCGTTGCGCGGTGAGGTCTTGTTCGTCGGTGGAGACCCGGGCATAGCCGATCAGCAGTCCCCTCACCCCGCGAGTGTCCCAGTTGACATCCCTTCATCGGGCATTTCAACGGGCGGGTCTTACGGGAATCGACGAGCAGCAGCGATCATCGACTCGCACGCAGGGCGTTGTGTCCCGGTGGGGGTTCCCTTACGAACACGAGGGCAGATCACACACGCTGCGGACTGAGAATTGGGCCGCCGCCGTCGTCGACCGGCTGACCTTCAACGCCCACATCATCAACACCGGCACGGCCTCCTACCGGCTACGCACCAC